>JALCBR010000009.1 GCA_028066245.1 Pirellulales bacterium | reverse complement strand
TGGAAAAATTTGACCAATGTCAATTTCGCCCGTACGCGTGAAAGCAGGGCGCGCGGCAATTCAGTTACGCGCCCGCAAAGCGATGGGACTGCCGACAAAAGAACTCCATCAGAGAGATGTTCTGGAGTGCTTTGTTAGTGACGGAACGTCAACAAGAAAGCGCTTTAGCACTCCACATCTGATCTTCGATTGCGCAAGTAGAAGTGGCCCAAGGCAATCGCCAACGCATCGGCAACATCGGCTGGTTCCGGCAATTCCGCGAGTGACAGTTCTCGTTGCACAGCCAACTGCATTTGTGACTTGGACGCACGACCACTGCCGGTCAACAGCTTCTTCACACGAGTGGCCGCGTAGCTAACAACCGGAATACCCGCTTCAGCGGCAGCCAAACAGGTCACGCCGCGTGCGTGCCCCATCAAGATGGATGTGCGCGGCCGAT
Source organism: Pirellulales bacterium (assembly GCA_028066245.1). Classification (GTDB taxonomy): domain Bacteria; phylum Planctomycetota; class Planctomycetia; order Pirellulales; family S012-138; genus CALJLD01. The sequence continues at coordinate 77,855 of JALCBR010000009.1, read as the reverse complement.
CATAGTGCGAGTAGAGTTCCTCCAGAGCCATCGCTTGGGGTGCGAAAGACTTGATCACGTCCTTAATGCCGCGGTGGATGACGGCCACACGCTCAGCCAACGGCTTGCTGGAACTGCCGCCACGGATGACGCCTGCTTCGACGACCCCGGGCCTCTGGCATGCACCCTGCGATTCCAGAACTCCATAGCCCGTGCAATTCAAGCCAGGGTCGATTCCTAGCACGCGGGTGCACGTATCGAATTGCGGATCGATCTCATCCATGCCTGCACCGGAAAACCACATCAAGCAAGCTTTGGCCTCGTGCTAAGCAGAAGCACGAAGTCAGTCGTCAGGCCACACGGAACGGCACCAATCTTGTCCGTTGAAACCCGATGTTCATCACAGCGGATTGATAACCAGTCCGGAAAGAAGCTTCGGGTAAAAATATGTACTCTTGGCCGGCATCCGCTCGACGCGCTCAGAAATGCGACGGATATCGTCTACTGTCGGTGGCATGACCAGCGCGGCGAGTTGATACTCATCACCACCGTCAAGTTCCTCAATGACTTCATCAACTTGATGCACGTAAGTCGGTTTGGGGAGCTCTTTCGCATCGAGCAGGGTTTCTAGCAACAACCGATGCAGCAAGCTGATGCCCAACCCTCGCCAATCATCACCGTGGTCTCCGGCGACGGAAGCCATCTTCTCGCGTCCGGCATCTGTGATCGAAGCCAGAGTCCAGCGTTCATCCGCAACGGTGAATAGACCAAGCGTCCCTTGATCACCTGCTGATTCGACCTCGTTCCACACACGCTGTCCAAGATCGCTCCCTTCGCCGGTGACGCGCGTGGTGAAGCAGTCCCCCAATGCGGCGGCTAGTGTCGTGCTGTCCAGGTTCGGCAGCCCGCGGAACAATCGATGCGTGGGAAAGACGACCATGCCAGGGTCTTCCATGGCAACACACATCATCAGCACGTAGTTTGCAGGATGTTCTGGCGTCAACTCGCCGGCATCCGCCAAACTTTGGCGATAATTACAGGCGGTCTCATAGCGATGATGACCATCGGCAATGAACATCGGCCGATCAGCCATGGACGAGGTTACTTTGCCGATCACATCCAAGTCTGTGACAGGCCACAACTTGTGGACGACGCCGAGGTGGTCGGTCGCCTGCACTCCTACGGAATTCCCCACGACGGATTCCAAATGCTGCTGCGTTTCGTTTGCCTGGTCCGGGTAGATGCCAAAGATCTGGCTCATGTTTGCCTGGCAAGCAGTCGTGAGCTTGAGTCGATCAGCTTTGGGTCCGGACATGGTTTCTTCATGCGGATAGATCTGACCTTCCCCGAAAGGCTCCAACTTGACCCGAGCCATGAATCCGCGGCGCGTATACCGCTGGCCACCAAACTCAAACTCCTGATGGTAGACGTAGAGCGCCGGGTCTGATTCTGTGAACATCACTCCTTGTCGCTGCCAGTCGCGAAAGAATTTGGCCGCACGCTGGTAGCGATTGCTGGCCTCATCATCGCCCGGCTCCTCTCGGTTGAGGATCAAGCGTACAACATTGGCCGGGTGCCGATCGTAGAGTTCATCCTGCATCGCGTCAGAGATCACGTCGTACGGCGGCGCTACAACATCCGCCAGATTTCCGACGTGTCCCAGATCATACCGTATCCCACGAAATGCTTGCACAACGGCCATAGTCAAATCACTCAAAGCAGAGAGGAAAGCGCAGCAGCGCAATCAATCAGCAACAAAGAACAACGTGCCTGGAATCTTACTCAAGATCGTTCTCGTTCGCCATGCGGTAGCGCTCATGCAGGGCGTTTGATCGCACGCAGCCAATTTCGATCTCGTTGTTGGCAGAAACCCCGCAATCGGAGCGACTGATCGCTGAGGATCTCCGACATCAACGGAGTCTTGCCTCACTGGTGCAACTCGGGCGGCGACTCAGCCTTGGCTCTCAATGCCAATTGAATGCGAAACGCCCTGGAGCTGTCGGCGAACTCATTGGCTAGCGTGATTCCAATTTCACCTAAAGACCAGCCAAGGTCTGAATTGCCCAACCAGCTTTCAAATCCTGAGTTCATTGTAGGCAAACTTTTTCGTGTCAGGTGGCAGTTACGGCGCGGGTTTTTGCTGGACTTCAGGTTGACAAAACCGTGTGAGAAAGGAGTTTCAACACGAGGCCAAGAAATGCCGTTTTTGCGTGGTTTTTCGCCGGTTTCCAGAAGCGTCAGCGGCTTTTGTCGGCGACCAAAATCGGGTAGAATCTGAACTGTTCAGAGACGGTCCAACACACGCAATTTTGGCCGAGATTTTCAGGCCGCCGCGACGGACTCATATCGCTCCAAGGAAAGGTCAAAACTCTTGTCCAACGACCCCACGGACCCTGGTGGAACGGACCTTCCACCTGAAGGGGATGCTTCTGGTTCCGGCGGCGAAAACGGCAATGGTGACTCGCGGTTGCGTGAGCTAGCCATTGAGGATGAGCTGCGCGAAAGCTACCTGACGTACGCCATGAGCGTGATCGTCAGCCGGGCGTTGCCGGATGTTCGAGATGGCTTGAAGCCTTCTCAACGACGGATCCTCGTCGCCATGAATGATCTCAACCTTTCGCCTGGCGCCAGTCGAGTGAAGTGCGCAAAGATCTCGGGCGACACTAGCGGTAACTACCACCCTCACGGTGAAAGCGTCATCTACCCCACGCTCGTGCGCATGGCCCAAGATTGGAACATGCGTTATGTGCTGGTGGACAAACAGGGCAATTTCGGCTCGATCGCCGGCCTCCCCCCGGCCGCCATGCGATACACCGAAGCCCGGCTGTCGCCGTTTGCGTCATTGCTGCTGGATGACCTCAAGCTCGACACGGTCGATTTCCTCCCCACTTACGATGAGCGGCGGACGGAGCCGGTTGTGCTGCCGTCCAAATTGCCCAACCTGCTTATCAACGGTGCCAACGGCATCGCCGTGGGCATGGCGACCTCCATCCCGCCGCACAATCTTGGCGAAGTCTGCGACGCGTTAGTGCGGTTGATTGATGAGCCGGAAACTTCGATCGATGAATTGATCGAGATCATCCCCGGACCAGACTTCCCCACCGGCGGAGAAATCCAAGGTGTCTCCGGAATCCGCCGTGGCTACTACACCGGTCGCAGCACATTGGTCTTGCGCGCTCGTGCGGAGATCGAAGAGGTCAAAAAAGATCGGTATCGGATCGTTGTCTCAGAGATTCCCTACCAGCAAGTTCGCGACCGCGTGATCGAGAAGATTGCCGCTTTGGCGAATGCCGACAAGATCAAAGGGGTTTCGGCCGTTCATGACTACAGTGATCTCAAGCAGCCAGTGCGGATTGTCATCGATCTGAAGGCCAAGACCGATCCGCATGTCGTTCTCAACCAGCTTTATCAGTTTTCACCGCTTCAGGACACCATCTCCATCATTCTGCTTGCGCTGGTGGACGGAAAGCCGCGAACTCTCAATCTGAAGGAGCTGCTGGAAGAATTCCTGCGGCATCGGGTGACGGTCATCCGTCGCCGCACGCAGCATCTGTTGGCCAAAGCTCGTCAACGCCGCCATACAGTGGAAGGCCTTTTGCTGGCGTTCGCCAACATTGACGAAGTCATCCAGACAATTCGCACCTCCAAGACCCAAGCCGAGGCCAAAGAGCGCTTGATGGGGATCGAAGCCCCGGCATCCATGCTTCGCGTTGCCTTGGGAGAAGAAGGGTTTGGCGAGTTCCAGCAGGAGCGCGGCGAGGCGGATAGCTACACGCTGACGCCCGTTCAGGCCGACGCCATTTTGCGGATGACGCTCGGTCACCTGGTTAACCTTGAGCAAGAGAAGCTGGGCAATGAGTTTAATGAACTGCTCAAAGAGATCGCCGAGTACCTGAGGATTCTCTCTGATGAAGCCAATATCCTCGCGATGATTCGCGAGGATTGCGTCGAACTCAAGCGGAAGCACGGAGACAAACGCCGCACGACAATTTCCGGCGAAGAGTACGGAGCGATCGATCTTGAGGAGTTGATTCCCGAAGAGACGATGGTGGTGACCATCAGCCATGCCGGCTATATCAAACGAACGCCGGTCAGTGTGTACCGCGCACAGCGCCGTGGCGGCAAAGGTCTCATCGGCGCTAAGACGGAAGATGAAGATCCGATCGAACACCTGTTCGTCGCCAGCACGCATGCCTATCTGCTGTTCTTCACCAACCACGGCAAAGTCTATTGGCAGAAAGTCTACGACTTGCCTGCCTTGGCGCGCGATTCCCGGGGGCGGGCGATTGTCAATCTGCTCAACCTCTCCGAAGGCGAACAAATTGCCGATTGTCGCGCTGTCCGCGAGTTCACGCCGGACCAGTTCCTGATCATGGCCACCCGCAACGGCCTGGTGAAAAAGACCGAACTGAAAGCCTACAGTCGACCCATGAAAGGTGGCATCATCGCCATCAAGCTCAAGGAGGGGGACGAACTGGTTGACGTGGCCGTGACGGAGGCCGGCGCGGAGATTGTCCTCTCCACCGCGCACGGTATGGCTATTCGTTTCAACGAAGCTGACGCCCGGCCGATGGGTCGCAACACCAGCGGAGTCAAAGGCATCAATCTCGGCAAAGGCGATCATCTCGTAGGCATGGTTGTGGCCGATGAGGAAAGCACGCTGCTAACAGCGTGTGAGCACGGATATGGCAAGCGGACTCCCTTTGGCCCCAGCACCCTGCAAGAGACAGATGAGGAGGACGTCACAAGCGGCGATGATGAGTCAGAATCGTCGTCCGGTCAGCGCTATCGTACACAGCGCCGCGGTGGCAAGGGGCTCCGTGACATCAAGGCGTCCAAACGCAATGGCAACGTCGTCAGCGTTGTGTCCGTCAAAGATGATGACGAGGTGATGATGATCTCCGCTCGCGGCAAGATCCAGCGGATCGCCGTGTCAGATATTGGAGTTATTGGCCGTAACACTCAAGGCGTCCGTATCATGGGCCTGGACGAAGACGACATGCTGACCGCGGTCGTCCGTGTTCCCCGTGATGACGCCAATGGCAACGGCAAAGATGACCAGCCGGACAAACCGGCAAAGTAATTCATGCGCGTTGAATCGGGCACCGATCCGGCACCTGCATTCCCAAGCTCGGCACATGCCCACTGCACTCATCACCGGAATCACAGGGCAGGACGGCGCCTATCTGGCGGAATATCTGCTCAAACACGGCTATGACGTGCACGGCATGGTCCGCCGCGCCAGCATGGCCAACTTTGAACGGATCGAACATCTCCGCGATCAGATTGAGTTGCATCAAGCAGACCTGCTGGATCAACTCTCCATCATCAACCTGATCAAAGACGTCAGCCCTTCCGAAGTCTATAACCTGGCCGCGCAGAGTTTCGTCCCCACGAGCTGGAATCAACCGCTGCTGACCGGCGAGTTCACCGCGCTGGGCGTGACGCGGATGCTGGAAGCCATCCGCCTGGTCGATCCCGGCATCCGGTTTTATCAGGCCTCGTCCAGTGAGATGTTTGGCCAAGTGCGGGAAGAGCCACAGGATGAGGACACACATTTCTGGCCGCGTAGCCCTTACGGGGTTGCCAAGGTTTACGGCCACTGGATCACCGTCAATTATCGCGAAAGCTACGGAATTTTTGCTTGTAGCGGAATCATGTTCAATCATGAGTCGCCGCTGCGCGGCAAGGAGTTCGTCACCCGCAAAGTCAGTGACGCCGTCGCCAGGATCAAGCTCGGCGTGCAGGATAAACTCTTCCTCGGCAATTTAGATGCGCGGCGCGATTGGGGATTCGCTGGCGATTACGTTCGGGCGATGCATTTGATGCTCCAGCAAAAGCAGCCAGATGACTTTGTGATCGCCACCGGTGAGCAACATTCTGTGCGAGAACTTGTAGCGTACGCCTTTGGGCATGTTGACCTTGACTGGCAAGAGCACGTCGAGATCGACGACTCGCTGCTACGGCCAGCCGAGGTCAACACGCTACGTGGCGACGCCAGCAAGGCCAAACAGCAACTCGACTGGACTCCCAGTGTCACCTTTCGCGAACTCGTGCAAATGATGGTCGATGCCGACCTCGAACGCGTGGCGAAAGAGCTGCGGGAAGTGTTGTTGTAGCGACGCTCGCTGTTCACCAGCGCTATCTTTGCCCTGCACCTTCGGTCCGAGCAGCAGCGATCTTTTTCAGAAACGTGAAATAATCGCGACGGGATGTCGATGATCGGCGACCGCCATCATCCAATCGTCGGCCTCGGTTGGTCTTGTGAGCGACGACCACATCAAGTTTGGGAATGACCGTGATGAACTGCCCGCCCGCTCCGATGCCGGTGTAGGCACCTTCAAAGGCTGGCTCGACGCGTGGACCGTCAAAAACCCACCACAGATAGCCATAGCCCAATTCGCCACGCCTGTGCCCTCCCGGGTTCATCTTCTCAACTGGTGTGATCGCACTAGTACTCTTCTTGATCCAATCCTCTGAGAGAATCCGTTTTCCGTCCCACACGCCGCCCCGCAACATCAAATAGCCAATTCGTGCCATGTCGCGCGTTGAGTAGTGCATGTGATAGGCCGGATGCATGGAGGCCTCAAGGTTGCCGCTTTTGCGGTGCCGAGCGCGTTGGAATTCACGCATGCCCAGCGGGCCGGCCAATTCCTGCTCAACGGCGTCATAGATATTGCGGCCGCTCTCTTGCTCGAAAATCGTCCCCAGCGCGTTGAAGTCCCAATTGCTGTAGAGGAAGTATTCGCCCGGCTTCTGCGATCCGCGGGGAGGAGCCTGCGCCAGGCTGTCGCCCGAGTTGGACGCGGCGTGATAGACGCCGGACCGCGCGCTGAGCAAGTGATCGGTGGTCGCTTGCCGTTCCTGATCACTGAGGCCGCCATGATCGGTAATCTGCAGTTGCTCAAGCGTCTTGGAAAGATCAATCTTCCCTTTCTCAACTTCGATTCCGTACAGCATGGACAACACGCTCTTACGGACAGAAGCGATGTAACTAATCTCGGTCAAGTTACCGTGTTCAAACAGGACCCGTCCACCGACGACAACCATTGCTCCCGTTGAAGGCAAGCCCTTAATGAACTCACGTGCTTCTTCGAGTTTTGCGCTTGAATAGCCAACGGATTCAGGTTGCTCAATCCGCTCCCATGCTTCGCCGGGAAAAACGGCATCTTGAGCCGCAACCGGCGCGGAGGGTGACGCTAGCGCGACAACAAGAGCAACGAAAAATAGTCCTATCCACCGTGCCATCAACAACGAATCAAACTTCATCAGAAGAATCTCCGCGCTCGAGTTGCTTGCTGAGATGCGAATCGGATGAACTTCGCAATGACGTTTACGGCGTTCATCGAGCCATTCGCCCGCTTGGGTAGAGAACAATATAAGTAGAACAATAGCGAGAAGCACGGTTCATGAACCGCTATTCCGCGACAACCGGCGTAACGAGCGTTCCGATTCCTTCAATCGAAGCCTGCATCTCATCACCCGGCCCCAAAAAGACGTTCTTGCCCAAGCCAACTCCGGCGGGTGTGCCCGTCGAGATGATGTCGCCCGGCTCCAAAGTGAGGATGCTCGAAGCAAAGCTAATCACCTGTGCGACCGAAAACACCTGCTGACTCGCGCTGGCTTCTTGCTGCGTTTCTCCATTAACGGTCAGGCGCAACTCCAAAGCCTGAGGATCAGGAATGGCCTCCGCCGAAACAACGCATGGACCGCAAGGACAGAATCCATCAAACCACTTGCCATGCAGCCAGTCAAAGAACTTGTCCTTTGGACGCTCTTTGCGATTGGGGTTTGGGCGGAACTTGCGATTGGAGATGTCATTCACAATCGTGTAGCCGGCCACAATCGAGAGCGCGTCAGCTTCACTGATTCCCCTGGCCTCGCGTCCAATAACAACCGCCAACTCCAATTCCCAATCGATGTGTGTGTTGGAGATCTTCGGCAACCGTATCGCATCGCCAGGGTGTGTCAACGTAGTCGATGGCGGTTTCATAAATACGTAAGGGAATGTTTCCTCTTGCTCTCGACCAATATCTCCAGTTTCCGCGACATGATCCGCGTAGTTGCCTGCCAGCAACAACAGTTTGTTGGGACGCGGAATGGGAACGAGCAGTTTGACCTGGTCAACCGGCGTTGCGACATGCGCCGGACAATCTTCACTCTCCACCCAATCCTGCAACTGCTGGGCAATAGAGCGAGCTCGACCGTCCGGAGGCAAATACGCCAGCAGTGTTTCCTGATGCGGCAGCAAGATCTCGCTGCCCATGTGCTTGTGATAAGCCGTGTTAGCGGACGCAAAAGAAATCACTTGGTCACCGGCGTAGAATCCATCGTGGATTTCGCCATCATGTTGAAAACGGCAAAGACGCATGCGGCAATCTCAATAGAAGCAAGTTTTGTGGTCTTGAATTGGCGGTAGGACCGGGCTGGTGGCGTCACTCCTGGTTTCACCGACCTTGCACATCATTACTGTCTGCGTCCTGCGCGGAACCCGTCATTGCGGAAGTTTCCGCATCGTCTTCATCAACGCGTTTCCCCACCAGGTAGACAATCCCCACTGCGGCAACGCAGCATAACAAAATGCATCCCAAGGCGCCGTACCAGGCAATTCCCCAGCCCGCAGGGATGGTGCCGAGGGGAATCACGAGCAACGCAACCAGCATCGCATACGGCATCTGCGTGCGCACATGAGCGATATGGTTGCAACCGCTGGCGACAGAGGACAGCACGGTTGTGTCGGAGATCGGCGAGCAATGGTCGCCAAAGATCGCACCGGCCAGGACACTGCCGATACTGGCCATCAAGATGGGGTGATAAACCAGCACGTTCGGGTCCGCGTCAGCGCCTGCGCCCTCGGCAATCACTTTGTAAGTCACGCTCACGACCAGTGGCGTGAGAATTCCCATGGTGCCCCAACTTGTACCCGTGGAAAAAGCTACGGCGGCCGCCAGCAAGAACACAATGGTCGGCATCCAGAAAGGGGTGATGTGATCACGGATCACATTGCCAACATAGTCAGCTGTCGCCAAGCTCCCGGAGCGGCTCAGGCGATCGCGATCGTATGCGGCATCGAACAAGGCAGCCTGTTCCTGTGAAAGATCGTCTCGCGACGAAGCCTCGACAACTTTTGTCGCGATCTGTCCTGCGTTATCCGCCTCTTCGACCGTCATGGTCAAGGCACCGGAGAGCTGCTGCTCAATCATGACGCTGAGTTTGGGCGCCAGCGATCCTTGGTTATCCGCGGTGTCATCTGGCACGCTGACAAAAGACCCGGCCTGAGAAACGAGCGTGACCTGCTCCGGCAACGAATAAACGTTGTCCGACTGCGTTACTGACTTGATTCCAGAAGCGAGCCAAAGGATGACAAGAGCCGGCAGGATCATTTTGGCGCCAGCAAAGGCGGCAACTCCGATCTGTTTCCACGTCATCAGTCGTTGCACCCAGGCGGAAAGCGCAGCGACCAACAAACCGGCCAACGCGCCGTAGCGAAGAGCCAGATAACTGTCGCCATTTTGGAATCGATCCAACAGTGGTTCATCAGCTCCAATCTGTTTTGTTCCTGTCACGATGATCAACCACAGAGTGACGCCGATGATCGCCATGATAGGAAGCACGGCGTTGATCCATCGCCTTGGAATATCTGCCGCAGGGCTGATTGCGGCTTCGTCCGCACTGATCTCCTTCGCGTGCTCTTCAACGGCACCGCCGGCAGAGGAAAGTGTTTGATCACCCCCACCGTCCCGTCGCTTTGCAGCGCGGCGCTCAGCCTTCAGCATGGGACCGAAGTCGCGTCCCATCCAAGAGATGATCGCCACAAACACCAAAGCCATAATCGCGTAAAAGCGATACGGAATCGATTTCATGAACGCTTGGAATCTCAGCGATTCGACTGATTGCGTCAGCGCCAAGCCAAGCTCTTGATAACCATCGCTGATGTACTCCAATTCGATGGCCACCCAAGTGGAAATCAGCGCAATGCTGGCAATGGGCGCCGATGTGGAATCGACGATGTAGGCCAGCTTCTCTCGCGAGATCTTCAGCCGGTCCATTGTCGGCCGCAGCGTGTTACCCAACAGCAGTGAGTTGGCATAGTCATCAAAGAAGACAACCATCCCCAATCCCCACCCGGTCATCTGACCGCCGCGTCGTGTCTTGGCTAGTGGACTCATTTTGTCAACAAGACCATACATTCCCCCCGACGCATGCGCGACGGCGACCATCGCGCCCATCAACATCGTGAACATGAACACTGACAAGAGGTCGCTATCGGTCAGCGGAGTCCAAAGAAAATCCTCGCCCCAACTGGCGACAGATCTTGAAATCAGCTCCCAATACCTCGCGGCGCCCGGCTCGGCAGAATTGAACTCAGGAATCTGAAGCACGACCGCACCACAGAGGATGCCCAACATCAGAGAAGGGACAATGCGCCGCGTGACAATCGCCAATATGATCGCCAGTGCTGGGGGCAAAATGCTCCAAGGGCCGAAAGGGTGCTCATGCGGAGCGAAATCGGGATCAATCGGAACTGCTGCTTGTTGATCGCCGGGCTCCGCAGCGTTCTGCGGCGTACCGATGTCTCCTGCTAGTTCTGCCCCGGACGTTTGTGCCTGTAGCGGTTCAGCGGAACCCAGAAGCATCAAAACGGCGCAAATTCCAATGAACGGCCAGCCTCGACTAATCCGCGGGACGCTCAACCTGGCGGAGAGGGAGCGTGATAACAAATGTTGCGCCATGTCCACTTTCGCTGTGTACGTCAATGTTGCCGGCGTGCTGATCAATGATGCGCCAAGCCTTGGATAGCCCCATTCCTAATCCCCGCCCAGACTGGCGTCCACTGAAATACGGGTCGAATAGATGTCGGCGAATCTCGGGTGAAATGCCGGGGCCTGTATCGCGAATCGTAATCTCGGCCGCGTCCTTGTCTTTGGTTGTTGAGATGGACGTGACGATTCGGCCATCAGAGCCTACCGCAAACAGGGCGTTATCATACACAGCCTTCAGGGCGGCAGCCAACTGCGTGGCATCGGCCAGAATCGGAAGTGGACGCCAGAGCCCTTCGCTTGCGAGTTCAATCTTGCGGGCGGCGGCAATCTCGTCGATTTCGTCGTATAGCCTGCTGACCAATTGCGGTAGGTCCACTTCTGTCAACTTTGCGCGGGGCGGCCGGGCAAAAAACATCATCCCGGCAATCATTTCATAGACACGATCCGCCTGAGCTTTGATGATCTGCAAGTCGCGGCGGCGTTTGGGTTCAGCTTCGCTGCTGGCCAGCAGACTTGCCCGGCCGCTGATCACGGCGATGGGATTGTTGATCTCATGTCCTGCTCCGGCGGCGAATTCGGCCAACGACTCTAGCTTCTCTGCCTCCAAACTCCGCTGAAACGTTTTTGACTGACAAAACGAGTCAAAGACCATACGTTCCACCCAACCTGTCGGCAAACCAGATACAGGCTTCCATACCGCCTGAGCTTGCTTGCCCGATTGCCTCGCCGATGCAATCAAGCGACGAATGCGCTTGGGGGCTTGTTCTTCCGACTGCAGGTGACGATGAGATTCGGCAATCGATTCAAGCGCAGGCAGCCACTCTTCCTCGGGGCTCGCTGCGGTGCTCTTGATCCCTTTCAACGAAAGAAACTGGGTGGCGGCGGCGACTTTGGCTGGCAGCGCGGCAAAATACGCTTTGGCGAGTTGCGAGCGCGTCGTTGAATGACGCAGCATTCCGGGATTGACATCGCTAGCAGTGACGCAAGTGACTGATTGCGACGATTGACAAATTTGCTTGGTGATCCGCAGCCACTTGGGACCTGAAAGCAATAAGGCCAGTAATCTGGCGTAATCGGCGGTTGGCGATTTCTTGTTCTTGCGGTTGCGCTTGTGGGCCAGTTTTGTGGCTAATTCGGCAAAAGTAACGGCCAACGCATTCTGCCTGGCCGCCTTCCTTCGCCATTTCTTTCGTAGTTGGCGAGGGGAGCCCTGCGCAAAGAACAACGGAAGTGTTGACGAGCCTGCAACCGAAGCGATCAGATCGCGCAGCGAAAAATCCGTCTTGGATGATCGATCGACTGGCGACGTCGAAGCAGACTCGACTGGTGAATTTGAACCGTGATCTAAGTTTACTTGCGAGGCCAACCAGCAGCAAAACGAAGCGTCTCGACACGCCAGATCAAGCAACAACCCGATTCGTTCTGACTCTCTCGGTTGCAGCCACGCGAGTGCCAAGCTTGCCGCGCTGGAATCGCTCAGGGGGAAGAAGAGCCGGTTCCCTTGCTCGACTGATCCCTCAGGCTCCGCGAGTATCTCTCCCGCATCACGCGTGGGCAGTACCGTCCGAGCCGATCGGGCGACTGACGACAAGAGCCACATGCGGATAGTACGGCGGAACAGGGAAACTTGCGATGCCTGCCAGCATCACAAGAGGGATTAACTCCATCCGGCCGCCGTGCCGCTTGCGTTATGGGGGGAACTATCTTGGATGCAGACTTCACAGGGCTGACGATTGCCAGCTCCGTCAACCTGCATGTGCATCCGCTGTCAACCACGGTTGGTCAGGCGGATGCGATCAAGCCTGTGAACCGACTTCGATTTCTAAGTGGCGGCAAATCCGCTCCAGCAACTTCTCAACTTCAAACGGCTTATGCATGAAGTCGTTCGCGCCGGATTTGCGCAAGTCGTCAATCTTGTCTTCCTCCACCATCCCGGAGATGCAGATGATGCGGATATCGTCCATTGCCTTATCTGTACGGACGCGCTGGCAGACTTCTTTGCCATTGATGTCTGGCAGCATCACGTCCAGCACAATCAGGTCAGGGCGATAGTCCTTGACCATCATGCCGGCGTCAAAGCCATTGTTGACGGTGCGGATTTCAAACCGGCCGTCACGCTCAAGCACGTCAACGATGAGTTCGACAAGTTCTTCATCATCGTCAACGACGAGGATCTTGCGCTTACCGGAATCCAGCGCATCAGTCGGGATACCGTTATCCTTCATGAAGGAATACAGTTGATCCCGCGGAATCCGCCGAAATCGGCTGCCCGGAACGCGAAAGCCCTTGAGTTGGCCAGAGTCAAAGCAACGAATGATTGTTTGCTGGCTGACTTTGCAAATCTTGGCTGCTTCGCCGGTGGTGAAAACGGTTTTCATTACGCTAACCACCCCTCTCTCCCTAGCTGATGGCCAGCGAGAACTCGTAGTTGGAGTTCGCTCCAAGCAAACCCGCGCGAGTTCCCAGCGTCCGTGATTATGCGAAACAAGGCATTCACCCTGTGGTCCGCCGCTTCCATAAATCGCTGAAAGTGTTGAGCCCTGCGCGGCTGGTGCAGTCGTTAAGATTCACGCAAAAGTTTTTCTTGACCGCGTCTGCCGAATTTGCTCACCTTAACAGCGAAAGAATTATAGCCATCCCTTATCAGGCGTCAACATCGGCTTGCATAGCGTAAGTGCACCCTCTGAATAGGTTTGCGCTCTCACGCGTAGAAACAGCCCTATTCTTACACAATTCATGGGGCGTCGCAGTTTGTTCAACGACTTTTACATATAGGGTTTGCGCAAAGAACTGCCGTTTGCGCAAGGCAACCAACGACAAGGGCACGGCTGACTAGCTAGATGCGCATAGAACAACGGCCCTGCCCAAACTTGAGTATCAACCAGAAGTCAGAATCCTTCGATGAAACTCAACCTCAGAACGATGTCGTCGTGATTTGTGAGTCAGGCGTGATTCGCTAACAGGCACTCGGCGTGAACTGAAAGCGGCACGACGACAATCACCAGATTGTTAGTTGGCGAACCATGCTGGCCGCAGAGTCACTGTCGGTGCTTGCATTCGTTGAATCAGGGGCGCAGCTCAGTCGCGCCCCAATTCCCAACAAACAAAAGCGTTGACCTTCATGCCGTTGTTGCCAAGAAACTTAGTGACCGTCAGCGTTTCATCTTTGACGAACTTCTGCTCGTTGAGCACGCGCTGCTCGTAGAACGTTCGCAGACGTCCCTCGACCATCTTCTCCAAGATGTTTTCCGGCTTTCCTTCTTTGCGGGCAGCCTCGAGCAGGATTTCACGCTCACGGGCAACTTCATCTGCCGGCAGGTCTTCTTTACTAACAACCTGCGGCTTCATCGCGGCGATGTGCATTGCCACATCTTTACCAGCCTCGGCATTGCCACCTTCAACCTGAACGAGAACACCAGTCGAACCGGTGTGGTGAGCGTACCCGCCGCATGAACCTTCCAATCGCTGAATGCGGGAAAGACGAAAAACCTCGCGGATGCGATTGGTGATGTCATTCAGCGTGTCTTGGAGCGTTTCGCCAGACTTACTGGGGTTGTTCTGAGCGAGCAGTTCTTGCGCAGATGCGGCACCGGGACCAGTCGCCAATTGCGTCGCCAAGTCACGGCAGAGTTGTCGGACTTCATCGTTCTTGGCAACCGGATCGGACTCGCATTGCAGTTCGATGATCGCGCCTGCACTGGCGGACATGTCCGCAAAGATCTCCACACGGCCGGCCGACGTTTCCCGATCGCCACGAGATTCATTGAATTTCTCGCCTTCTTTTCGCAAGGCCTCGACGGCGGCGTCTTGATCGCCGTTGGCTTCTTGCAGTGCTTTCTTGCACTTCATCATCGGCAATTGGGTTCGATCTCGCAGCGCCTTGACCGCAGCGGCGGTTATCTCGGCCATTTCGTCAACTCCTGTCGGTTCACTCGCCATCGGGGCGATTGCTGGAAATTTCGTGTGACGTGCGGGTGCCAGCTGGTTTTCAGTCGGCATGCTGGATGACAATGACACTCACGGCGAGAACGAGTTTCCTGGAATCTCGGCGACGGCCAACTCGCTCGACATTCTCGCGCCGAAACGACTGCCTGAAGGAACGCTCGTTTTCGCTTGCCAGTACCTAAGCGGGCGTTCGCGGAATGACCCCAGAAGGCCGCGGAGCTGGCGCGGGTTTGCTGGCGGTTTCCTCTGGCTGTCCAATCGATGCCAAGCTTTTGCCTTCGGCCACGGAGTCAGCCAACCGTGAGAAAATCAGTTCAATGGACCGGATACTGTCATCATTGCCGGGAATTGGCAGATCGACATCGTCTGGATCGCCATCAGTATCAATCAAGGCGACCGTGACAATGCCCAATTTGTGAGCCTCACGAACGGCATTGTGCTCTTTGCGCGGATCAACCATCACAATGCACTCAGGAATTCGGTCCATCGAGCGAATCCCGTTGAGGTTGCGATACATCTTGCGATACTCGCGCGTCAACGCAGACTGAGCCTTCTTGGAATACTGACTGATCTCATCAGTTTCGCGCAGGCGTTCCAATTCTTCAAGCCGGGCCAGTCGACTGCGAATAGTGCGGAAATTGGTGAGCGTGCCGCCCAACCAGCGGTCGCTAACATACGGCATACCGCAGCGCTCCGCTTCTTTGGAAATCGCATCTGACGCCTGGCGCTTGGTGCCGACAAACAGGATCAATCCGCCACCGGCAGCCACTTGGCTAAGATAACGGCGAGCTCGCAACAAGCCGCGAACCGTTTCCCGAACATCAATGATATGAATCAGGTTGCGCTTGCCATAAATATATGGCCGCATCTTCGGGTTCCAGCGGCTGGCACGGTGCCCGTAGTGGACGCCGGCCTCGACAAGATCCTTAACGAGAACGGGGGCTGACACACAAAACTCCTTAGCTGGCACACCGGCTCTGGGACGGAACGGGAAACTCGCTGTTTTCCAGGATTTCCGTCGTCGTCCGGCGTTCGTCACGGCCAAAAGTGGAAAGCAGGCTGAAGCCGCCTGCCGGCGAGAAGTTCGCCAATCCCCGCCTCGGCCGGGAAGGACGGAGAACCCGGAATGCTATCAACTGAGGCAAATAGGGTCAATCGGGCGTGAGATAGATGATACCAACGCGGTGCGCGAGAGCATCAATGAGAAAACACACAGCGGCCTTCGTGCGGCGGGCATCTGTCCTGCCGACACATGATTATCCGGTTTGGCGCTGGCCGCCGCGTATAACCCCAGGCTTGGCCGAGGACATATTGCCACCGCGAGCTCTCTCCAGAGCCTTCAACCTGCGTATGAGCCTATTCAATGCCCACAACTTCCATAGAAATTCACACGCGCATGAAGATCGCGTTCCATACTTGAGCATTACAAACGAGTTCCCCGCCGCATTTTGACAAACTCATGAAGGAATCGGAATCAGTAGCACTCCTCGTTGACGATCAGCCAGAACATTTGCGATTGATGCAGTCATTTCTTAGCCGCGAAGGCTTGACGTTCATGACCGCCAGTGATGGGCAGCAGGCGCTCGAATTATGCCATTCGTTCGCTCCTCAAATCGTCTTCAGCGACGTCAATATGCCCAACCTTGAGGGCACGGAGTTTTGCCGCAGGCTCCGCGAGAATCTTCGTGATGAATTCTGCTTTGTGACGTTGACGTCGTCTGATTCATCGCCTGAGTGCTTCAAGCGCTGTCTGGATGCCGGCGCGGATCTGTTTCTTTCCAAGCCGCATAGTGGTCAGGATCTGCTTGCGTGTCTTCGCTCTGCGCGCCGTGTCGAACATCTTCAGCGTCGACTGAAAGCCGTGGCGTTGGCTGACCCACTCACTGGACTTCCAACTCGTGCCCATTTTGATGTCACAGCACAACGAGAATTCGAGCGTGCCAAGCGCCACAGATTGAAACTTGCGTGTGCTGTTCTTGATGCTGATTTCTTTAAGAACATCAATGACGTGCACGGGCATGCGGCCGGAGATTCCGTCTTGCGTGAATTGGCCGCCGTGCTCAGCGATACGATTCGTTTGAGCGATTTCGCTTGTCGCTTTGGCGGTGAAGAATTTTGCGTTTTGCTGCCGGAAACAGATGAAGAAGGCGCGCAGCAGTGGGCCGATCGACTTCGGCAACGCATTGAGAGTACGCGCATAGCTTTCGAAGGGAAAGAACTTCGCGTGACCGGAAGCATCGGCGTCGCAGAGTTAACGAGCGAATGCCGAGGTCCGCTGGACTTGTTTGTACGTGCTGACCAAGCGTTGCTCTTGGCCAAACAATCTGGCAGAAACCGCGTTGTTACTCACAACGAAGTCGTTCGATCAAACGTCACCAAAGAAATCGCAACACCGTCAAAGAATGACCAATTTTGGAACCTTCCGGCTGAAGACGTGATGACCCTCCTGGTTGCCACATTGACGCGCGAGGAATCCCTCAAGACAGCCGCCGAGCTCTTCTTGCGATTCCGCATCAACGCAGCGCCGGTCGTTGATGACCAAGGCAATCTGGAAGGCATTCTGTCTGAGAAAGACATTATGTCGCGGATGGTTCGGTGCGGAGTCTGGGAGACTGCGGTCGCCAAGGCCATGGGCACAAATGTTGTGTCGTACGATGTGAAAACGCCAATCCGAGTCGTCCATGCTTTCCTGTGCAGGTCGGGCATTCGCAGAGTCGTCATCATGCGTGATGGCCAGCCTTGTGGGATTATTGGCCGCGGAACACTGCTCAGAGCCTACCGGAACTGGGCTGACCGTTCAGGGGTTCCCGGTAGTGTCCCTGGCTTGGAACCGCGCGACGCGATCGAGACCGTCATCGATTCACTTGTCGCGGAAACTCACCAACTGCAAAGCGAGTTTTATGAGCAACCCTCCGACCTAACTCCAGCACTCATCCATGGCGTCTCGCGAATTCAAGAGCTGAGCAAGGACCTATTAGTCGGCGTGCGGGCGGACGCTACGACCAGCGATGCCATCCATGCGGACTAGCAGGCCACCGTTTTGTCACCGGGCGGCACGAATTCCATGAATGGGATTCCCTCGCTGCACGAAGTAACACGATTGGCATACCGTCCGCAAATGCAAGCGGCGCGGCCGTCAAACGCTCTTTCACGCCGCCGCCATACTTGCTGACCGTGAGACGGCTGAGTTCTTCAGATTGATCTTCCGTCCCGCTTTCTTGGCAAGGGTGCGATTGTAAAACTGCCAGGCACGTTGCGTATCGAACTCCAAGTCGTCTAAAGCGCGGAGGATTTGCTTGAAACTGCCCAGTCCGATGCCGGGCACGGCCAGAAGCTCTCGGCAAGTCCGCATCAGCACATCGTGCACAGTGCGAACGCCGGCGGAGTCGAGATAGTTGGCGACGCGAATCGATAGTATGTCAACCAATGCAGTTTCCAACTTCCTCTTTTCCTGCGGAGTGACATTGGCTGCCACACTCGTGGTGGCGAACTGGGTTCCGTTCCTGCGGCGTCTCGCCTGGCAGAGGTCACACACGTCCTTCTTGAAACGCCCTCCGCATGTGTCGCAACGACGTGCTTTCGTTGTCGGGTGATACCGACCCTGATTGATCTTGTAGACAGTGCTGCGTGAGATCCCGAGCGCTCGCGCGATTTCATCCGCGCTGGCTCCGTTGGCATGCATCGATTGCGTTCGCTCAAACACGGCGCGCGTCACCATCGCTGGCTCCCAATTTCGCTGGAATGCAAGAATGATCTGGTCAACGTTCCATTTTGTTCCCCGTCCCCAGAAGAGAATTGCCGGAAACAGCGCCGCGTTGCCCAAACAAGGCTGCGAAAACGGTCGGCGCGGCCTGCGGAAGCCCAGTGAATGAATCGAGTTAGGGCGCGCAAAGATTCTTTTGGATTTCCAGCGCGCCCTCGCGCCAGGCAGAATAGAAAGCGAAAACTGAGATGCGGAGCAACGCGGCGCCGTGTTCGACGCTGATGCCTTTTAGTCGCAATGTGAGCGCCGTCCTTGGCAGAGGGGGCAAGCGGTCGATCATCTGTTGGGTTTCGACCATGGCATCGAGGTCAGAGACCGCGACCACCGCCAACGGCCTGAGGAACTTCGCTGCCGCACTGCGTTGTGCCTTTAGCATGTGACAGAATTCACGAAGCGTCAGTTTGGCAATATCGCCACTTGACTGCGGTGCCAACTGAAGTGTCAGCCTGAAAGAGAGCTCGTCTCGGAATCCACGGTTCTCGGCTGTGTCAACACTCTGGGACAACTTTCTCGCCACCCAGGGGTGATCTCTCAACAGTTGCCAAAAGCAATGAGCTCGCTGAGCTTGCGATTCTGTCATGGTTGCGAAACGACAAAAATCGCCATGCAAATCACGCCATGATGGTTGCTGGACGGTTGGCATTTTCTACCCCCAGGCCGCGCTTTCTTTCTGTTGATGGGGAGCAACTCTCGCGCCATCGCGCAAAGCGATGTTTCATCGAAAGCTGCTTGAAGGTGCAACTCGTGTAGGGACAAACGCATCGGTTCTCCCGATTGGTCGCATTCCGCCATTGCAAAACGGTGAATTTCCGGCAAGACTTTCAAACGTCCGCCCGAGGCAAAGATTCATATGTTCTCGGATTCGCCATGGCTCCCAGTAACAACTCATCTCCGGAAGACAGGCCCAAGAGCTTGCTGGACTTGCTGGCCAAGCCGCGCCCTAAGTTTCGCGATGAATCATTGGCTCCGGTGGTCGATCGCAACCTGTTATGGGCGCTCGTACGAAACAAGCTCCCAGAGGCCGAGCAACGAGGCGCGTACCGCTTGATCTACTCTTTCCGGAGTTGGGACGAAGCTCACACAGAGATCCTCACCGAGCACTACCATCAAACCGTTGCCAACAAAGATGCGACGGACAAAGGTGAGGCGGACACGGAATCTGACTGAACACAGACCTGTGCTGCACATGCAATGCGTAGTGTGGTGGCAATTGAGTAACTACGACATTTTGTAGTTAGGAAATACTTGATTAGTGAACTTTTGTTCACTATCTTTGCAGCCGGGACGACAGGCTTGATGCGGACTAGCCGCGTCCGTCTTTCCTTATTCGGCAGGCGCCGGCCGCACGCGCGGGGCGAACACGCGCTTGTAAGAACTCTGGATCCTCTGTCGCAAACGCAATGCTGGCGTTGCGATCAGCATGCGCGCCGATCACATCCCCGGAATTTTCCAAAACACATCGCCGGTGATGACAACGCGACGCGTAGCATTGCGGATGTCGATTTCGGAACGAGAATTCTCCACCATCTCATGCCTAAGTCCGATGCAGATCAACTTTCCGTGTGGTTTGTTGAGCAAGTGCGCGCCGTTTGCGACGGCCACGTAGATGGTACAGCGATGCTGCACCACGTTTGGTCCCGATTGATTATTGATCCCTGGTTCCAAGAACTTTTGATGCAGCGTTGTTGCAAGGCGTGTTCGCGTCTTGGGATTCCGATGACCTGGGCGGAAGACATCGCGGACGACGTCGTGCTTCAGTTGCGAACACAAATGGAATCTAATGTCACGCTTGGCTTCAAACTAAACCGTGGAGAAAACAAATTCTCTGCATGGATGGGAACAATCCTCTATCGCCAGGCGCTCAAGGCCGGCCTGACGTTGCAGCGGCAGTCCCCGGAAGTGAGTGATGAACATGATGTTCAACTGATCGAGGCCACGCCAAGGAGCCAAAACGAAGCGATCAACCTGGCAGAGCGGTTAAACCGATTTCCCAATACCAAGAAAGCTATCGCCCATCGCATGGCGAAAGGGCAGGCTTTGCTTCATATCTCGGCGCAGCTTGACATTCCGTATAAGCGCGTCCGGATGCTGGCGAACGAAATTCGACAGACGCTCAAGGCAGAGTTGTTGAACAATTGATAATCCACGCCGAGCAGGTGTTCATTACTACGTCGAAGAAAAAAAGAGCTTCAAGCGAAGTATCGCACGGCTTTTTGGAAGATTGCTAAACCGTCGCCTGGTGGAAGACCATCTAGGTCTCTCACGTCAAACTTGCGCGTCCACTGAGGGTGCTGTGTGGCATCAATGAAACGCTCCGGGTGCGGCATCAACCCGAAGACGCGTCCGGTGATGTCGCAAATTCCAGCGACGTTGGCAACCGAACCGTTGGGATTGTCCGGGTACGGAACACTCTCACTTCCGGTCTTGTCGCCTTGGCTGCGTGACGTATACCGCAACGGCAATTGGCCCGCTGACTGCATCTTGGCCAGTGTGGCATCGTCACGGGGCAAGAAGCGTCCTTCAGCATGCGCAATGGGGAATTCCATCTCAGTCATGCCTTGCAGGAAGATGCAGCGGCCGCCGTCAACGCGGAGCTTTGTCCAGCGATCTTCATAGCGACCGCAGGTGTTCCAGGTCAGGGTGCCCGGCGGCGCAGGTTCACCGTCATCCGTCAGAAGTCCACTCTTGAGCAAAACCTGAAAGCCGTTGCAAATTCCTAGCGCCAGCGTGTCGCGTTGGCGGAAGGTTTGCAGAACTTCCCCTAGCCGATACTCAAGTTGGCTGCCAAGGATCTTACCGGCCGAAACATCGTCACCGTAGGAGAATCCCCCAGGCACGCAAAGAATCTGAAAATCCTCCAACACCGCCGGGTGTTCCAGTACACGATTGACGTGAATGCGTTCAGCTTGCGCTCCGGCGAGATTGAAGGCGAACTGAGTTTCCTCATCACAGTTGGCGCCCGGCGAACGGAGCACGAGCACGCGTGGTTGCGCGAAACCGGGCTTTGCCGATCGTTGCCGAGAATTTGGAAATGGCGTCTGGATCTCGTCCATGTCAATCACCAGTTGAGAGGAGTTTGCCAGGCAGATTTGAGCTCCGCCAAGTCAGCGTCAATCACCAGTGCTACCGTGTCATCGAGCTCTCCACTGGGTATGCCTGACAGGCCGTGAATTTGCAGACGAGACGAGTCCACTGTTTCACCAATTTGAGAATGGGGCACGTCAGCCAACGCCGTTTCAAACGCATCCGCTTTGTTGCGAGGGACTTCGCACAGGAAGCGCGAGTTGCTTTCTGAAAACAGCAGGACCGTGGCAGCATTGCCTTGAGCGGCCGCATCCCATTCCGTAAAGTCGCAAGCAACGGCATTGAGTGAAAGCTTGGCTCCGATCCCTCCAGCGAATGCCATCTCTGCCGCGGCGACCGCCAGCCCACCTTCACTGAGATCATGGCAAGAGCGGACATGGCCTGCGGTGATCGCCGCGTGTACTGAGGCGAAAGTCTGTCGAGCCCTGCTGGCGTCAACAGAGGGAACGTCTCCGCCACTGCCATCGGTGGCCAGAGAAAAGTGCGAGCCCCCCAACTCGTTCCGCGTCATGCCGACCAAGTACAGCAAATTGCCAAACTGCTTCAAATCCATCGTCACGGCACGCCTAGCGTCGTCAATCTGCCCCAGAGCGCTAATCAGCAGTGTTGGCGGAATGATGATGGAGTGGGACTGGCCGTCAGGATCTTCGTAGCGGAACTCATTATTCAAGCTGTCCTTGCCGCTAATGAAGGGGCACCCCAGCTCCAAGGCCAACTCCTGGCAAGCGATTGAGGCACGAACCAGGGAGCCGAGTTGTTCTGGCCGATCCGTGTTTCCCCAACAGAAATTGTCCAACAGTGCAATCCGGGCAGGGTCAGCTCCCACCGCCACACAGTTGCGGACGGCTTCGTCAATCGCGCTCGCCGCCATGTGATAGGTATCGAAGTCACCGTAGTTCGGATTGATCCCGCAGCCAATGACGATGCCTCGCCGAGAGGAAATCACCGGCCGAACGACAGCCGCGTCACTGGGACCATTGTCATCCACGCCAACTAGCGGCTTCACGACGCTGCCGGCTTGCACCTCGTGGTCATACTGTCGAATCACCCATTCTTTGCTGGCCACATTCAGAGAACTGAGAATCTGGCAAAGCGTTGAGTTAGCGTCCTGTCCGGAATTCGCCGGAAATGAGATCGGCGTTGCATTGGCAGGAGCGTAATTCGCATCGCGAATGATCGGCGGCCGGCCATCGTGGAGAAACTCCATGTCGAGCTCGCCCACGATCTGTTGTTGATATCGGAGCGTTAGTTTGCCGGTGGGGGCAAATCGTCCAATTACCGTCGCTTCAACACCTTCCGATTGGCAGAGCTGCTCCAGTTCCGGCCAATGCTCTTCTGGAACGGCCAGCACCATGCGTTCCTGCGCTTCGGAAATCCAGATCTCAGTGTAGGACAAGCCTTCATACTTGAGCGGAGCTTGCTCAAGATTGACATCAGCGCCGATCTTCTCGCCCATCTCGCCGACGGCGCTACTGAATCCGCCAGCACCGCAGTCCGTAATCGCGGTGAACAACCTTCGGTCGCGGGCTTGCAGGATGACATCAACAACCATCTTCTCCGTAATCGCATTGCCAATTTGCACGGCTCCGCCAGAGAGTTCTTCACTCTCGGAAGTCAGCTCGGCGGAACTGAACGTGGCACCGTGGATTCCGTCCCGTCCTGTGCGACCTCCGACGGTGACGATCAAGTCATCTGGCTGCGCGGACCCAAACGCCATGTCCTGTGGCAGCAGGCCGACATTGCCGCAATAGACGAGAGGGTTGCCAACGTAACGCGGGTTAAAGCAGACCGCTCCGTTGACAGTGGGGATACCCATCCGGTTGCCGTAGTCACGCACACCTGAGACCACTCCCTGCATCACACGTTTGGGATGCAGCACGCCGGGAGGGAGGTCTTCCGCCGGTGTTTCCGGGGGAGCGAAGCAGAACACATCCGTGTTGCAGACGGGCTTGGCTCCCAACCCTGTGCCGAGCGTGTCGCGAATGACTCCACCCAACCCCGTGTTAGCGCCACCATAGGGCTCCAGTGCGGAGGGGTGGTTGTGCGTTTCCACTTTGAAGGTGACGTGATGTTGGTCGTCGAATTTGACGACGCCTGCGTTGTCCTCAAAGACGCTGACGCACCAATCGTTGGATCCTGCTTTGCGACGGATCTCTTGCGTGGCAGCAAAGATCGTTTCTTTCAACATGTTGTCGAAGTTTCTCTCCCCATGCTCATCTCGATAGGCGATTCGTCCTTTGAGCGTCTTATGGCTGCAATGTTCGCTCCATGTTTGAGCGATAGTCTCAAGCTCAACGTCCGTCGGCTCACGCTCCTGATCGCGAAAATGGTGCTGGATGGTCCGCATTTCCGCCAATGAAAGGTAGAACTGGCCTTCTCTTGAGAGCCGCAGCAGCGCTTCGTCGTCTAAATCGCGAATCTGCGTTGTGATCTTCTGGAACACGTAAGGACGTCCCGTATCCAGATGATCGAGCGTCAGCGGTCCTTGGTGAACGTGCTCGATGGCGTCATTTGCCAGCACGCGGCGGCAAAGTTCATCCAGAGACGCGTCGTCAAGCCTGGCGACCCAATACTTGCGGAGCGTGCGGACATCGTCGATCTTTAGTCCCAAATCACGCAAAGCCTGCCGAGTACTTCCGGCGACCGGATCCATAACGCCCGGTTTGTGCAAAACATGCACTTCAGTTGCCTGCTCCGCACCAAAAAGTGCCTCGGCATGGGAATCATGAGGGCGTTGCGAAAGCTCAGTGTCGCCCGGCCGCGCGATCGTCACCGATTCCACAACCGAATCACACAAGAGCAGTTTGGTTGCCCGCTGTACGTCAGCTTGCGTCAGCTCGCCCGACAACAGGAATCCTCTGGCGGACGCGGCCTGCAGAGAATGCGAAATTCCTAAATCCCTGGCTGCCGCGATTACATCGGACGCCATGCGGTCAGGTTGTCCTACTCGCGGGTAGATATCAACTTCAAAGAGCATCGCGATTTCGTTTGGCCTTCCGCAAGATGTTGGTGAGTTTGCGTTGATCGTCACCGGCGATGGATTCGCGGAGTTCCTTCAACGCGATTTGAAAACGGTCGATGACAGCGATGACTTCCGCCGCGTTTGTTTGCAGGATGTCCAGCCAGAGCTTCGGATCGCCTGATGCAATGCGAGTCGTGTCCGCCAGTCCGCCTGCGGAATGTTTCCGCTCGCGAGCATTGAGCGTCGCGGAGAGCGCAGCAGCGACGACGTGCGGCAAATGGCTGGATGCTGCGAGCAAGCAATCATGATCCGCCGGGGACATGCAGGAGACGGTCGCGCCTGTTGCTTGCCACATTGCTGTGACTTTCCGGACAGCCGCGGTGTTCTTGCCTCTCTCCGGGGTGAGGATGACTCGTCGATCTTGAAACAAATCTGTCTCCGCGGCGGCGGGCCCGGAACTGCCTCGACCGGCGATGGGATGGCCACCGACAAAAGCAACACCAGAGGGGAAGCGCCCGTCACCACGCGCAGAACTGATCTCCCCGACGATTGCTGACTTGGTGCTGCCCGCATCCGTGATGACGCATTGTTCAGAACAATGATTCGCCGCATCAATCGCTAGCGGAGCAACCATCCCGACAGGCGTGCAGATGACGACAAGATCAGCGTTCTTGACGGCACGCTTGAGGTCCGAAGTTCCCTGGTCGATCGCACCTCGACGTTTGGCGACTTGCAGCGAGGCTTTGTTGGGACCGACTCCGATGATGTGCTGAGCGGCTTGGGCTTTTCTCAGAGCCAAGCCCAACGAACCGCCGATCAGCCCGACACCCACAATCGCCACGCTGCGCCAACTTGGGCGAGGAACGGACTTTCGAGCTGGCGAGCGGCCGGCGGCGGTCATCGGTCAGGAAAAACGGAAGCTAGCGGAGGCGCGAGGCCACATTCTAAGAGAATGCAACGCTGTCAGAAAGGAGTCCTCCGGATGCTTGCATCCTTCCTGTTAGTTCCTTGCAGTCATCGCTGAGGGTTGGATTGGGGGGTTTTGTTTTCAGTTCTCATGCTGCGCCGTCGATGTAGGACGCAGCTTGGTTGCGCTGTTCGGTGGTTTCCACCTTGCGGATAATCAAGCAGCTGAAACAGGGGGGATCATTGAGCTGGCGCTCAACCTGTTTCGGGACATGGCGGAAGCAAACGACAGCGCGGCGTTTGGGCCGGCACTGCTGGGAGGAATCTTCGAGCGATTCGCCGATTTGGGCGAGTTGGTTCGGCATTGGCTTTCCGCGCTGGGCGAGTTGACTCTGTTTTCGCTCCGCACCGTCGGCTGGCTTTTTCGACGGCGACCGGGAAGAGGCACCCTAATCCCCAATTTCTACGAGATTGGCGTTCTCAGCTTGCCAGTCGTCGCGCTGACGGGCACGTTCATCGGCATGGTGCTTGCCGTGCAGAGCTATGCGCAATTCCGTGTGCTAGGGCTGGAGACCCGGTTGGGCGCTATCATTAACATGAGCTTGGTGCGCGAATTAGGTCCGGTCTTGGCGGCCACTATGTTGGCCGGACGAGTGGGAAGTAAGATCGCCGCGGAATTGGGCACCATGCGCGTCACCGAGCAAATCGACGCCCTGGAGACCATGGGAGCTAGTCCGTTGCATCACCTGGTGGTCCCGCGTTTCCTGGGATGCTTGATCTTGATCCCTTCCCTCACCGTTATGGCCGATTTTATGGGCATCGCCGGCGGATTCTTCTACAGCGTTGTGATCTTGGGAATTGACCGTGGACACTACCTGGCCAACGCGGAAGCGTTTGTCGGCCTGTACGATGTCTTTACGGGGCTGGCCAAGAGCGTGTTCTTTGGTGGGGCGATTGCTCTGATTAGTTGCTTCAGAGGCTTTCATTGCGACCCCGGAGCGGAGGGCGTTGGCCGTGCGGCCACGCAAGCGTTTGTGTACTCCTTCGTAACGATCCTGATCATTGACCTTTTCCTTGGCATTTTACTGGATGCGATTTATGCCGCCATTTGGGGAAGCGCGCCAGTGTTGCTTTGAACTGGGATCCAAGAGCCAAAGGAAACCAACGTACGGAAGCCATGAGCCAAGAAGATCTCCACATCGAAGAGTCCGACGTTGCTTCCAATCACTCGGCATTGATTGAGGTGGATTGGCTGCATATCAACTTTGGGCGACAGGAAATCCTACGTGAAATCAAATTGAGCATTCCCCGCGGTCAAACATTGGTTGTCATCGGCGAAAGCGGGTGTGGAAAGACGGTGCTGTTGAAATCGATCATCGGGTTGGTTTGTCCCAGTGAAGGTCACGTCCGCTATGACGGGCGAGACTTGGCCAAGTTGACAGACGCGGAGATGACGCGGCTGCGCCAGAACTTTGGCTTTGTGTTTCAAAACGCGGCGCTGTTCGACAGCTTGACGATCGGACAGAACATTGCCTTTCCCATCAAACAGCATCACTTGGCACCGCAAGATGAGATCCGTGACATTGTGAGAAAACTGTTGGCGGAAGTTGGGCTTTCCGAAGACGTGGCTGGCAAAAAGCCTGCCCAACTTTCCGGCGGCATGCGAAAGCGCGTTGGTCTGGCCCGCGCGCTGGCCATGGACCCGGAAGTCATCTTGTATGACGAGCCCACAACGGGGCTCGACCCAATCATGACAGACGTCATCGCTGAGTTGATTCTGCGGACGAAAGAGAACGAGCAGATCACAAGTGTCGTTGTCACGCACGACATGCATGCTGCCCGCAAGGTCGCGGATCGGATTGTCATGCTCTACCCGCTGGCGCGTGTAGAAGAAAACGAAGAACAAGTGATTTTTGACGGCACCCCGCAAGAACTGGACGCTTGCCGAGATGAACGTGTACGGCAATTTGTGGAGGGGCGCGCCGGAGAGCGACTGACGGAACTCTCAGTAAAACAACAGTCGGAGACTGGTTGAGGGGATCGCCTCCTAATGCGACCGAGCAACGGACGAGACCATGGATGATCGATCAATGAACCTGCGGGTGGGGATTGTGACCTTCGTCACGATTGTGATCGCCATTGTGTTGATCTTGTTGGTGGGAGACTTCACATGGTTTCAAGATCAGTACAAGGTCACCATCAATTTCCCCAGAGCGCCTGGTGTGAAGGTTGATACGCCTGTCCGCAAGAACGGCGTCTTGATTGGTCGCGTTACGGATGTCCGCTTGCGGCGGCACGATGAAAACCCGGACTATCCGGTTCAAGTCGACGTCGCTATCTATGCAGACGTTCCCGTCTACATGGACGAAGTCTGCCAGGTGGGAACCGGATCATTACTGGGAGATGCTGTGTTGGAATGGATTCCGGCAGCGCCAAACGAAAGTCTTCCGCCTGACCGCATTCCCGATGGTGGCGAAGCCAATGGGATCTATCAGTCTGACCCCCTGGACGTTGTGGCGGACTTGCAGCGTGGCCTAAATACCGTAATTACCTCAGTTACCAGGACGAGTGACGACATCGGGCGGCTTTCACGCCGACTGGATACTCTGATTGGGGATAACGAGGAGCAGATTCGCCGTTTGCTGACGCAGTCGGAAGACACTCTGCGGAGAATCGGAGACGCGGCGAACAACTTCAACGGCATCGTTGGTGATCCCCAACTTCAGGAAGATCTCCGCAATGGCATTCGCGAGATCCCTCAATTCGCTCGCGACGCTCGCGCGGCAGCACAGCAGATGCAAGATACGCTGACTGTCTTGGATCGAAACCTTTCCAACTTGGAAGGTTTTACAGAGCCACTTGGGAAACGTGGTGAACAAATTTTGACAAACGCAGACCAAATGTTTTTTCGGCTTTCCAACAGCGCTGAAAACCTTGATGAGCTTCTCGGCAACCTTGTTCGCTTCACGCGCAGCATGAACAATCGGGAAGGAAGTTTGGGCCGTTTGCTGAATGATCCCACGTTATACAACGACCTTGTTAACCTGACGGGTGAAGTCAATCGACTGGCGATTGAACTACGTCCGATCATCTATGACGCACGCGTCTTCAGCGACAAGATCGCGCGCGATCCCGGCGTGCTGGGTGTTTCCGGAGCGCTGCAAAACAATGACCGATCCAAGCCCGTCCGCCGACAGCATTTCTGGCCGGTGAACAATCGCGACAGCGGCGGTTACTAGGCTGGCTTCCCAACATGTCTTGGAGTAGGGCGGTTGCCGTAAGGCGTCAAAACATCGCAAAAAGCGGTACCACCTGCCACCTCCGGCTTTGCGACCATCAAGGTTGAGCTTGTGTTCGCTAGCACGAGGTACCGCTTGGCAATCGTTCCCGCATTGCGCAACTTTCAATCGCCTGATCGACTCACGGCCGTCTCCGTCAAGGTGTCCCAATTGTCTTCAGGTGTGCACGAGCGCAGTCTCAGAAGTGACACGCAATGAATCGCGCAGCGCGCGCAATGTTTCTTGCGCAGAACTTCAGTTGAACGTTGTTGAAGGAACGCAATCCGCGCGCGCGACGAAGACCAAGAACGATGAACATAGCGCGCGTAAATTGATCGTCGTCTTCGCGCACTCATCACATGCTCGGCAAGCGTTAGGCAAACTTTCGAACACGCGAAGAGACTCGCTAGGAATCTTGCTGCAAGGCCCAAAAGATGTTGCACAAAATTTTCAAATTCGTACAACTACGGACTGTTGAAACGAAACCAAGTTGTTTTGGTGAGCGAGTTTGAGTCTTCAACTTTGACATTCAAACAGAACGGTTAAAGTTGCAATTCAATTCGCGATCTTAGAACGACAGTTGCACAGGATGTCGGTTTTGTTTTTTGGGAGCCATTCATCCGATCAACCCAGTGGTCTGTGTTGAGCAAAGTGGCGCCATCAACTCTCGAACGGAGGACGTACTGTGGCCAAGAAGAAGAAAGCGGCAAAAAGGAAAACCGCCAAGAAGAAGGTGACCAAGAAACGTAAGGTCGCCAAGAAGGCTACAAAGAAGAAGGCCACCAAAAAGAAGGCAACCAAGAAAAAGGTCGCCAAGAAAAAGAAGAAGGTCACGAAGAAGAAGACCGCCAAAAAGAAGGCAACCAAGAAAAAGGCCACAAAGAAGAAGGCCGCTAAGCGAAAGGTCGCCAAGAAAAAGAAGAAGACCAAGCGCCGTTAATTCTTCCGCACCTTCTTTAGTCTCGAACAGGCAACGACAAGAAAGAGCCGCTCCCTCTCAGGAGAGCGGCTCTGTGTTTGCGCTCATGACGTTGTTTCGCTCACGGGGCTTGTGAGCAATCAGCCACGTGTGAGAAGTGAATCTCAACACACCCAGTCGGGCTGCGGTCAGATAAGCTGACCCCGGTGCACGCGCTAAAACAAGGCGGGTTTGCCTAACTGCCTCCGGACGACAACCCATTGCCCAGCGTGCATCATCCAATGGGTTCCCTGCATGGTGAACATCGCACCCACATTCTCGGCAATCCGCTGCAGTGCTTCGGGCGCAGGCTTGGACAAATCCTCTTCGGTGAGCTTGGAGAGAGCTTCAAGAGTGGCGGCCCGCTGCTCATCCATGAGCTTGAGGTATTCAGCCTTCGTGCAGAAGTCTGCGGCATTATCGTTGCCGGCAGTTTCCTTGCCGTGCTTCTCAGCAAAGCCTTCAGGCAAATCAGGCATTGCGCCGGGACAAACGGAGTTGATCAATTGATTCTCTGATGCGATCAAATGTCCTAACTGCCAGGCGATGTGGTTGATTCCGTCCGCTGCGCGGCGCATCAGGTCTTCATCAGTCAAATCTTCCAGATAAGCTTTGACGACGAATGTGGGTGTTTGCAATCCGGACTTGATATGGTCAGCAGCAGACATATGGACTCCCAAGAAGGTGGTAAAGTTTCCTGTTCGACTCGTGACGTTTGAACTTGCGATATCTCAAGCGTCGCATTCCAAGTTGTCTTGAGCAATTGGGCAGAGTGCATGGCCGCCGCATATACGATGGCATACTTCCCCAGATGGTCAATCAAAGCAAAGCCTTAAGTGCATTGAGTGACCCATCGTAGTTCGGCTCATCGCCGACCCGCTTGACTAATTCCGCATAGACGACTTTGCCATCAGCATCGAGCACGAAAGTGCCGCGAGCGAGGATCTTGAGTTCATCAATCAACATGCCCCAGTTGGTACCGAAGCTGCGGTCCTGGTAGTCGCTCACGGACCGCAAGCGCGTGATGTTCTCCGCCCCACAGAAGCGATTCATCGCAAAGGGCAGGTCCATGCTGACCGTCAGAGCATTGACGCGGTCGCCGAGTTCGCCAAGCTGCTCATTGAACTTCTTGGTCTGAGTTTGACACACAGGCGTGTCCAAGGACGGAACGACACTAATGATTGTGGGTTTGCCTTTTACGTCCGCCGGGGTCAACGTCCGCAATTCGCCATCAAAATAGTGCAGGCAAAAATCGGGGGCTGCCTGGCCAGTTTTGACTGCTTCTCCAACAAGCGTCAGGGGGGTGCCTTTGAACTCAACGGCGCCGGGACGCGACATGATAATAGCTCCAGCAGGGGGAAGGGGATGTGGCAACTCATATGGGGTGCGAGATTGCGCCGTGAGTTGCCTTACTCTGCCAGTATCGACGTTTGAACGACCGGCACAAGGGGCTGCCGCCTGCTTGCGCCAATTCACCTTAACGGCGCTTATTTCCGCACTTTATAGCTTTCACGTGCGTGCCGCTGAGGCCTTATACAGCGTCAAGCCGATGCTTGGCCAGGATCGTATCGTCCGCGAAATTCATCCGCGGGATACTTCCGCTCATTCTTGAGCATCTTGTCGAAGAAGGCCTGCGAGAGATCGATTCCAAGCTCACTGGCCATCGCAACGATGTAGCAAAGGATGTCGGCGATTTCTTCGCCAACTTCGGCGCGTTTTACATCATCCTGGGCCACCGCCCGAGACGCGTCCGGCGTCAACCATTGAAAATGCTCCATCAGTTCGGCCGCTTCAATGGCCAGCGCCATCGCCAGATTCTTGGGAGTATGAAACTGACTCCAATCCCTTTCGCGGACAAAGCCGCGCACGCGCTCACGAAGATCGGCAAGCGTGGTCGTCGAATCGTCAGGCGGGCTCATGCTCTACAAAGTCGGTCGGCGGAGAGAATCCCGGCAATGGTTGTTGCACAGGGGGAACCATGCGGTCCCGATATCTTTGCCGATAACCGTCACTGACGTAAACCAACAACTCAAGAATCAACAGATCTGCCCGCGTTGTGACGTGCCGACTGCTGCGATTCCCCAAACCTTGCAGCAATTCCTCGAGCACGCTGAGGTGCATGCCCATCACTTCCTTGGCTGACAGACTGACGACCGTCAGGAGCTCTGCCAAACTTTGGACTTCCGTACTCAAATTTCCTGAACCCATGATGACATATGCGCGAAGGAGTTCCCGATAATGCGCAACCAGTTCTTGAGGCAAGTTGGATGCTGCTTCAAGCTTTGAAGAATCTTGTCCTGCACGCAAGTTGAGTGTTTGTAGCGCCGCGTGCTGATCATCCAGAATATGTCGCGTCTCGGCCAACTCGCGCTGTCGCCGTTGATGATCAGCCTGATTGAGCTGGCGGTTTTCGCGGGTGAGTTGCCGTCGCTGGACGGCTCTGGCAACCATCCAAATTAAGGTTCGGGTTGTCACTGTGTTCACACACACATAGCTGTCGGCACCAGCCTCGAAAGCATGCGCCGCCATCTCTTGTTCGCTTTCTGCTCCTAGCACCACAACAGGCTCCTCAGACCCGCCGCCTCGCAAGGCGGAAAGAAACTCAACCGCGTCCAGTTCACCGGGAGTATGGGAAAGTAAAACGGCATCGTAGATCTCCTCACGCAAGTGCGAGAGCCCCGCGTTTGTACCATTGGCTTCCTCCAAGTGAACTTCCACTGCACTGTCTGAGGCGAACGCCTCTGCCAGCCAACCGCCAGTGCGGTGAAACGAAGTCACATACAACACACGGATGCGCGAAGGAAGTCCCCGCCAGGGAGATGGTGTTGAAGTTGAGGATTGGCTTGTGAATCCGGTCTCCATGGACATCCTCGCCGCTGCGTTTCTGGGCCGATCTTTCCTCGCGAATCGCGAAACCGACCTCTGGACGATCCGGTGGGAAGCGAGGAAAATTCGGCGGACTCTATGAAAGCAAGCATAGAGCGTCAACATCGGTTGACGGTGCATGCACTGGTTGAATTGGGCAAGTTCTGCACAGGCTGCCCCAATCGTCCACGAAGGTCTCATGTTTCCGCAGTCGGTTTGTTGCGGAAATACGGCAGTCGTCTCAAATTGATCACAAAGAGAATTATGGCCAAGCGCAGTAGCTATCAGCAGTCCATCATTCGCAACTACTACCAGAACAAAGACTCTCTCGCGCTGCAAAAGCTGCAGGAGCACATCACGGAGCTTTACTTGTCCGAAGGTAAAGCCCGCGCACAGCGGTGGAAGCATATCGTCGCCGCGCTGGAGAAGCTGGAGATTCCTGCTTCGCGGATCGAGCACTTCAAAAAACAGGATGATCCCGCGCTATTGGCCAAGCTGGTTGAAGAGTTGATGAATAAGAAGCCATAGCTAATGAGGGCGGTGAAGACGCGCCTTTGGTGTTGGGAGACACCCTCGCAACGCATCAAATGTGAATTGTGGACGCAGCTTGCCTAGCGCGTGGGCAAGCTCACTTAGCTGGAGTTATTCCGGGCTCGGGCGGGCGCTTGGGGTAATTGCCGGTGTGGATTGGTGCGAGAATGGCGGTTTCCGGTAGTGTTTCCTCGATAGGACACGCTGGAAACGTCATGGCGATCGATGGAATCCGTGGCCATTTCGTTGACATGGGGTTTCAACAAATCACAATTTAAGCCGGAGTCAGGGCTTGCCGAGCGATACGCACACTATTTCGCAATCAAGCCGCTGATTTGTACGCCTAACCGTGATGATTATCGCCACCTTCTTGCTGGCTGGATCATCCCTGCTGGCTTGACCGCCCAGCGACCGCGCCGCCCGTCGCTTCAGTCATGTTTGGACCACTTTCCTCTCTTTAGGATTGATTTCATGAAACGAGCACGAGCAATTGTCCCTTTGTTGAGCCTGATCGTAATGGCCGCCGTTGTCGTGGCAGCAAGATCGGATGAGCCGATCAAGACCGGCAGCAAACAAACTGACATCGAGAAGATTATTGAGTTGGGCAAGAATGACAATCGAGTCATGGAGCATTTGGAGCACCTCTCCAATCGGATTGGTCCACGGCTGACGGGCTCTGACGGTTTGCAGCGCGCCTGTGAATGGGCCGTGGAATATTTCAAGTCGATGGGAATTGAGAACGCTCACATGGAACAATGGGGCGAGTTCCCAGTTGGCTTCGAGCGCGGTCCTTGGTTTGGCCGGATCACTAAGCCCGTCGAAGAAAACCTCATGTTCGGCACAAACGCGTGGACCGCAGGCACGAATGGCCGCCAGATTGGCTACGCAATCATGCTGCCCAAGACCAAGGCCGAATGGGAAGCTGCTGAGCCGAAGATGAAGGGAGCCTTTGTGTTGGCTCCGCGCGCGGCGCGGCGATCAGGCCGAGGACGTGGGAGGCAAAACGCCGGCAACCAGGCCGCTGGCGGACAGGATGACGATGCTCTCAGTCAGGCGGAAGCGACACGAATGGCCCAAGAAGCAGGAATCGCTGGCTTGGTCTATCCCACTCGAGGTGATTCCGGATTGATTGTCACCAGCGGAAACTACCGTGTCGAATGGGACAACCTGCCGACGATTCCTCGGATCGATCTGCTGCACACTCAGTGGAATTCCATCGCGGAGCGGCTGGCCGCCGGTGAAGAAGTCGAACTTGAATTCGACATCCGCAACTTCTTCAAGAAGGGCCCCATCCCGCTCTACAACGTGATTGCAGACATTCCCGGCACTGAGTTCCCGGATGAGTATGTGATTGTCGGAGGGCATATTGACTCTTGGGATCTGGCAACCGGAGCACAGGACAATGGCACCGGCTGCTCAACAACATTTGAATGTGCCCGCCTGCTTATGGAGGCCGGCATCAAGCCCCGCCGGACCATCCGCTTCATGCTCTGGTCTGGTGAAGAACAAGGCCTGCTTGGCAGCAGAGCGTACTGCCAACAAAATCCGGATATCGTGGACAAGGTCTCCGCTTGCCTGGTTCATGACGGTGGGACTAACTACGTCGCTGGCATTCGCTGCACGCCCAATATGACGGCCATCATGAACGAGGTCTTTGCTCCGGCGATGACTCTTGATGAACGCACACAGTTCACTGTCGAGGAAGTGGAAGCTCTTCGCGGTGGTGGAAGTGACCACGCTTCGTTCATTCGTGCTGGAGCACCAGGGTTCTTTTGGGCTCAAGCTGGCCGCACAAGTTACACCTATGTTCACCACACCCAGTGGGACACGTATGACTCCGCTGTGCCGGAATACCAGGAGCATTCGTCCATCGTGATTGCGTTGGGCGCATACGGACTGGCCCAACTGGACGAGATGCTGCCGCGGGACATGATGAACGCCCGGGGGACAGGCGGGCGAGGTCCACGTCGCGGCGGCCGAACTGGCGGCGGTCGAAGCGGTGACGGCGGCGGTGGGGATGGGTTCTAAGCTGTAAGATTGCCGTGATGTAGTAAGTTAGGTTCACAGCCCGCTGAAAGTCAGCGGGCTGTGAGCTTTTCAGAGGGAATCTCGGCACCGGACGAAAATCGCTGCCGATTGTGCAATTCAACACCGCCGCGCAAATATTCCGCGCGGCGGTGTTCTTGCGTTCATCAGCTTGAAAGGCCGAACGCAACGCGTTCAGGCGATCGATCCGCCTGGTAGACTTAGGAAATGGAGTGCATCCCGAGATCCACTACCGGTCGGCAAATTTTCAAATGATCTCCGTGGGCGTATAACTGGTGTTATCCACGGAATGCCCTACGGATTTTCGGATGCGGGGTGAATGACGACGTCATCAAGGCAAACAGAGAGGACAGTTTCATGCGAAATCGAAGACAGCAGACAAACTCCCGACAAGTGCATCGTATTCTTACCGCGATGGCAGTCTTCGCCGTATTGAGCACGCTGATCTCACCGGCGTTTTCCATCTACATGCGACCGGACCTTGAGAAGATCCCTGTCGCGTCATTGATCGAAAGTCTCCAGAAGAAACTTGCAGATAAGCCAGATGACATCACGCATCGGCTGAACCTCGCCCGCGCTCACGCGATGTCGTTTGCAAAAAAAGGTGAGCCGGTCGATATCTTAAAAGGCAAGGCTGACCAGGGCGTCTGGTTCGGCTTCGAGCCGACGAACATCCCTTTTGGCCAGGTGAAGAAATCAGACGATGCGGAAGTTCGCAAAGCAGCTGAAGCCCAACTCAAAGCGGCCATTGAAGCTTATGAGAAAGTGCTTGAGAAAAACAACGAGCACACTACCGCGCGGTTGGGGTATGCCTGGTGCTTGCAACAAGCGGAGAAAACTGAGAAAGCTGTTGAGGAATACCGCAAAGTTGTGGAAGCTGCCTGGAAGGATGAAAGGAACATGCAGGTCGCCGGGCTTGGCTTTCACTCGATTGTCACCGAGGCATCTGGCTACCTGATTCCACTGCTCGATGCGAATAAGGACGCGGCGGAGATCAATGAGTTGAAGGCGCGATC
Organism: Pirellulales bacterium; assembly: GCA_028066245.1. Classification (GTDB taxonomy): domain Bacteria; phylum Planctomycetota; class Planctomycetia; order Pirellulales; family S012-138; genus CALJLD01. Next base: position 41,759 of record JALCBR010000009.1, on the reverse strand, counting down.
AGCCAAGACGAGCGCCATTCCCCGCCCCATCACCCCCATCGCCATTCCGTTGCGGGATGAGCTTACGGTCTCGCAACTGATTGATCGTGAAGCTACCGTTCGCTTTGACGCTGATGGCACGGCGAGACCCAATGCGAAGTGGAGTTGGATTACGCCGGACGCGGCCTGGTTGGTCTATGACCTCAAGGGAGATAGTAAGGTGACCTCCGCGCTGCAACTTTTTGGCAATGTCACCTTCTGGATGTTTTGGGAGCACGGATACCAGCCGCTCTCGCTGTTGGACCAAGATGCCGATGGCGAGCTCCGCGGCGCGGAGCTTGGGCATCTTTCGCTTTGGTATGACAAGAACAGCAACGGAATCAGCGAGCCTGGCGAAGTCCAGCCACTTTCCACTTATCAGATTGTCGCACTGAGTTGCCAGGCCACGCCCATGGCGGAAACGAACCTCAACGCCAAGGACTGTGTCGCTTGGTCAGCTGCCGGAGTTACCTTTGCCGATGGCAGTCGACGTCCCACCTACGATATCATGCTGCATGAGCAACTGACGTCTGCCCAGACATCTGCAAACTTCGCCCATGGCCAAAAAGAAACGCCGTAAAATCCGCACGGATTTTCGCAAGAACCGCGAAGTTCGCACGCGCGAGAAGGGCTGGGCGAAGAAGTTCGACGCTGATGCCGTCGATGACGATCGAACACAGGACGCCGCCACGTCTGAAAGCGTCTCCGGCAAGGGGGCCATCTCGCGCCGGCGAACAGTCATCGGCGTTGAAGCGGATGAAGCCGACGGCGGCTTTCAGGTCTATCTCGATATCGACGAGGACAAATGCCTGGCCGGACGGGTTCTCAACGTGCACGGTTTGCACAGCACCGTCCAGTTGGAAAACGGAGAGCTCTACGAATGCGCCACGCGGCGATTGCTGAAATCACTGGCCACCGATGCTCGGCACGTGGTCGTGACTGGTGATCGCGTGATGATTCGGCCTGTGGATGGCAAAAGCCGTGAAGGGATCATCGAACGTGTGGAGCCTCGCTCTGGCGTGGTCGCTCGCGAAAGCCGTGGCCGGCAGCATATTATTGTGGCCAATGTGGATCAATTGCTGATCGTCGCCAGCGCCGCGGAACCAGGCATCAAACCGCACTTGATCGATCGCTATTTGATTACGGCGGAGAAGTCCGGTCTCATCCCAATCATTTGCATCAACAAAGCCGACCTTGTCGACCTGGGCACGTTCCAGCAGTTGGCCGGTGTCTACAGACAGATGGGCTATCGTGTAGTGTTCACCTCGGCGGCGACCGGTTTTGGCATTCCGGTCCTCCGCCGTGTGATGGCAGGCCGGGAGACGGCCGTTTCTGGACAAAGTGGCGTCGGCAAGTCGTCGCTCCTCAACACCATTGATCCGGAGTTGCAACTTCGTACCAGCACGGTTAGCGCAGAAACACAAAAGGGCCGCCACACCACAACCACGGCCGAGCTGCTCCCGCTTTCCGGCGGCGGCTACGTCGTCGATACGCCGGGCATCCGCCAGTTCGCTTTGTGGGACGTCATCCCCTCAGAAGTTGCCGGCTACTTCCGCGACATCCGCCCCTATGTCAGCCGTTGTCGCTTCCCGGACTGCACACATACACACGAAGTGGATTGTGCCGTCAAAGATGCTGTTGCGGACGACCTATTGGACGCCAGACGCTACGACAGCTATTGCCACATTGTGGAAGAAGGGAAGTGATGGACTCGTTGGTGTCACGACAACACATTCGCGCTTGGGAAATCAATGATGAACCACCTACCCGAGAAACCTTTGCCTGTCACACCGCCTAGCGGCCAAAGCTCCCCGCCGATGAACGCTCTGGCCAAGGAACAAATGACCACGCGGGAGATCTATAACGTTGTCTCAGACACGGCGACCGGCGTGAACATCCGCAAGAGTGATAATCTCGTTCAAGCGGCTTTCATCTTGCTGACTGTCCTGGCAGGCGCCGGGTTGGGTGCAACTCTGGCCGAGTTCAACGATTGGGGGCTGCCATGGTTTGGCGGCGCATTGATCGGCGCGTTCGCGGGACTGGTTCTCGGATTATTCGCTAGCGGAATCTTCCTGATGGTCTATCGCGCCATGCGGCACATCAAAGGCAAGCACGATTGAGCTTCGCAGCTCCTTGTCGCCGCGCCCGTGGATCCAATGTAATCACCGGCCCTAATATTCCAGACTGCAAAACCTGGCCGGCAGCCGTGGGAAGATCGCGCTGGCAATAGTCTTGGCCCGTTCCGTTGAACTGCGGAATCGAATTGACTCCTGTTGTTTCGGACGGCCCAACAGGATGCGAGTGAATGATTCCGGCGAACAGCGGAGATAGCTGCGGCCTAATCCTGAATTGGCCAGCTTCACGCTTCGTGGCTGAAACATCAGTCGGAGCGCTGGTTCATTCACAACCCGGAATCCCAACTCGCAAGGCCGCTCAACGCCGGCGTCTTTTGCGCGGGCGTCGATGCCCGGCGTCAATGATTGCAGCAGCCGACAACGATCAAAGACTTTAGCCAACAGTGTGGCAGAGGTGGCCTGGCCGTTTTCTCGTTCCGGATCATAGCCTAACATTCGGTGAGCTGGGTGATCTGCGGCAGCTTCAAACTCCAACCGATGTAAACTCCGCTCAATTGCTTCCACGCAAGCGCGGTGCAGCAAGGCGTGTAAGATATCTTGGCGGTTGTCGCGCGCGGCGACTTCGAGGATTGATTCCCCCCGCAGGATGACGTAGCCGACAAGTTCGCCGTCGCCGCGCTGTGCTTGATCACTGGCGACAAGCAGCCGTGCTGGGCAGCAACTTCCCACCACCCATCGCCAAAAAGCTTCAGTTCGCTCATATCCGCCAAACGTACCCCTTACGGTGCTTTGATAAAGCTTTTCCAAGTGCCCGTATTCCATCTGCCGCCATGGCTGTACTCTCCAGCGTCCGGAAAGTGCACCGCTGTTGGCTTCCAAGATACCGACAATATTCCGTGTGGTGATTTGTGTGCGCCGAATCTTGGCCATCGGCAGCCAGCCATGCTGCTCAAAGAACGCTGGGCGCGGCGTGGCCAGCAGGCCCAACGGAGACTGATCTTGGACAATCCGTTCTTCCGCAGCTTGGAGCAACTTGGGTCCAAGACCTTGCCCTCGCAATTCCGGCAGGATTGTGATCTGGCTGACGCGAGAAACCGGCGTGAGCGCATCACCGACATAAGCGTCTCTCCGCGACACCAACGCATGTCCCACAACCCGCGTGCCAAGGCGAGCGACAATCCGGTCGGACGGCTCATAGAGCGGTTCTTCTAGCACAGCGGCGAACGCTTCCGGCGACAGTTCCGGTTGCACAGACTGCAGGAAGCGCTGCACGCCAGGGTGGTCGCCAGCATCGCCGCGGGTCACGATGGTGCTAGGAACATTCGCCCCCAGCATGATCTGGGAAAGTGGAGAATTCAATGTGGCCGCCTTGTCCTCGACTTGAGCTTTCGCCAGGACGGCAGCAACACGTTCCGCGGAGGTGCGCGGCTTCTTCCCACGTGACCGCTTTTTCTGCGACGGCTTCTTCAACGTCCGTGGTTCAGCATGACTTCGGACGGAGCGCTTTTGACGCGCTCCCTGTTTAGCCGTAGAGCGAGAGGTTGGCATCCTCCTTGACCCTCCTTGAGCGAATTCGGTCCCTCGAATGCCCGATAGCCTACGATTCGGACGGTCGGATTGCCAGCAGAAATCTGCGAATCTTGTCAAGAGGGAACAAGCAGAAAGAAAACTCACGGCTTTGCAATTGCTCGATTGCGCGAACGGACGGACGCAGCTCTGATAAGAGCTCTTCCAAACGTTTGCGCTTACTTGCAACGTGAGGCTCCAACTGCTTGTTAAATTGGCGAAACTTGTGAAAGCGATCTTTGCTCACAGCACCGCGCGGGACATTGGTTTGCCACAACTGCTTTTTCGCGTCCAGTACGGAACGAACTTCTTGCAGAGATGCGGTCTGCGTGCTGATGTGACGTTCCGGTTGAAACTCTAGTTCCCGCAATTGCTGCTCCAATCCACGAATGGCGTTGCGGTCCGCATGCTGCTGGTCAATTCCGGCGATCGGCAATCGCAACGTGGCGGAGACGGCAAAGAAACTTGGCGCTGGGATGCCAAAGAACCGGCGGATGATCTCATCATTGAGTTGATCGTATTTTGCGCCGCCAATACCGTGCAGAAACAAATCCGAGATTGCCAACCGCGCCCACATAGTCGTCGCCAACGCCTTACTGCGCAGTTTGACGCCTGAGAGTGCCAATTCTTGCAAAGAGGCGACAAGATCTTCGCCTGTTGAGGTCTCGCTGAATGAGATCGTGATTGAATGGTCCCAACCGGCGCGGTTGGTGAGTCGCAACCGGCGTCCTTCGCGAGAAACAAAGAGAGAACGGCGCACCGGCTGGTCCGCTGACCAGATCCAAAACGGCGTCTCAACCCAGTCGTTTGCTTGTTCCAAGTCCGGCACCGGGTGCGCTTTGCTGCGGACGGGGTTGTCTTCTCGATACAAATCCAGTGCTCCGTTTTAGGCTTCCGCCAACCGCGCAGCTTCACAGAACACGTGCCCAACAAACCCGCGAAACGAGTCCGTTTCACAAACCTGACTTTGGGGAAGTTCCAGACTGACCAGCCCTAGCGATTCTTCCAAGATATGACGTGACTGCGCCAAGGCTGCGCCCAAGTTGTTGGTCGCTTGCGCTCGTTCAACCGCGACTGGCCAGAATTGATCAAGCAGAGGTTCGCTTTCCAGTGGCTGCAAGTGGTGACGTACCGCCTCTGAGAACTGGGCAAACCGCTCTTGATTGAGGATTGTTCGCTCCTCAAACGGCATCACCATCGCCACCGGATCATCAAAGGAGATCTGCTTCAACAACGGTCGCTCAAGAGAACCGCCAGGCACATTAATCCACGGAGGTTTGGCGTCATCGGTATCAATGACCAAGTTCAGCGCAACCGCTTGGTGGATTCGCGCCAGATCCGCCAGGACGAAGTTTTTGAACCAGACGCCAGCGTGAAACAACTCTGGCTGGTGTCCGGCGGCGATAATCTTGGGCGGTTCATCGACCGCTTCCGTGTTCTGCTTTCGTCCGCATGGCACACAGCGGTAGCTAGATGTGTATTGCACCGCAGCATCAATGACTTCGTGGCGCGCGGCGCTGGAAAGCTCTACCAGGGATCGCCCCAGCAAATCACAATCCGTGGTGTGCCTTTGCGATTGGTTGGCCGCCAGCAGCGGAGCGACGCAGGAGTACGGCGGAGAAACCAATGCGCCGCCGTCTTCCGCCGGAGCGCGAAGCCGGTGGTGACGAAGATTCGTCGACTCGGGACAGTCGGGGATGATTTCTTCTTCCGGGCACTCCGGCAATGTCATTCGTACGAGTCTCCGCACAACGTGTGGCAGCTTCGATCGAAAGCCGAGGCCTCATCCAGGTGCGGCGAGACTTCCTGCAGAGCTTTGCGGATCACAGTTCGATAATAGCACAACCGGCTGTCGGCATCGTCCAGCGCCCCGCCAAAAGAACGCTTCTCTTCCAGATAAACCAGCGGAACCGGCAACTCCAGCACACGTTGGCCAGCGGCGAGAGCCTTAATCCAAAGTTCCAGCGGCATGGCATAGCCGGGCTCTACGAGATCCAGCTCAGCCAGAGAAGAAACGCGGTACGCCTTGAAACCGCAAAACGCGTCCGTGAGCCGCAAATCTAGCAGGTCATTCAATTCCGCAGTGATAATCCGATTGATCCGTCGACGATCTTCCGGGGCTGTGGCATCCGCAGGAGGAAGTTGAAGATATCGGCTGCCCGAAATAATGTCCGCGTCGCCACGATTGATGGCCTCGACAAACCGTGGAATCAACTGTGGCTCGTGCTGCCCATCGCAATCGATGGTGACCAAAGTCTGATAGCCATGGTCCTGGGCGTATCCGAACGCCGAGACCAATGCCGCGCCATATCCGCGGTTCTCTTTGTGGCGGACCACCTGGACGTCCAGCATTTCTCGCAAAACATCCGCAGTGCCATCTGTGGACCCGTCATCAACAACCAAAATCCGCGAGCTATAGCGGGAGACCTGCTCAAGCACTTCGCGAACGTGCTCGACTTCGTTGTAGACAGGGAGTGCGGTCAGAGACTGGTGTACGGCTGAGGTGCTTGGCATGGTCAATGAGCAAGAGAGTGTCGAGGACTTGGCGGGAGGTCAATTTCGCTTTCGCCCAAGTTGAGCGTCTGAACGCGGAAGCAGGTTGGAAATGTTCAGGAGAGTGTTGGAAGTTGTGCTGACGAGCGAAGCAGAATGCAAGAAAATGGCGGACCAGGGGATTCCCGACAATGTCGATCATTTTAGGAGCCACCTTCATCGGGTCAAAGACCGAACCAGAGACATTGCGTGGTAAGGACTTACGACGTCGGACACTTCGGGAGATTTCCATTGATGCTCGCCAATGCGCCGGAAAACCCGGGACGGAGGCGGAAAGAAACTGAAAGGACATAGGAGTCAATCAGCCGTAAGCGATAGGATCCCGCTCTTCTTCCGACGCCCAAACAACGGCTTCCGAGTACTCACGCGCTAGTGTCCTGCTCAATTCCACCACGGCGAACCGCTCACTGGCAAAATGCCCCGTGAGAATGAGTGCCGTGTCGTTCGCTTTCGCCGCCAAGCAGGTGTGAAAACTCGTCTCGCCTGTGACAAAGCAATCGGCTCCCACGGCTTGCGCTTCGCTGAGAAACTCTCCTGCGCTGCCACAGGCGATAGCAACATGGTTGACGGTTCGATCTGGATTGCCGACGTACTTCGCCTGATTTAGCCTCAGAAAGTTTTTGACGCATTGGACGAATTTGCCCAACGTCTGGGAAGAAGGCAGCTTGCCGTGCCGCCCAGTCCCCAAAGGAGCACTGCCTGTGCTTACACCCCCGTGACTGGCCGCCTTCTCGATCAACGGCTGAATCTCAACCAGTCCTAATCCTGCGGCGAACTGCTGATTGATGCCGGCCGCGGCGGAATCAAACGCTGTGTGTGGACTGTATACAGCAACGCCTGCGGAGATGAGGTCCAGCAGCATCCTTCCTTCCGGCGTTGCTCGCGTCAGCCGTTTGACCGGACGAAAAGGGAACGGATGGTGAGTCACAATCAAGTCTGCTTCCCGCTCGATCGCTTCCCGGCAAGATGCGGGAGTGACTGTCAGGCACGTCATGATCTTCTTCGCGTTGACAGCGGCATCGCCAATCAATAACCCGACGTTGTCCCAATCTTCCGCCAATTCAACCGGGGCGAAGCGATCCAAGAAAGCACAGATGTCTGAGATTACGGCCATACAAGGTGGTTCAACATGAGGGTTGCGCCCAGCCAGACTGACGTGACCAGCGTCGAGCTCACTTTTTTCAGGTTTACGTCGAGTTTTGAAAGACGTAAGCCGTTAATCAATAGCAACTTATAAATTTATCCTAAAAGACGCGAACCTTTTCCTACTCGCGCACGTCTATCATGCTCATGTGGCCAGATTTTGTGCGCCCAAGGTTCATCCCCTTGGCGAAGATCATCTGGCAGTCAATCTACCTGGCTGGCGAAATCCTGAAAATCCGCGCAGGCGGATACAAAAACTGGGATTAAGCTTTGAACAGATCAGTTGTTTGACCGAAGCATGTGTAGGAATGAGTGACTCCAGGCGGAAGCCTGCTGTCGCAAGATGGAGTTGGTTTTTCTCTCTTACCGCGAGGAGCGGTCCAATGCGCAACGCCATTGACAATCGACGTTTCCAAGACGATTTCGCCGTGCTTTTGCAGCGCGACGCCGTCCTGGGCGCGGGTCAAGACGTGCGCTCGGAGTCCGCCTCCATCTATTCGCGGTCAATCCCGTCCCAGGCGATGTCGCTACCAGCAGGTGCGCACCGCGCCAACAGTGTGTTGGCGAGGCATCGTGACCCCGTCGTCTTAGCTTCTTTTGCGATAGCAAGAGAAGCGACGCCAAGGGCAAATCCGGCCAACACCGGGACCGCCCAGCGTGGATGGCAGGGCGCGACCGGCAAGACGACGCAAGGACAACGCGTTGTCACCGCCGGGAAACGCCTGGGCACGAGTTGCGGCGGAGCGGAACGGATGAGTCCCGGCGATACGCCCGGCGGCTCAGTCGTCCGACTCGGCGAACGCCGGCCGGCAAACGTCGGCTAGTCGAACAGGCTCTCAGCCATTTGAGAACCTTTCGCAGGCAGCCGCCAAGCGGGACCGCTCGCTGGTAGTCGCGACCAGACTTCGTTTGCGCGAGTTGTTCGTGCTTCCGATTGTCCCATCGCGACAGCGATGGCAATCAGCCTGGTACTGGCACGCCCGCATTGTCGGAAGTCGTCCCATCCGCGTTTGGTCTCACGGCTGGATCCGTGTTCCGTGCGGATAAATCGCTTGTGCCGCAGGTTAACCAAAACGGCGTTATGAAAACGCCCTTCAAAACGAGAGAAACATCATGACCATCACTCAATTGCAAGACACAGAACTGCGGGCTTTGGTTCTCCAAGCTCAAGCGGGCGATCGAGCCGCTTTTGGCGAACTGGCTGAACGCTTCGAGCGGGCGGTCTACGCCACGGCCATGCGCCGGCTGGGGAACGACGCCGAAGCTCAAGAGTTGACGCAGGAAGTGTTTGTCCAGGCGATGCGGAAGCTGCATCAACTGCGTGAACCGGCTTGCTTCGCGAGCTGGCTGCGGTCGATGACCAACCGTATGGCGATCAATCGGGCAGTCCGTCGTGGTCCGATGCTGAGCACGGATGCGTCGACGTTGGAAGCCACGGTTGCCGAAGACTCGACGCCGATGACGGACGTCCTGCGGCGCGAGGAAGCGCAACAGGTCCGGCATGGTCTGCGCCGGCTGGGTAAGCTCGACCGGGAAACCCTGGAAGCGTTCTACCTGAGCGGCCAGTCGCTGGCGGAGATGAGCGAATCGTTCGCTTCGCCGGTCGGTACGATCAAGCGTCGGCTGCACGTCGCCCGGAAGCGACTGGCCAAGGAACTGCACGAACTCGCGCCGACGTGACGCGAGTAGTCGCGTGGGCAGTTCGCTTGATTAGACCTCCAAGTCGTTGCCAATCACAAACGCCGTCGAAGTGAGCAGTCACTTCGGCGGCGTTTGCTTTACATTCCCCGTCTTCAGAAACCCGTTCGCCTCGAATATTCAACCAGCCGCGAGATAAGGAGCGTTGCGCGCGTTCTCTACCACCGCGAAGCGCCGCGACCGTCAATGCTGCAGGATGAACTCACTGGAATTTAGCAAAGACCAGTACACGTCTTGGAGGAGTGGTGGAATTTCTGCTTCGCTGGAGTCGCGCAACATCGTCCCCACCAGACGCATCTCGGCGTCCGTGGGCTCGCGCGAGAGCGCGGCCAGGAACAGGTGCTTGATCTTGTCAGGATTCGGCATGTTGCTGTTGGCGATACTTGCCAGGAGCCCTTTGTCTTTAAGAGAGAGGGCCTGAGAGGTCATCGCCCCATTCCACATTTCCAGCGTCTGGGGAATAGCGCCGTCGAACAGATCGACCTCGCGATTTTCATCGTTCTCCAATTCGATGGTGAATTGGCCTAGCCACAACCGACGTGCACGATTTTGAGCCGTCGCGTTCCCACTCCGGTGACGACCAGCCGCGACCAGTAAGGAATCAAAGACAGCTTCTGGCGGAAGTTGCCGGGAATAGAAACGGCTGAACAGTGGACCACCGGCACCAATGCGTTCATCTCCGGAACTTGCCGGGTTGGCAGCTTCACTTGAGATGGCATACGGCCTGGACAGCACGATGCTTTGCATCAAGCGGCGTAAGTCATGGCCTTGCTCGCGAAAATCTGCGGCAAGGTCATCAAGCAGGTCCGGATGAGAAACACTTTGATGCGGTCCGAGGTCATCCACAGGCAGACTAAAACCCGAGCCCAAAAAGTAGCCCCACGTTCGATTGACAATCGCTTCCGCCATGGCGGGCGATTTGACGATCATGTCGGCCAACTCCTGCCGGCGATTGACAACCGCCAATCGGCCGGAGGGATTGATCGACGTGCCATCCAAGAACCTGGGAAAGGCAACCTCCAGCAAACCATTGGCCCGCTCATAGTAGATGTCTGCTTCGTCCGCGTTCCGACGATTTCCTTGACCGGCGAAATCTCGGTCCATCAACCGCGCGACGCCGTTTCTTCGTCCGGCACTCCCGCCGCGCGGCCTCACGACTCGTGTCTGGCGAAAGAACGCATTCATCTCCCAGAATTGCCGCTGCGGTTGTTCATAGAACGGATGGTTATGACATTGAGCGCATTGAACCTGACGGGCCAGGAAAATCTGGGACGTTTTCGCCGTAGCGCTGACCGCGTCATGGTCCATGTTGTCCAATAAGAAGTTGACGGCGCCGTTGAAGTCCGCTGCGCCAGGCCGATTCGCGCCCGTGGCGGTGATCAAATCAGTCACGATGCCGTCATACGACTTGTCCTGCTCAAAGGCGCTCGCCAGGTAGCTGTGCAAACCTTCGCGACTGACGATCCCGCGGGGCTGCGTGCCACCTTCACGGCCGATCAGCACGTTGGTCCATACTCCGGCCCAATGGTCAGAAAACTCGTCCCGGTACTCTTCGCCGTAGAGCAAGCTGCTAACGAGTTGCTGCTTTTTGGCGGCGTCACTGCTGGTCACGTAGTCTACGGATTCTTCAACCGTGGGGATTCGCCCTAGCACATCCAGAAAAACCCGCCGGCACCATTCCGCGTCCGTCGCCCAATCCGCAGGGGTAATGCTCTCCTCTTGCCAACGCTCTTCAATCCTGGAGTTGATCTGGGCCACGATCGCCTCGACCGGACGGGTCAACGATGGGGTGCCCCCAGCATCCAGCGGCAATGCGTCATTGTCCGGATTGACCGTGTCAAGCGACTGGTTGCCGTTTGCCAATCGCGTGGAACCGGGTGTGTCAGAAGCAGAAGATTCAGCGTTGCCTGAACCGCGATTATCCGTCGGTGAATCCGTTGCAATTCTTTGATCCGCATCGCTAGTACGCGATGGCTGGCTTGTATCATCGGTTGCCGAATGGACCGTTTCGTTCCCACGGTCTCCAAAGACCGCTTGCCAGTTGAGATAGGTGACGAATGCCAGCAACAGACAAGCTGTGGTGGCGGTAATGGTAATCAGCCAGCCACGCTTGGACTCACGTGACCTTGAGACCTCTTCCGAGCTGCGTTGGGCGGATGAGGACGGTTCGGCCGCGACGCCATTACCCGAAACACCATTGCTTGAGGTGCCATTGCCCGAGATGGTGGATATTGGGGGTTGTGACAAGCGGGAATCGCCATTGCCGTTGAAGCTTAGCAACGCCTTTTCCACGGCGGGGACATAGCCATTGCTGCCGTTGATCGAACTCGATGCCAAATCCGCCTGAGCAAGCCGCGCCAGAATTTCCGGAGCCAGGTCCGGCGGTGTCTCATTTCCCAGCACTTCTTCCAGACAGGCGTTGAGGAACAATCGCTCGGCTTGTTGGGCGAGCACTTCAGCCTGTGCGTCTTCTAGACTGGAACGACCAGCAGGCGCAGCCAGTTCTTCTGACGGCTTGCGCTCTTGCCCATTGGCGGCATGATCTTCGTGTTGTCCGTTGTCCCCTGCGGACATCACTTGATTCTCCTTTCCACACAATCCCGCAGCGCTCTTTTGGCCCGCTGCATTAAGTTCTTTGCGCCGTGCTCTGACATGTTGACCGCTTCAGCGATTTCCTTGCGAGTTTTCCGTTCGCGAAAGCGGAGGTTCAAAGCGGTTTGCGCTTTCTCCCGCAACTTATTGAAACATTCCCGCAATGCGACAAGAGGCAGGTCGTCTTTGTCATCCCCTGTCCAACGGTCCCAAATCAAATCCACATGATCGATCTGAGCCTGTAGTTTGCAGCGCGATTCGCGGCGATGTCTTGAAATCAACAGGTTCCGCGCCACCGTCCGCAGATATTTGAGCGTGGATTGGTCCCCATAATCCTCAAACGGCTTGGTCAGCACCGCCAAAAACGTTTCTTGAGTCAGGTCATCCGCTAACGACGGTTCACATCCCAGCACCCGCAAGTACCGCCACAACACGACCTGATGCTTTTCAATCAGCTCTCCCATATTGACGGAAGGGCTGTTGACTTCAGCACTTGGGCTCGCGGAGGTGTGCGAGTCATCCATAGGAGAAAAGCGAAGGGATCTGGCGGTTGTACTCAGCAGCGGCGAGAAAATGATGGGAATTCATCACCCCTAAAGTGTGAGATTTCAACCGCTTGCGGCGAATGCACCCCTGCAGGCCCGCGACCTCCTTTGGACCACTCGCCCTTGCGTTGGGGGAAATGACCTGACGCGGTCGGCGAAGAGAAGGAAATGACCGTAGGAGGCGTTGGAATGATAGCCGAAAGTACACTTCCGACTACCGTCCATTATGGTCTGACACATCCTAGAAGCCAAAATTTCCTTGCGATTCTGCCCTCTTAGATGCGGAGCCGCGACGTTGAGTCGACGTTATGCCGCTATTGAGGTATTCCCCGTTTGCTCTTGGGTGCGCCGAACAAATTGTTGGTATTCTTCCGGCGTGTCGATCCCAACACTAAGTGTATCAACGATTTGCACCGCAATCTTGAACCCCGCGTGAAGCGCTCTCAATTGCTCAAGCGACTCAATCTGCTCCCAGGGCGACTTCGGCAAAGCGGGGAAGCGCAACAGGAAATCGCGGCGAAACGCATAGATTCCCATGTGTTGTAAGTAAACCGGCGGATCTCTCTCAAGCAATTGGTCATCCCATTTGCGCGCAAACGGCAACATCCCGCGACTGAAGTAGATCGCTCGCCCGGCCGCGTCACAAATGACTTTGACACAAGAACTTGCAGTGAGGACGTCCCGCTCGCGGATAGGCGACGCCAACGTTGACATCACCGCGTCCGGATCGCTTCGCAATGCTGACACGCATGCGTCCACGGCCTCTCCTGCAATCTCCGGTTCATCACCCTGAACATTCACGAAGATTTCGGCTTCCGGCAGGGTTTGGGCTACCTCCGCCACCCGGTCGGTTCCGCTCGCACAATCAACTGATGTCATTTGAGCATTTCCGCCGAACGCCCTCACCTCGTCGGCGATCTCATCGCAGTCCGTCGCAACGATCACTTGCGATGCACATCGAGAAGCCGCGGCGCCTTCGTACGTATGTTGGACGAGCGTTTTGCCGGTTTCCCGTAGCAGCATTTTCCGCGGCAGCCGCGTGGAATTCAGCCGAGCAGGGATAACGACAACGACAGGCTTGGAAGCGGAGGATGCCATAATTGTCCTCAGGAGCTTTGCTCAAGGGATGCTAGCACGTACCGAAGATGGTCCGCCTCTGGGAGGGCGGACATCTCAGGCGGAACGAGCAAGAAACCAACGACCGCATTGAAGCCCTGATTGCTTCCGCCAGGCAAGATCAGTTTGTCGTTCTTCCTGAGCCCGCCGCCTGTGATTCGCAGAAACGCTTCAGCGCAGCGTTTTCCGTCTTTAGATTCTTCCGCGCGGAAAACCAGATGAGTGGAGCCAGCAGCCAGGTGGCAACTCCCTGCATCTCAACAATCAGCGTATTGCGAGTGCCCGCTTCACAATCGGCCAATTCATGCGTGGCGACGATGCGCATCCCGCGCATGCGGGTTTCCCAGGCGAATCGCCGGCCAGCGTCCAGTGACGTCACTCGCCAACGGGACTTTGGCATGCCGGGTTGTTTGAGGAACGCTTCACTACCAACGCGGAGCGGTCCTTCATCAATCCGCTCAACAGTCTGAACAGTAGGAGTCCATTGGGGCCAGCGATCGATCTCGATGGTTGCCGTCCATACCAGTTTCCGAGGAACGTGGATTTTGCAAGTCTCTTTGAGTTTCATGAAGCGGCCTGTGCCAGCGTGACTTCAGATTGACACGTACGGGTTGCGTCGTACGATCAACATACACAGCTTTGCGTATCGACAAATACGTTAGCATTCTGGCCGAGCGCTGAATTCCATGTCCCGAGTCATCCTTCTCACAGGCGTCAGCCGCGGCATCGGTCGGGCGTTGGTCGGCGAGTTCGTCAGGGCTGGCCACACCGTCTATGGGTGTGCACGGGGTGAAGTCGGTCTTGAAGAGCTAGAGCTCAAGTTCGGTTCGCCGCACCGTTTTCGCAAAGTCGACGTCAGTGATGAAACGCAAGTCCGTGATTGGGCGGGCGAATTGCTGGGCGGCGACTTGCCGCCCCCTGACCTCCTCATCAACAACGCAGCGTTGATCAACGCCAACGCCCCGTTCTGGGACATCCCGGCCAGCGAGTTTGACAGGTTGATGGCAGTAAACGTCAACGGCGTTGCGAATGTCATCCGCTGTTTTCTACCGCCAATGATGGAAGCTGGCCACGGGGTGATTGTTAATCTCAGTTCCGGCTGGGGACGTTCAACATCTCCGCAAGTTGTCCCGTATTGCACATCCAAGTGGGCCATTGAAGGTTTGACGCAAGGATTGGCCACGGAGTTGCCGGCAGAGATGGCGGCCATCGCCCTCAGTCCCGGTACGGTGGATACAGACATGCTCCGTAGTTGCATGGGTGAAGGCGCTGCGAGCGCTCCTTCTCCAGACGCTTGGGCCAAGCGCGCGGCCCCGTTCATACTCAAGCTTGGTCCCAAAGACAGCGGCCAGCCATTAACGGTTCCGCAGTCTTAAGAAGTGTGCGGCGCCCCTGCGGAGACCAGGCAATCAATCGTCTGCACGTCCTATGCCTGAACTCTTGATTTCCGGCGGCACTGTCTATGACCCGGCTCATGGAATCGACGGCGAAGTTCGCGATTTGTGGATCGATGGCGGGAAGATGATCGCTGCTCCGGCGGATGCGTCGGTAAAAGCTGATCGAACTCTAAATGCTTCCGGTTATGTGGTCATGCCTGGCGGCATTGATATCCATAGCCACATTGCCGGGCCCAAGGTCAATATGGCCCGTAAGATGCGGCCAGAAGGAAGTCGTCAGGCCGAACCAGTTCGCCGAACAATGTCGGCACATTCGGGGACGATGGGGAGCGTGCCCAGCACATTTGCCACCGGCTACAAGTACGCCGGAATGGGCTATACGACAGCCTTTGACGCGGCGGTGTCGCCACTTTTCGCCCGGCACGCCCACGAGGAATTAGAAAATACGCCCTGTATCGATAAAGGGTTCTATGTCCTCGTCGGCAACAACCACTATGTCATGCAGGCGCTGCGTAACAACGACTCAACCCGGGTGAAGAGTTTCCTGGCCTGGTTGCTTTCTGCGACCAAGGGCTACGCGGCCAAGATCGTCAATCCTGGCGGGGTGGAGGAATGGAAGTTGCGTGCGTCTGGCAACGTGCACTCTCTGGATGAGAAAGTTCACTCCTTTGACGTTTCTCCACGGCAGATTATTCAAGCGCTTGCTGGCGCCGTCGATGAACTGGGCATGCCTCACGCCGTCCATATTCACTGCAACAACCTGGGCTTACCCGGCAACTGGACGACGACTCTGGAAACCATGCAAACTCTGGAAGGCCGCCGGGGACATCTGGCGCATATCCAATTTCATAGCTACGCCGGCGGTGACGTTGACGAGGAGACGTTTGGCTCGCAGGTCTCGTCGCTGGCTGAGTTTGTCAACAACAACGCAAATATCACCGTCGATGTTGGACAAGTACTCTTCGGCGAGACGACCAGCATGACCGCCGACGGACCTATTGGGTATTACCTACACAACATCTACAAGACTAAGTGGTTCAGCGCAGACATCGAGTCGGAATCGGGCTGCGGCATCGCTCCGATTGCCTACAAGAACAAGAGTCTGGTGCATGCGTTTCAGTGGGCGATTGGGTTGGAGTGGTTTCTGTTGGTGAATGATCCGTGGCAGGTGGCGATGAGCACAGACCACCCCAATGGCAGCTCGTTCCTGGCCTATCCTCAGATCATTCGTCTGCTCATGGATCGGGCGTTTCGCGACGACGTCCTAAAGACCGTCCACCCTCACGTCCGGCAGCGGAGCGTACTGGCGGACCTCAAGCGCGAATATTCGCTCTACGAGATCTGTATCATCACGCGCGCTGGACCAGCGCGGATGTTAGGGCTGGCGAACAAAGGACATTTGGGTCCTGGGGCTGACGCGGATATCACCATTTACTTGCCGGATGACGATAAGCAGAAGATGTTTGAGCTGCCACGTTACGTCATCAAAGCTGGCCGAGTGATTGTGGACAATGGGGAAATCAAGGCAGACTGCTACGGCAAGACGCTACATATATCTCCGGCGTATGACACGTCCATCGAAGGCGATATCTCCAACTGGTTCGACCGGCACTATTCGATCCGCTTTCGCAATTACCCCGTAGGAGAAGAATCTCGGGACGGTTCGCAAGTTATCCCATGCCGCAACGACTGAGCGGCGTTCAACAACAGATTGCAGACAAGCATCCTGAACTTCGCTGTCGGAATGTGAACTGGATAACGTTAAGCGCAGGTTTGACTTACAGCAAGGAAACGCGGCACTTGACTTGCGTTAGCTGCGATGACACCATAAATGTTTGCTCCCCCAATCGAGGGGACTTCCAAACAGGAATGTGGAGCAATCCGCTCCCAGGCTTGGGCACTTGACTAGGTTGGCGAATCCCGCCTGGGCCATTTTATATTAAGTCACTTCGAGGTGGGAAATGTCTAGACAGCGTAATAGGCGGGGTGCTTCAAAAACGCGAATCGTCTTGATGATTGTGATACTGGTGGGCGCGGTGGCCGCCGGTGCATTTGAGTTGTTCCAATGGAACCGGCGAAATACGACCCACGCTGCGTTGGATGAATTCAATATCAATCAGAAACGTGATCCCAACAACCCGAGCAAGGTTCTTCCGATAGACCCTAATAAGAAGCCCACGTCTCGGGAACAAATTCACAAAGATGTCTTCGGCGGAGCCGCGCCAACGGAAGTTTCTGAACTTCATAAGTTGCAGCTTAAGGAAGCTTGGACGTTTCCTGGCGTCTTCACAAATTACGTGGTTGACGTTTCATACACGCTAGACGTCGCACGCCTGCTCGATCCAGACACGCAAGCCATCCTCCCCGAGGAAGAACAGGAGTATGTGTACCTCTTTGACAGCGCTGAGGTTCGCAACGTTTCACACTTCAAGGGTGGCGAACTGATCGCCCAGAAAGACTTTTCTGTACCGCCTTTTGGCG
This sequence comes from Pirellulales bacterium, assembly GCA_028066245.1. Classification (GTDB taxonomy): domain Bacteria; phylum Planctomycetota; class Planctomycetia; order Pirellulales; family S012-138; genus CALJLD01. The sequence continues at coordinate 24,575 of JALCBR010000009.1, read as the reverse complement.
CAGAAACTTCTAGTGGTGATGGCGACGGCGGTGCCGGCGATACCGAATCGGGCGGCGGGAGGTAAACTCGTCACTCCCACCAATGATTGACCAGCGAAGGAAGCGGCCAGACCTCGTTGTTGGCCGCTTTCTTATTGCGCCTCACTATGTTGTTCTGCGTGGTGTTGTTCAGCGTGTTTCGTGCGAAGTGTTCACGCGAGATCGGGTTTCTGTCACCCGCCAAGCCAATTCAGCTTTTCAATCTGGATCTTTGACGCCCACACGGCAAAGAAGCCGAAGAAACCCGTCGCGATCAACATCATGATCGTCCGCCATGCGTTCATTCGCGCCGCCGGAGGCAAGAACCGCTTATTGATATACAAAAGCGTGATGCAATACAAAGCCATCACTCCTCCGTTGAGCGCGGATACAAACTTGAACAACGAGAGGCTGTTCTGCACCGTGTCATTGCCGATCAGCAGGATCAGACTTCCGGAACCGATGGTGATCCAGAGAATCAGAAAGTAGAGCCGGCTTTCAGACCAGGTCCGGCTTGACCGCAGCCAGTTGACTTTGATCAAGTCGGTCGAAATGCGCGTCGCCACATCCAGGATGCCAAACTCGGTGGTGAACAGAATGGCCACGCCCATCAGCAAGAAGGCAACACGTCCGAACTCTCCCAACGTGCCGCCGCTTATCGCTTGCGACTGCCCGACGACAAACTCAATGTTGTTTTTGCTGTAGTCGTCATTTTTTCGCACGCCCTGAGCATCATAGAAAACGCTGTAGCAGATCAAGCTTAGCAACACCAGGCACAGCAGACAGGTGATGAAGAAGCTCAGGAAGTGCTCCGTGTTGGCCTTCCTCCACCAGGAGCGAAACCGTTCGATGTTGGATTCTGTTTGGCGGAACAAGTAGCCGGTTTCGCTGATTGCTTCCTCCTCGCCCGTCACCGGACTGGTGATCCGTCCCACGTACTTCCCCATTCCATATCCCTTGTCCTTGATGTAGTTGCTCTGCCCCAGGTTGAGCGCACCGCCGGCTCCGGCAAAGGCCAGCGCCCCCAACAGCATCGCTACGTCCAGCCCTGCGTCAGCGGGTGGAGTTCCGCCAACGTTCATGATTCCTTTCGCCTGAGCCATGACCGCGTCTGGGCGGACGAGGAGGATTGCCAGCGCGATGACCATGAACATGATCAGACTTACCAAGATCAACTGCATCCGCTCAACCGTACGATAGACGACCGGGCCCAACGTCAGAATCAGTCCGCAGAGCAACAGCCCACCAATGGCCACATACTCGGAGTGTTTTTGGTGATCGCCAAACGCCAAGTGGCTGACTAACTCTGCACCTCCTTTCGCCCAGGCTGGGACCATGTGCGGAATGACGGTTAAGAACAAAAACACCCAGCCCCAAATTCGTCCCAGGCGACAAAAGCCAGCCACGGCGCTTTCCCCCGTGGCCAGAGCCCAACGGGAGATCTCCATGTTGATGAAGAATTGCAGCGTCACGCCCACGATACAGGCCCAAAAGAAGACGAAGCCACTGCGATAGGTGATGTATGGCCAAAGGATGAACTCGCCGCTGCCCAAGGCCAGCCCGGCCAGGATAATGCTGGGACCGAGCATCCTCCGCAAAGGGACAGCGTGGGGCATGTCTCGATACCGCAACGGCGGCAAAGTTCCCGCTGGTGAGACCGATTCCGGAACAACGTCATCGACGGGTTCTCGCCCGACTTTCGCGGCAGACGCATCTTTGGCCATGTGCGGAGAATCTCGTACGGGACAATCTTGTCCGTCCGCCGTCCCCTGACGGACGGTTCTCATCACTGGGGCGCTACCATGCCACGTGGGCGCGCAAATCGCAAGCGCGCCTTGCAATCTTGCGCCGCCTACAAATCTGTGCCAAGAGTGACACGTTTGCCCTGCCGATAACTTTGCTGCGCAGCGAGGACGATATTCAATGCGCGATAGGCATCTTCAAGGCCGCTAGGCTTGTGCAGCAAGCTCATCACACAGCGATAGAACTGTAACAACATCAGCTCACCGACGGGTCGCTCACTATCCAGCGACTCCATATGCCGCCCGGCTTTGTCAAACCAGATGATAGTTGAGGGCAAATCCACAAAGGCAATCCCCTTCTCGCAGGCCACCTGGAATTCCGGCGGCGGGCGAAACGTCACCGCTTCCGGCCAATCGCCCGGCATGTATTGGCCACAGCTCACTTGGGCTGTGGTGACGGCGCCGTCGTTTCCGGGTTGCGGAAATTCCAGGCTCATCATTTGATAATCGCCATTGAAGTCCGCGTTTTCCTGGCCGTGCGCCACACCCATCACGCTGGATGGGTCAGCTCCCATCACGTAGCGACACAAGTCAGCCAGTTCAATCAGGTGGCTCATGGGAGAACGTTGCGGCGATGCCGAGCGTCCATTCAATCCGGCACGTTGAGCGGCCACGCGCGAATGGCAAAACATCAATTTAGGCTGGCCCAAATGCGTGGCGATCAGCTCCTTCAGCCGCGCGGTAGCAGGAGCATAGCGCCGGGGAAATTCAGCCAAGAAGGTCACGCCGGACGATTCCAACCGCTTCTTCAAGCTCGCGGCTGTTTCCAGATCTTGGTCCAGCCCTTCGGTGCAATAGACGGATTTGCCAGAATTGCAGGCGGCCAGCACGGGGAGTTCGCCATACCAGCCGCGTGAGAGCACGAAGATGGCGTCGATATCCGGTCGCCGCGAGAGCGCTTGAAATCCGTCCACCGCGCACGCGTCAAAATCCCGAATCGCCTTGTCAGCACGAAGAGCCACCGGCTCGCAGATCGCACGGACCTCAAAGCGGTCCGCAAGCGCGCGAAACGCCGGCTTGTAGCGTGTGTCCCAGTCATTCCCCAGACCCACGACGCCGATACGCAACTTCATGTTGGTTGAAATTGGAAAGTGAAATAAAGCTCAGGCCGCGACCTTGCTTCCTGGTTTGTAGCGCATTGTACGGGGCGGCGAAGCGGGAATGTAGCGAATTCCCGCCAACCCCGCCGGATTCTCCCGGCTTGGCGGCACAGATCATGTCTGGGCGCCTATCAGGGCCGCTGCCTCTTGCCGGACATCGCCAGGCATAAAAAATTCCGCTGCGACGCGCGTGACACTGCGGCAGACGTGCCGCCTGTCTGTGTGGTACAAACAGTGCCAGTGTGCAACCCGTCGCGCTGCGAAGTGGTGGCACGACGAAGGCCGTGCTACAAAGCGAGGGTGCAGCTAAGTGGCGTCCCAAGCGCCCCGCAAAACAAGTATGCCGGCACGCAGCTCAGCAAGCAGTCAATGATTGATGTTATCAACTGGTCAATGGTGGGCTCTTCTTGGCGGCGTTATCCTTTTGGTTGCCGTCGTTTTCGCCTGGCGCTTTTGCCGCAGATACGGCTTCAACGCCATGCAGCTCCTGCTGTATCTGGTGCAGTGGCCGCTGACGAGGTTTTATTGGCGCACAAAGTACCAAGGCCGCTGGCCGCTAAGTCACGAACAAGGCGCCATCTGCGTTTGTAACCACACCAGCGGAGTAGATCCCCTGTTCATTCAACGCGCGATGCCCAAGATGGCGCGATGGATGGTGGCCAGAGAGTATTTTACCGGACTCATGGGCTGGTTCCTGCGGCAATCCACGGCAATCCCCGTCCGCCGCGGCGGCGCTGATACGGCAGCCACCAAGATGGCCATTCGTCACGCTCAATCGGGGGGCATTGTCGGCATGCTTCCGGAGGGTCGCATCAATGTAGGTGAAGAGATCCTGCTGCCGGGACGGCCGGGCGTGGCACTGGTTGCCATCAAGGCACAGGTTCCGATTGTTCCCTGTTGGGTCGAAGGCATTCCGTACTTCGGCTCTCCGTTGTCCAGTTTTCGCAAACCAGCCCGCGTTCGAGTCGTAATCGGCGAGCCGATTGACGTGAGCGCGTACGGCCAGACAGACGATAAAGCCGTTTTGGGCGAGATCACACTTCGCTGCTTGAAAGAGATTGCCGTTCTCTCAGGCCACCCAGAATTTGAGCCAAAGCTGGCGGGTCGGCACTGGATGGAGGAAGCTCGTCGACAGGCCGCGGCGAAGGTCAGCTCGCAAGACCATTAAACGGAACGCTCTCTTGTTGATGTGCCACCACCACCCGTGACGAACTCAAGTATTGCCGCGGCGTTCCTCGCGCGCGCTGCCCTCACGCGTACGGGCGAAATTGTCATTGGTCAAACTTTTCCAGCCTCCAGGGGAGTGGCGCAAACGCTTCATGCCCAGCAATTAACCAGCAACGGGACCGCAAACATCACCGGCAATCTTGACGTTACGTTGAGTAGCATGTTAGCCGTCAACCCCCTATGGTGTTCGGCAGCGCGCGTGGACGCCCGAAACACCCCCCACATTTGACCAATGTCAATTTCGCCCGTACGCCTGAGAGCAGGGCGCGTGGCGCCATTTGCGGGATGACCTGACAGCGTCCGCTTGGGCAAGCGGAACGGCGATCGGCAGGTGTTCTAGAAAGGTACGCGGTCACAGACGCCAAACAAGCGAACGCCGACCTAGGCCGCACGAGGAAGATCGGCCAGCAGGCACCCCAGGTTCTTGATTCCATCTCGTTGCAGGCGGCGAACGAGTTGGCTGACGCGAGTGCGGGGCGTCCGATTGAGACGCATGCAGAGGTGAACCGCATCCAGATGAGCGGAGAGCGCGCCGGGCAACGTGCTTTCAGCAGAAAACTCAATCAGCACATACTTGAAACGCTTCTTGAGTTCCGTGAACAACTGCTCCCAGGCATTGGCTTCAGTATCTCGAAGTTCTCGCGGAGGCTTACCACCGCCGGGCAACAGGGAAACGCCATGCAGACTTGTCGGAACGATCAGGTTGTTCAAGTCAGCTTGGTCCAGCACGTGCTCGCCAACCCCAGGTAAGTTGGCCGAAGCGAATGAACGACTCAAGCGGCGATCCGCCAGGTTTGCGTCAATCAACAACACGGGCGACGATGGCTCCTGTCCGTCGGACAAAGCAGTCGCCAATCCGGCATACAATTGCAGCGTCGCCTCATCGTCATCGACATCAATCAATCCCAGGCACACGGCATCATCGGCTTTTAAGCTCGCCAGGATCTCATCGCGCAATTCATGATAGCGTGTCTGCACAAACTTCCGCGGCGGAGATCGAAAGGGAAGCACACCGCGCGAATCTTCCGCAAGGTCGCTCTCGGCAGGGTTGTCGCCTGCTTCCCTGTTGGCTTTGGACGTCGAGGTCGGATCGGTTTCGTTCTCGGCAGACGCGATATCGTCCTGTGGCACAAGTTGCCTATGAGCTTCTTCGCGCGCAGAGCGTCGCGTGGAGAATTGCCGTTGCGGTGGCGCGGGCATTTCCGGCAACGGAGTGGTCATCTCAGCCCAATTCGCGCAGATCTCAAGCAAATCATCCGTTAACGTGACAGGCGTCTCTTCGCGAATGATCATTTTGGCCAGCACCGCTCGCCGAAGATAAGCAGGAGCGGCAGGGCGGGACTGTGGCTTGTCCAATCGAATTGAGACATCCATGGCCCCCCAACTGGGCGGTAGCACCATCTCAGCGCTCGCCGCAGCACGCAGCCGACTGCGCAACTCACGAAGAGCCGCCTTGGGCAAGGCTCCGCTGTTGATCTGATTGGAACTCACGCTGGCCATGGAACGATCTCTGTCGTTGAAATTTCGCAACGTTACGATTGCAGATCTTGTTGAGCGCCACGCAGTCGAGCAAAGAGAGTTTCGTAGTCTTCCAAGCGGACGTCGTGTGCAGGCGACTCACCAGATTGGTCCGTGTCAGTGACCTCGATCTCCGCGTCCCCATCGTCATCATCTTCAATGATCAAGATGGGACGATTTGCCTCTTCCGGCTCTATTGTCGGCGTGGACTCGTGAGCGAAGGGACGCAAGATCTCTTGTGGCTGTTCGCTGCCGGGCGTCGAGTCTGAGGGGAGATTGGCTCGCTCATTGCTCGGTTGAGCCATTGGGGGAAGCTTGATCGTTTCATCTTCAGGCGACGGCACGACCTGTGCCGTGGTGGCTGACGTATCAACGGAAGGTTGCTCGATCCCGGAATCATCGCCGACAGCATCGTCTTCCAGCTCTTCCTCAAACAGACCGCCATAGGGGTCCACATAGACTTGCAGCCGATCTTCATCCTCTTCAATCTGGATGTTCGTAGGCGGCGTGTTTGTCAATTGTTCCGCGACGACGTTGATGGCCGCCTCCACCTCCGGGGTTGGGGAGACTGTCTCTGGGTTGGAAGACCGTTCGTCATCTGTGACAGCATCGGTCCCATCTGCTATCGCCGGGAGATCCCCGTGCTCTTCGTTCGGGCGTTGTGTAGGCGTGTTTGCTTCCGCTGGCTCGGGGCGGACGACAATTCTGGCCAGCGGCGGCGCCATCTTTCGGGCGTCTGATTCAAGCTGCGCATAACGATCGATGACGAGCTCTTCATCCTCAAAGTCATCAGCATTCACTTTGGCAACTGCTGGTTGCGCCGAGGGGATATTTGACTCCTCCGGCTCGGCTGCGTTGCTGACGATGTTGCCAGGTGAAGAATCCTGCTTTGGGTCTGCTGTGTTGCCAACAGCTGGGGAGTCTGTTTCCACCGGCGGTTGGTATGTTTCTTCTTCGTCTGGTGTGACTCGCACCCGGTTCACATGCTGAATGACGGTATTGAGCTGATTTTCGATCTGCTCGAATTCTTGTTCCGTCCGGCGATCGGTGGGGAATTCAACGATCTGTTCCGCCTGGAGATCTGTATTCCCCGATTCATCCGCGCTGCTTGTCCTCTCTTGATTGCTGACTTCAGCATTGTCAGGCTTGAACTCACTGACGACGGATTCCTCCACCACCTCAGTCACATCTCCCCTGACGTTGTCAGACTGGTTCAGTTGAGCCCCAGTGATCGAGCCTTGATCCGGTTGTTTATCGTCAGTGACCATCTGCAGGTTCGGCGCGTCGGCTTGGTCGCTTTCCGGTACCGGATCAAACTGATCATCATCGGAGAGTCCGCCATACTCGATGACATCCTCTCCGTTGGAAACGCGCAGTTGTGGAGGCCCTTGTGGGTCCATCCATTGTCCTGGGAGTTGCTGGAGTTCAGCCCAGGCTGCGCCAATACCTTCGGCGGTGATGGGCTGTTGGTCGTCGCTGTAAGCGGTGAGCAGAGCGTAATCACAAAGTTGATTGATGAGCCGCGGAATGCCATCGCTGGCTTGAAACACGGCGTCCAATGCGCTCGGTTCAAACACCCGTTCCACCTGTCCGCCAGCGGCGGCAACTTGAAAGCGGATGTACTCGGCCGTTTCCTGGGAGTCAAATCGCTCCAAATACCGGCGACAAACAATCCGCTGGCTGAGCGATTCCAGGCGCGGATCAGTCAGCGCTTCTTCCAAGCGCAGGTTGCCAGCGAGCAACAATCGCACGCGAGGTTCGCCGTTGCGGATCACGTTGGTCAGCATCCGCAGTTCATCCAGGATGGCAAACGAGAACGTGTGCGCTTCGTCCGCGAGAATCAAAATCCCCTGCGGGCAGCGATCATCCGAGTTCAGGTGGCTCGCCACCGCTAATCGGAGTTCGCCATCATCCATGCCGCGAAATGGGATGCGGAGATCGTGCGCAAGCGTTTGCAGCAACTCGCGGCGAGTCTCGATTTGCCCTGTGCCCAATTGGATCACGGGAAACCGATCGCGAAATTGTTCAGCCAACACCTGCAAGATCAGCGACTTGCCCAACCCAGCCGCCGCCACAAGCAAGCCGACACCTTCGGCGCGATCAATGCATCGGGCGTGCGCTTGGCGCGCCGCATCACTGTTAGCTACGGGAAAGTAGCGGTCAGCCGCAGGCGCAAAGCAAAACGGGCGTCGGTTTAAGCCGAAGAACGATTCGTACATAGCGTCCCTGCCAGCGAGGAGCGCGCGGCGTCCCGCGCGCGGGGCCGGGGTCGGCCCGGAAAAAGCACATTTATCTACTTGTTGGCTACAATCGGCACAAGGCGAGCATCCGCTTCAATACGAAGAGTCCGCCAACGGGAGAATGCGGGTAATGTCGGCAAGAGACTGCTCTTTGGCAGCAGTGACTGTGGTGCTGTCACGTCCTCAAGACCATCGGGCAACTCATAGCACAGCCGGTTTTCTGGATTCACCGTAACGGGCCGCGTGTGGCCACGTCATCCAAGTCAGACGGACAGCAAGCTGATGACCTGACAATATGGACCCTTCGGGAAACGGCAATCCGCGTAGGTGGGTGGAGAGCGTACTGCACGAGTACGAGGTTCGTTTGCTGCGCTATACGGAGCGGATTGTGGCCGACCAGGAAACAGCCGCGGATGTGGTGCAGTTTGCTTTCCTGAAACTGTGTTCTGAAGTCTTGCCGACAGGCGATGGGGGCAGTTCGCCTGTGGGGAAACACACCGCGCTCGCAGGCACAGATGCCAAAACACAGCAGGAAGTCAGCAGCACATCGTGCGGAGAGATTCGCCACGTCGGGCAGTGGCTGTACCGGGTTTGTCGCAACCGAGCTATCGACCTCTTACGCCAGGCGGGACGCATGCCAACTGTGGATACCCGAGACATGGACGGGCACGACGCAGCTTCCGGGGCTCTCTACCGTCGCAGTTCTACCGAGACCGCGCCGGAGGCTGCTGCCGAGACGTCAGACACTTGCCGAGCATTGAAAGGGATCATGTCTGAGCTTCCCGCCGGGCAGCAAGAAGTGGTCGACCTGTGGGCGGACGGTCTCAACTATCGAGAGATTGCGGGCGTGACGGGCCGCACCGAGGTCAATGTCCGCGTTACCGCACACCGGGCTTTCAAAGCCCTCCGTGAACACCCACTGACCAAACGTCTCGCTGCCGCCGAGTTGTGAATTTCCTCGTTCCTTTGGCTCGTCTCTAGCTGCTCATCCCTCTAGCCCCTTTGCTGCGCCATGCCTCTTTCACCTGATGATCCTCGCGTCACTGCGGCCGCCTTGGGAGAACTCCTGCCTGAGGAGCAAGCCACGTTCGACTGCGAGTTGGCCGAAGCAGCGGAACCATTGCGCGCTGAGATCGAGCAAGCCATGCGAGAGACAGCTAGTCTGGCCACGCGGATTCGCTCAGTCCGCCGCGCGGAGCTGGAAGAACTGGAAGCCAAGGCCAGTGGTGATGAGACGGCCAAGCATGAGCCCGCAACGCCAGGACGAATTTCTCAGGCGGTCCTGGCGAAGGCGTTAGGACAATCCGAAAGCGGTCAGGGTTCCAGCACGAATCAAGACGGACCGCCTGCGGCCACAATTTCACGAGGCAATCACATGAACGCAAGCAAGCGCGGTCCGGGTTGGCTGAGCACACTCGCGGTGGCGGCATGTATGTTGATTGGCGCGGTTATTGTCTTGAGCCTGGCAGCGCCAGAGTACAGTCCGCTGGCGATGCTTGGTGAACAGCGGGAAGCTGCCACCAAGCCTGCCCCGGCGAGTGATGCCGGCGGGTCGGCGGTCTCAGGTGATATGACTGGGGCGGATGATAGCCGCAGTTATCGCTCGGCGCCGATGGATTCCGCCGCGGCAGGAGCTTTTGGTTCCAGTAACGCTGACACCAGTACGGCACATCCCGATCCAACGGCAAGCCCTGGTGATCATACGGGCGGTGATTTGATGCCAGCATTTGGCGGAGGTTCCACCGTGGGTGACGAAGGGCGGCCTACGGGCGGTGGAATTTCCGCATTCGAGGTCCTCCGTCACTCTCTGCCCCCGAGACTTCATGAGGCAGACGGCGATCGATCCGGAAGAGGAGGAGACATCGGTGGCGGACAGATGAGCAACTCCACCGCCGGTGATGGCGCTAACCAGAATGTCGGCGGCGGCCATGATCAACAAAGTCATGCCCAACGCAGCGCTCAACCCACCACGGATGACGTCAGGCCTCACCCTCCTCGTGCTGCCGTTCCCACCTGGAAACGTTCACCGCTGACGCCGAACGCCTCGCGGCTGATGATTGGCGATGGCCAAGAATTGCCGTTGGAAGGAATGCAGGCCAACGTGCAGGTTGATGGTTACCGTGCTCGTGTGCTGTTGGATTTGTATTTCATGAATGACAGCGGCGCAACTCGCGAGGCCGATTTCCGGCTCCGCCTGCCGCCGGAAGCGTCCCTGTACTACTTTGCGTTTGGCGAGACGGTGTATTCCTCGCCGCAATCCCTGACGCAAGCTCTGGGCTCAGAACCGGCCTTCTTCAATATCGAACGTTCGCGGCAGATCTCGCTGGATCCCAAGCGAATCATTGCTGACCGTAGGCGAAGCTGGGTGGAACCCAAAGAAGCGCGCATGGTGCAACGGGAAAAGGCCGCCTTTGCCTATGGGCAAACCGTCCGCCGTCGCGTTGATCCGGCGCTTGTTGAATGGGCGGGGGCGGGCGTGTTCACCGCGCGCGTGTTCCCTGTGCAGCCGGGCAAGTTGCACCGCATTGTGGTTGGCTATGACGTCAACCTGACCGAAGAACAAGGCGATTTGGTTTACCGCTTTGCCGCACCATACGCCAAGCAGGCGATGCTGGACCTTCGCGTCACAAAGATGGATGGCGTGAACGTGAGCATTTCACCAGAAGTGCAAGCTTTCTCTGATGACGTGCAGCAACATTATCGTGTCGAAAACCCTAATCAGATTGTCGAATTGCGGATGGAAGAGACCGGCAACGTGCTGCTGGTCGGCGGGGACGCTGATTCCGGAAACTACTTTTCTGGGCGGTTTACGCCGCAGTTGCCGGAAGTGACAAAGAGAGAAACGACGCGTGACGCGATCTTCCTGTTGGATACATCGCTCTCAGCCAATCCGGACCGCTTCAATGTCTATTTACAGTTGTTGGAAACCATGCTCCGGGAGAACCGTGACACAATGCCACGGTTTGCCGTGCTGTTCTTCAACGCGCATTCGCATTGGTGGCAAGAATCGTTCGTGGAAAACACGGATGAGAATATCGACGCTGTGATGCAATATGCGCAGACATTAGCGCTGGAGGGTGCAACCGACCTGTCCAACGCCGCCTTCGAAGCTGTTCATCCCCGTTGGCTACTGGAGATTAAATCTCAGCCGTTTGATTACTTCCTGCTTTCTGATGGCGCGATGACGTGGGGGGAGCGTGACGCTCAAGCTGTGGCGGCCACATTTGAGTCTTCAGAAGGTGCGCTGTTCGCTTATACAACCAACTCCGCCGGCGATGACCTGCGTACGCTCACCGCTCTGACTTCGACAACAGGTGGTGCTGTGTTTTCCATTGTCGCGGAGGACCAGGTCACCAAGGTCGCCACCGCTCATCTGGGTCAACCGTGGGAATTGATCGACGTTTCGCTAACCGGCGGCCAAGATGTGATGCTGGCCGGCAATCCGCAGACCGTCTATCCGGACGTTGCGTTACAGGTTGTTGGCCGAGCGCCTGAGTCAGCAGGTAATTTGCTGACGGTGAACCTCCGCAGGGGAACGGAAGAACAATCGGTCAAAGTCCCCTTTGAGCATGTTGTCTTGAGCGACATGGCCTCGCGGCATTATGGCCAAGTGGCCGTGGCCGGACTGGAGGAGTTTGTTTCGGAGACCGAAGCGATTGCCACCGCCTACGCGCGACACTTCCGCATCACCGGACGCACGTGCTCCCTATTGATGTTGGAATCCGAAGAGGACTACGAGCGGTTCAATATCGAGCCAGATGACGATGCGTTCGTCGTGGCCTCGGAAGCTGCTTCGCCGGTTATTGATGCCGCACGCACGGCAACGGCGGATCGCCGTTTGAACGCCAAGGCCGATTTCGAGGCATGGCTGGCCCGGCTGGAAAAGATGCCGGGCTTGGAGTTCCAGGTTCCGCAGTCGCTGGAAGTGATGTTGGGCAGCCTGCCTGAGGGAGCGTTTCAAGTGCGTCCGCGACCTCTGCAACCACGGTTGATCACTTGGGACAAGCTCCCCACGCGGTTTCAAGATGCGGAACTGCTGGCGGAAACTCTCAACTATGACGAGATCACGTCAGAAGCCAAGCGTCGGCTGGGCGAAGCCGGCCCGGATGACGCGTTGGTGGCGCTTTCTTCGTTGATTGAATCCAGCCCTGGCGACTTTGTGCTGCTGCGTGATGTCGCGTATTCCGCGTTAGAGTTTGGCCGTGCTGACCAAGCACTGCCGTTGTTCCGACAAGTAGCTGCGGCCAGACCGTACGAACCGCAGACGTATCACGCGCTGGCTCGCTGTGCGGAAACCCTAGGGAACGCGGACTTGGCCATGTTGTATTATGAAGTCTCCGTGCGTGGGCAATGGGACTCACGGTTCGGGGAGTTCCGTCAGATCGCCGGGCTAGATTACCTGCGGCTGCTAAGGCAGATCGACACCGGTAAGGTGAAGTCATCCGCGCCCGAGTTTGCCGCCGCGCGATTGAACTCAGTCAGCAGCGAGTATGGGTTAGGCGTGCCGGAGCTTGTTATCACCATGGCCTGGAACACGGACAACACGGATGTCGATCTGCACGTGACTGATCCGACAGGCGAAGAATGCTACTACTCGCACCCGAATACAAGAATCGGCGGCCACTTGACCACCGACGTCACACAGGGCTTCGGTCCGGAAATGTTCGTGCTGCGGAAGGCCATCCCTGGCGCGTTCCAGGTCAAGGCTCACTATTACTCTACAGACGCCAACCGAACAAGCACGCGAACGCGCGTCTTCCTGCAGGTCTATCAAGATTGGGGCACGGCGGATGAAGCCGTCAACTCATACTCTGTGTTGCTGAACGACGGCAAGGAAATGCACGATGTGGCGACGGTCAAGATCAAAGAGTGATCCACCGAACGAAGTGACGCGATGCGCAAACCTCGTCAGAACTCAACTGTGCAGCACACGCGGTTCGGACTTACCGGGGATGAACAGCAGCAAACGTTCTGCGTTTCCTTCAACTCGAACAAAGCAATCGGGCGTGCCTGATGAAGCGGCCGCGAGAATCGCTTCCATCGCTTCCACAGCGGCCACGACCTGCCGATCCGCGGAGAGATCGTTGTAAGCCAGCTCGCGCATGGCGCGGAGCCGCTGTGAGCGGTCGTTCTTGGCACCGCCAAACTCCACGTGCGCCACTTCGTGGGCAAATCGGGCAATCGCTTCAATGCCGTAGCCACGGCGGCGGCGTTCGCCCCACGGCTCCACAAACTCCGTGGCAAAGTGATTGTTGAGCGAAGTTTTGATCGCTGACGGCGTGCGGTCCTCAATCGTCAGTTCAACGCCGCGGCGGCGGCTATCACCCAGCCACACACCATTGTCAAAGCGGAACTGTACTTCCTGCTCGACATATCCGGGGAAGTTGTCCGGCGTGACCCATGACGTATGAATATCAAACGTCGCTTCGCGGGCGTCGGCGTACTCATACGTGAGCCGCAACTGGACAGAATCCCAGGTGTCGCCGTCTGTGGGTCCTACAAGTCCCCGCTGCCCGTTGCAGTGGACGGTCTTCAGTCGTCCGCCAAAAGTGAAATCAATCAACTTGATGTAGTGCACAGCAACGTATGTGCCGGGGTTGCGACCGCTGATCCACTCCGAGAATTGATTTTCGCTGATCGACTTGGGTTCCAGCAGGCTGCAATATCCGTTGTTGACGTGCCGGAGATCTTCATCAGCCACCAGCGTCCGCAGTTTTTTGTGATCCGGATCGAACAGCTTGTGATAAACCACCTTGGCCAGCACATCGTTCTTTTCCGCCAAGCTGTTAAGTTCTTCAAGCTGTGAGAGCTTGAGCACGCTGGGCTTTTCCACCAGTAGGTGTTTACCCGCAGCTAGTACCAGCCGGCAGGCGTCAAAATGGCGGTCATCCGGCGTAGCAATGCAGACAAAGTTCACGTTGCCAGAGCGGAGCAATTGCGGAACGGAACCGGGTTCCACAAAGCTTTGCATTTGCGAACCGCGTGCGCCGCTGGTCTGCCGATATCGCTCAGCACGCAATCCCGTCCGGCTGGCGATGGCGACCAAATCAACGTCGCACGCGCCAAACAACGGGTTAAATAGCGGGCGACGCGCTGCCATGTCAAAGAAGGGGCGATACGTTTCGTCCCAGATCATGCCTTGCCCCACCATCCCGGCACGAAGTGCGTGGACGGGCGCCGTAGTTGATGCGGCGGTGAAACCATCTGGCTGGGAGGAGTTCATCATAGCGCAGCGAAAACGAACTAACGCGAGCGAGTGTCAGAGCTGGCGGCTTATCGTAGAGCAAATCGCCTGGCCCTGCACGATCATCGCATATCGGGTAGTGGTTCACTTTGAAGTGAACCGCTACCGCATATCGCACTTCATCGCTGGCGTTTCTTGCCTACCAATGGGAACATCTGGAATGTGAGGGCAAAACGCAGCTCTCTATTCTTGCTCACATACCGCGCAGCGCTTGCTATTGTCCTTGTTGCTTTTTGCAACTCCACTTCACATTGGACCGCAGCGCGAAGACCTTCACGTGAGGACGTAGGTCTCTCGTCCGTCCCGGTTGATGGGAAAATGCGATCTGCTCTGGATACGATTCCATCACCACGTACTCCAGCTTGTCCTGCCCACTTCCTCGCCAGGCAAACACGAGCACCATCTGTTTTGAGAAGTCCACTTGGTCTGTCAGTTTGGCAAGTTGTTTCTCGCCAAAATATTTCGTCGCATCTTGCTTGGATTGAAGGACCAGAGGCTTCGAGTGTCCCGATTTCTCGAAAACGTCCTCGTTCGGTTCCACGCTGACGGCAACGATAGGAGCCTGCGCAAACGCGCTTGGGACGTCCAGAGTGGATGCGAAAATCACGACCAGAACAAAATACAAAGATGACGGCAAAGACATGAACTCCTCCTCTCGGCTAAGAAAACGTTATCCAAGCTTTGACGCTTGCGAGCTGATCTCGTTCCCAAAGTTCGACCGTAGCGAACCAGTAACGTCACGATTGCCCATTTGGAGCCTCCTACCATATCTTCTCATCGTTCACTTGGGGAGCAAGAAGAACGAGAACAAACCTACGATCCTTCTTCCAAGCCTCCAGCCTGACCATTAGACAGGGTCCAAACGCCGCGCGGCCGTCAATAAAGTAGCGTAGATCTTCTTGCGAAAAGGCGAACTGTAGAATTCTTCGAGGATCCGCGCCAACTGGTGAAAGACAAAATGCTAAGCAAAACTCAACTGACAATCGTGTGGAATTAGGATGCCCTTCGTCAGATCAAGTACTGACTACTACACCTTATGCGGCAACATCTGATTGATTCACCAACCTCGATGTCGCTCACCAATGGGCTGACAAATCCCTGATGCGGGCGCCTTCTCCGCGGGTTCCGACAGCAGATCACTTTCGGTGCGTGTACGAGACCGCTGGCATCCACCGCTTCGCAGTACCGAGAAAGTCAGTCCACTCGCTTTTCGGCTCGCCGCCGCACTAACGATGGATAACATCGCTAGCCGTTCTCAATTGCTCGAATCCTTTCGCGAATGGCGCGGGAGTGCCGTCCCTCGTGTTCCAAGATGGCAGCTTCGTTTTCTAGCGATTGGCAAAGAGACTGCCAACGGCCCGCAGCCATCATTTCATTCTGAACAGAATGCAGGGAGAGCAGTGCCTGATCGAGCTGGCCAACAATCAGTCGGACATTGGCCAAGTCAGCTTTGGCGTCGAGTTGTCCCGGCCATTTGCCTGCCTGCTGCGTGTTCAACGCCTCGATCAGAAACCGGCTTCCCTGCTCGTACGCCCCGGCTTGCACTTTGATCGATCCAAGCGTGGCAAGAGAAGCAGCTCGTACCGCCGGGATAGAGTGGTTGTTCAAACTCCCCAAAATAGTCACTGCCACTGACTCCTGGCCTTGGGCGGCCATTGCGCGGGCTAGCGCAATGCGTAGCCAGGGCTTGGTCGACTCAGCCGCGCCTACTTCCGCCCGCTTGATTGAGAGAGCGGCCAGGTGGGGCTGCCCGGTGGTCAATTGGAACTCGGCAACCGCCGACCATAATGCAACCTGGG
Organism: Pirellulales bacterium; assembly: GCA_028066245.1. Classification (GTDB taxonomy): domain Bacteria; phylum Planctomycetota; class Planctomycetia; order Pirellulales; family S012-138; genus CALJLD01. The sequence goes on along the minus strand of JALCBR010000009.1, from coordinate 8,627 downwards.
GCGCAGTCTCAGTGCTCGGTGTAAAACCGATTCGCGAATACCAAGGAGCAAACGCCAAATTCAATTCCGCTGGAAACTGATCGGCTGGATGTTTGAGCTTGGCGGCCTGTTCCCAAAACACAGTGTCCACCGCAGGCAGCAGTTGATTGGCAGGCCGCGAACGGACCGCCGTCAGTTGATTTGCAACTGCCGCTTTCCAGCACTTGCGTGCTTGGCTCACGTTTTCAAGCTGCATCGACGCCTGACACGCCATCATCCACAGATCGGATGAGATGTTTGGCAAGCTGGATCTGGCTGCAAGCTCCGCGGCCGACGCAAGCGTCGTGACGGCCTTCTCCGAGTTTCCAGCAGCAACGTTGGCAAGCGCGGTAAGGCGTTGTGATTCTATGTGCAACGGCAGACTTTCCATTTCCCGTGCCGCTTGCTCCAACTGCCCGATGGACTTCTCAATCGACCCATTCGATTGTGCGGTGGAGACAATTTGCTCTTTCGCCCAGGCGAATCGTCTCGCGACTTCGGGACGAGACTTGCAGTTCATACGGTGGCTGGTCCAAACAGATTGCGGTTTACCATGATCTAGAGCACCCGCCACGAAATCTTTGACGTAATCGTTTGGCTCACCAACGCCATCGATCAGCATGCGTTGGGCCGAGCGGACATGTAAGTTGACCATTGCCGTCGCAGAACGCTTCTTTTCGCCATCAAGTAACTGTCGAACCGCCTGGCGTAGCTCATCACCGGACAGAGCCCGGCAGGTTCCACCGCCCAACACTAATTCTTGGCCGCTAAATCGTATCTCTTTGGCCAACGGGTTAGAGACAATGGCTGTTTGGGTTGCAGCGTCGGCTCGTTCACTGATTGTCGATTCCCCGGCGCCAGATTTACTTTCTCTTGACTTTGAGATCCCTTCCGGCAACTTCGGTGCCAGAGAGCAGCCGACAACAACGACGACCGTCAGGAGCATTAACAAGCGCAGCGGCGTTCCCAGGTTGAGCTTGGTCCTGATTTTTGATTGTGGCTGTATCATGGAGACTCTGTGCAATTAGTGGTGGTCATTCGCATCGAGTGCCGGCAAACAATCACCGGCATCACGCTCCCTAGCTCATCACCGAACCATCAATAGATTTTGGGAACGACGTTATGCAGTCGCAGCAAACAGGCCCGACCGGCACAATCAGGCGCCGGGCGAATGACTTCGCACGGTAGGTAAGTGTTCATCGTACCCTGCGGATTCGGCCCATTAGGATGCAGAGTGTGTTCGGCAATCACAGCTTCGCTACGGTAAGCTGCTTCATCGGGCGTATTGAAAATATAGGGGCGGATCATGACGATTAACTCACTGCGCGTCCGGTTAGTCGCCTGTCGGCGAAAGAGAAAACCAATGCGCGGGATGTCGCCGAGTATTGGGATCTGGTCTCGCCTGTCGGTAACCCCCTCCTCGATTAATCCTCCCAGGGCGACCGCCATTCCGTCCTGAGCGACAACGGTGCCCGAAACACTGCGTCGACTCACCGTGTCAACCACCACGTTGTTGACGGTTTGGCCATCAGTGGACGGAACGGGGATCGTAGCGCCACCGACGACTCGGTCGCTGTTTTCTTCCACGATTCGCAATGTCACCGTGCGGTCTGCATTAATGTTCGGCGTGATCAACAAAGATTGTCCAACATCTCGAAGTTCTGTGATGGGCGTGGAGGCAATTCCGCCGACGTTGCCAACTCCACTTCCGATGATTCCGCCAGGCGTGAAACCGACGGTAAACGGCAAAGTAGCGCCCACGAAAATCCGACTGACCTCGTTGTTAGCCGTTAAGATCAGTGGTGTTGCCAGCGCGGTGACTCTGTTTTTGCTTTCGAGCAGTTGCATGCGGAATCGAAAGTTGTCATCAATCACCTGAAATGTCAGCGCCCCGGGAATAGCGCCGGCGATCCCTAGAGAATCGGGAATCGACCGTGCACCTCCGTTGCCACCGGGGAAGGGCGCGTTGGGAGGATTAACGCTAAACTGATCGCCGTCCGAGAACGCGCCTGCCTCGCCAGCGTCGCCGGCAAAGTACTCGAAAGCGCTATTGAGTCCATCATCCAGGTCCACCCGTAGCACTTTGACTTCCAACAAGACCGTCGGCGTCGGCACATCCAACTGCGCGATGAGTTGAGCGATCTGCTCCATCGTCTTGGGATCACTTGTGCGGACCACGACTTGGTTGTTTCGGCGAATGGTCGAAACATAGATGGTTGCTTTGCGCCGCCGTGAAATCTCCGCCTCCTGTGCCTCTGTCAGGCCGCCGCCGCGCAGCGAGTTTTCGATTTCCTGCAACACGTCCGTGAACAACTCTCGCTGGCTTTCTCGTTCTTCCAACGCTTGGGCTGACAGGTCCACACGCGACCGGGAGCGATTGGTCACACCGCCACCAAACCCGCCCAGGCCTCCACCAAATCCTCCTAGGCCGCCGCCGAAGCCGCCGAGCCCACCGCCAAAGCCACCCAGGCCTCCAAAGCCACCAAGTCCTCCACGTCCACCGATTCCTCCAATCCCGCCGCGCCCAACACCGCCAAATCCGCCACCGAACCCGCCTTGTCCGCCAACACCGCCCAATCCGCCTCCCACGCCGCCGCCAAATGTTCCCAACCCCAACGCCCGACCATCGACGATGTCGAACCTGTTGAAACGCTGAGTCAATTCGAGCAGTTGAACGAATTCGTTTTCGGCTTGATTCAGGAGCACCCGGTCCCCATACATGTTCTGAATCATCAGCGCGACAGCCCCGGGATTGGGATACAGCAGCGTGAAGACACGCGTTTCCTCTTCGCGAAAGTCAGTGAGGTTAATGTCATATTCCTCTCGCGTGGCGATCCGGATGATCCCCGACTGTTTCTCGATGCGATAGAAAAGTCCATTCGCTTTCACGATCGCGTCGATGGCATCGATCGCCGTCACGTTCTCAAGATAAACCGTGATCGGCTGTTCGCCCGCTTTGGCACTCGTGATGACATTCAGCCCAGTTTCCTTCGAGATCGTCTGCATCGCTTCGGAGATCGGAACCTTGTCGAAGCTCACCCTGGCCAGTCGCTTGCGTCCGGCCTGCGGCACGATCTCTTCTTGGGCGTCCCCATCGGACAACGGAATGGCCAACTCCTCAGGGCTTGGGACGGGACGAAGCGGCACGTCCTGCCCCGCCTGAAAGAAAGCATCCTCTACAAAGGCATCCTCGACGAAAGCCACTGGTTGCACTATCCGCGCTGGTTGCCCCGTATGCGCTGGTTGCACGTCAGGTGAATGTACGGGCGGCAATCGTTTCACCACGGGCCGCGTTTCCGTCCGCGCCGGAAGTGGAGTGAGACCATCCTGGGCCAAGGTCGCGGAACACAGGCAACTCGTGACCAGCAGAGCGATAAGTCTATAACGGTTGGGCACAGGCATCTGTGAACCTTTAAAGATGTTATTGAGCGCATAGCGGCCCGACCTGTTAGGAACATATCGGCAGTACGGGATTTGCGAATGAGCGAGAACTCGACGATTCTGGCGGCGGGGACTGCCTTGCTACCAATGCCAGCCGGGCAATTTGGCCGTGGAGCATCCCTTGCAGGCGGCGGGCAGCAGGTCCGTCGTGTCAGCACTAGCGAAGCCTGAGCGTCGCATATGCAGCGCGTGACTTTGGGTGATTCAGGAGATATGGGGGGCCAGTTTGCTGCGACTGGGCACCCGGCGGAATGGCCGCCCGCGAGTGGACGGGCCTTGGCGGTAACGACAGGTCGGGTCTTTAGCCGCCGCAGCCACGCCCACTGCGGACGGTCTCTGTCGATTGCCTCGCCGTTAAATGCTTACAAGCAAGTTTGCTGCACTGCTGAGCAAGCCAGCAGTGGCACCCGCGCGCGATTGACTGACGACGAATTACGAGCAGCGTCTGAGCGACAGGACGGACATTGTCGTTCAGCCAACGTGAAGGCAAATGTCCAAAAGAAGAACCGGGCTCGCATGCGAACCCGGTTCTGTGGTGGTCCACTTAGGTGAGAAAGTGAATCTCACGCGATTCGGTGAGTCGGTTGTCCGGCTCGCCGTAATCAACCGCCGGCGGCTTCGAGGTATTCGCCGATGTTACGGTTGATGTTGTTAAAGTTCTCACCGTCATCAATGCAAGTGATTCCCAGATAAGTTGCCTCTTCCTCTCCCACTGTCGCGTCGTAGCCAACCAAAACGACGTAGCGGCCATACGATGTGACCGCAGAGCCCTCGCCGGGCGTATGGACGGGAGCCTCTTGGAAAGTTCCATTGGTGCCGACCAGTGAGCATGCTTCTCCGATACCGAAGGCGAAGATGTTGCTAAACTGACCCGCATCTAAATTGAAGTTGAACGTCGCGGCCGGCAGCGCAGCCGGCGCGAGCTGCGCTATAACGGGAGTCCCTGTCGTGAGATCAACGAGGGCCGTATAGTTGTGCCCGTCAAAGGTCGCGTTTTCTCCGCCAGCAGTGAGTAAGTCGGCAAAACTATCTGCAGTGGCCGGATGCACCTCGGTTATGCCAATATCGTTCAGCGCAGCGAGCACTTCTGCAGTGGTGGGAAAGGGAATTAAACCGTCCGAGTTCGCAACATAATCTGGAACCCCGCCACCAGGGCCGATGAGCCCGTCGAACTCAGTGCCAAGAGAACCGTCTCTGATGAATTTCAAGGCGACCGCGGTTTGTCCATTCCGAATTGCGTTCGCGCTGGTTGACCCGTGGGTCAACTTTTGGAATCCAGGAATGAATGTCAAGGAGATCCCAGCCACGGCGGCCAGGATGAACAGGACAACGATCAGTTCGATAAGGGTCAAGCCCTTCTTCTTCAGTGTAGAACTCTTTCTCATAGCATTCATTTCCTTCTTCTCACGGGTGAGGCATCTATCACAATCACAGATGCCGAGATACTTGTAACGGGCCTCGCCGCACACAGCGGGCATACATTTGCAACTAAGTCGCACGTTGTTGTTGTATGCATCTGCAACTCAATTGCAATTACTATATGTGTCGTGAAAACCGTCGTCAATGGTTCGCTGAACGTTTTTCCTAAAAGGAAAATATTCTCAGGAAGGGGCACAAAGGGCCTACTGAGTGCTCCCAACTGCGTGCCGACAATGGGCGCGAACGTCCATCTCAAACCGGTGGAGATCGGGATAGCGATCCTCGGGTCGCTCTGACGTCGCCCGGGTCAAGAGGGCTTCCATTTCCGCAGACGATTCGCTGCGCCACGGCCCGAGTAGCGCCATGCCGAGCTTGCCCAGTGCATACTGCTCGCACAACTCAGTGGTCGCGCCGCCGGCAATTTCATGGGGTGATGCAAAAGGTAACGAATGCCGTCTGGGCATGGTCGTTTTGGGGGCCGCATCGATCGCACGGGTGTGCTCGAAGTCGATCAGCGCCACCCCCCGCTGGCCGGGCAAGATCAAGATATTTTGCGGCGAGAGATCACCATGGAGCCAGCCACGGCAATGCAGGTACTCCACCACCGATAGGAGTTGTAAAAAGATGCCACTGGCCCCGTTCCCCACAGGGCGGTTGCCGCCCGGGTGCTTCTTCTCCGCAGACTGTTCATCGAGCCAGGCCGAAAGCGGCTCTCCGTCAATGTATTCCAGCTCCATCCACCGACGACGGTCGCGAGTCAAGCCATGACCGAGATAGCCGGCAATGCCGGGGTGTTGAAGCGAGCGCAGGCATTGCACTTCCAATGGATTTGCAGCGGCCGGATCACTTAACTTCATGATCGTCTGCCGCTTGCCGCCACGTCTCCGTGTGAGCAACACACGACTGCGAGGTTTTTCCGAAAGCACCTGGTCGACGATATACTTCTGGTCGAAGTTCAAACGATTGAACCACAGTTGTTGCCAGTGGTCTCGAATCCAAGTCATGCTCGCCTAGATACCTCCCGTTGCGGCGAACAATGCGAGAAAGAATGACATGTAAACGAAACCAACGATACCACCCACAAAAATGACCACCATGGGTTCGACCAGTTTACTCAATCGCTGGATTGCCTTCTGCAGTTGTTCGTCGTGAAAATCGTTAACTTGCTCCAGGACTTCCTCCATCTGCCCGGCTTCTTCACCCACGGCAACCATGCTGGCCAGCATCGGTGTATAGGTATGTTTTTCTGCCAGTGATGGTGCCAGGCTGTCGCCGGCAATGATCGATTCGCGGGCCGCCGCCACGCGGCTGGCCAGGAATCGATTGTAATGTAATCGTTCGACGGTCCGTAGTGCTTCAACGATGGTGATCCCGCTGGCCAGTAGCGATTGCAGCGCGGAGCCGAAGGTGAGCGTCCCGCCAACCCGTAAGACGTGCCCGATCAACGGAACCCGTAACGCAAGACGATCGATCTGAAAACGCGATGGCGGCCAAAGAAAAATCAAAACGCCAGCGAGAATGATCCCGGCGGTGATGACGACCGTGGCCACTCCGTTGGTCTGAATCCACTCAGAGATATCCACCAGCATCTGCGTCATAGCTGGCAGTTTCCGCCCCATGGCGGCGATTGCCTTATTGACCTCCGGGATCACGAAGACCACCATAAAAATTGCAACGCCAACAGCGGCAACAGCGACGAACGCGGGATAGGCCAGCGCCGTGATCGTTTGTGATAGATTCCGCCGACGATTGGCGAGCGTCTTGGCACTCTTGTCAAGGACCGTGTCAAGGTTCCCGGTCAACTCTCCGACGCGCGTCATCTGAATCGCGATCTGCGGAATTCGCTTTTCTGCTTCGAATGCCTCGGCCAACGCCTGGCCATCTTGAACGGCCAGGTTGATCCGGGCAACCATCCGCCGCATGGGAGCAAACCGCGCTTGCTGCTCACAAGTCCGTAGTGCCGCCAGCAACGTCACTCCGGTGCGGAGCATGACCGCTAGTTGGGAAAGCATCAATTCGATATGGAGACCGCGCGGGGGAATGTACTGCATCGGGTTGAGATGCGTTGTCACCCATTCTAGTGGCGAGACCTTCTCAACTTGCTCCTCGACCTTGAGGAGTCGCAAACCGCGAGCCCGCAGCACAGCGCCCAGGCTGGCCTGCGAGTCGGAACTTTCCAACCCTCGTTGCGTTTGTCCTTGTTCGTTTCGTGCGACAAAACTGTAAGTTGGCATGATGGGTTAAAACTCAACCACGTTGGTCAAAACCTCCGGCAGCGACGTGACACCGGCCAGTAACTTCGCCACCGCGTCGTCGATCAGTCCCGGCGTTCCGGCCTGGCGGATTTCTTTCAGCAATTCGGATTCTTCGGCGTCGTCATCGATCATTCCGGCCAGCCGTTGGTCAATCGGAAGCATCTCAAACATTGCAACGCGACCGTTGTATCCCCGACCGGCGCAGTACACGCAGCCGGTCGGCTCATAAATCGTCTTTCCCGTCAAGTCACGCCGTCCTAACGACAAGGCTTCGGTCGTTGTCATGGGCCGCGCCGCACGACAATGCGGACACAGCCGCCGTACCAACCGCTGAGCGATCGCCATCCGTACCGTCGCGGCGATCAAGAATCGTTCCATCCCCAAATCGGCGAGCCGCGTGATCACGCCGACTGCGGTGTTGGTGTGCAGCGTACTCAGCACCAAGTGTCCGGTCAGCGACGCCTTGACGGCGATATTGGCGGATTCGCTGTCGCGAATCTCTCCGATCATGACGACATCGGGATCATGACGCAGGATGCTCCGCAGCGCGCGGTGAAAACTGACGCGGTCGGTTCCGTCGACTTCGACTTGCGAGGCTCCGGCGATCTCATACTCGATTGGATCTTCCACCGTAACCACGTTGCCGCCGCGCCGGGCTAATAGTTCTGTGATGGCGACATAAAGAGTCGTGCTTTTACCGCTTCCCGTCGGCCCGGTCAACAGAATCATGCCGTGAGGGCGGTTGATCGCCGTGCGAAATGAATCGATCCCACGCTCGTCCATCCCCAGCCGTTCCATGGTCAACGATGTCGAAGCAGTCGCCAGCAGTCGCATCGTGGTTCGTTCGCCAAAGCGAGTCGGCAAGGTGGCCACGCGAATATCCAGCTTTCGGCGGTTGGGACCAATACGTGTATTGAAGCGACCGTCCTGAGGGGCGCGTTTCTCTGCAATGTCCAGACCCGACAGCACCTTGATGCGGCTAGTTACCGGGCCGTGGAGGTCTTTGGACAATTCACGATACGTTTCCAATGCCCCATCGACGCGCAATCGAACCAGGAACGACGTCTCGGTCGGCAAAAAGTGAATATCAGATGCCTCACGCATCACTGCCGCCAGCAGCACTTCGTCACAGATCGTCGCGGCGTCATCCGCTTCGGCTCCATCGGTGCGACGTGCAGCACCCGGTCCGGTGACGCCCGCAGGCGCTGAGACACCACCGTAGATTCGCGTGAGTACCTCGCGCAGCTGCGCTGGGTCGGTCTCAAGCATTTGGACGTCGCGACCGGTCGCTTTGCGGATCGCTTGAGCAGTCGTGTGGTCTTCGACATCGCAGCAGGCCACTTGGACTACGCCGTTCAATTCGCATATCGGCAGCACGGACTTTCGCAGCGCCAGTGACGCCGGGATCTTCAACGCCCACGCCGGATCGACTCGCACTTCGTCAATCTGAAGAGTCTCCGGAGCGACACTCATGGGACCCTCCTTTGCCGCATT
>JALCBR010000111.1 GCA_028066245.1 Pirellulales bacterium | reverse complement strand
ACAGTTGAACCGATACGCCACGTCTTGTCTAATTCCTTACGCATGGATCAATAAGTGGATTGGGGACCTTTATTTCTGTTACTGCTTGTGCACTACCAGGCACAAAAGCACTATTACTAATCTGAGCCTTAAGCTCTCTAATCACAGGTTTTTGCTGAGTATTACCTGGCTGGCCACCGAAGAAGTTACCTGCACTCTTTCGGTCAGGTGAGTTGCGGTCCGGGGTGTGATCGCGGGTTGGTTGGGCGGCAGTTAGCGCGCCGGTCGTTCGATGCGTGTGCTCGATCCCTCGGAAATCTAGCGGAAGGGAGTTCACTGAGCGAACCGTGGCAGGATTGGGTCGCTCAGCGTCGGAGGCGTGGACAAGCAAACGTGACGCCCCTTTCAATTGCGCTTGGGCAGCCTGGATTGGCAGGGTGAGATCACCTCCCCAACTGGCGAAAGTCGCGCATAGCGCAACGACCCAAGCGCTCCCAAGATTAAGCGGTCGACGCGTGCTTGTTTCCAGTGGTTGACGTACGCGTATATTTGCTGTTCGTCGCATGGCAGTGCTTGTCCCCCTTCTCAAAGAGTTACGTTCGATGAAGGTTCCGAAATTCTCATCCGGCAAACTGTAGTAACACCACGACGGCATTTTGTCCGGAACCCAGTGCGAGAATGAACCTCGCACGATTCCGAATCGCAACATTTCCTCTTGTCCGATTGCTACCTCTTTGTTTGCTTCGATTCACCCACGGATCGACTACTACGTCGTCGCTTCATCCCCAGAAGGCCCATATAACCCAGGCACGGGGAGGTCATTGACGCGAAGATAAACGCACAGGTGTGCCCGATGGTGAATGGAGTGGTTGAACACCCAGGTGCGAACCACGACCAACTTCGGAAGCGTCATCAACTCTTGGCCGCCTTGCAGCAAGGACCAAGGTTGCATCAACGTGGCATCTTCCACGCCCTCCAGAATCGGCTTCGCCTTCGCTACGTTGTCGTCAAACAGTGCGAGAATGGCTGCCGTGGTGGATTCCGAGGGCGTCTGGTACGGCTCGCCATCCACAGGCGCCACATCGAGTGAGGCCTTATTGATGGTCATGTCCACCCAGCCAGGAATATCCGCCAAGTGGTTGGCGACCCAACCGATGGTATTAGACTTCTCGTGGATTTTCCAATCGAGCTTATCATCGGGAATGCGTTCCAACACTTTGCGGGTGTTGGCCATTTCCGCTTCAAACTCGGGAATCATTGATTGGCCGATGCGCATGGTCAACTCCTGATTTGCGTTTGCAAGTCTGCATTGTGGGGGATGAATTTATCGTACAGTGACAAATCAGGGTTTCAAAGACGACGACGCTGAGCAGCTCTGCTCCATTGAGGCGCGCTGACATTCGGCACGGATTCCTCACATCGATAATGAGAGTCGCCGCTTTCACAGTGCTACAATTTTAGTCATCCAAGCGCGAGCGGACTTCCGGCAGCGGGTATTCGATAATCGGAAGATCCTGCGACTGAACTTCACGCAGTCGATGCCAGCCGCGGGTGACAAGCCGTTCTCGCTGTCGGACATACTCTGGGTCAAGCGAACGCTTGTCGAAAGGACCATCCACGACGACGGGGGGCGTGAATTCCTCGTCCGCGATGAACTGTGCAAGCGCCGGATTGCAGCGAATATGGCGCTCACCCGCGACGTGGAGTTCTTCGGGATCGATCAGTCCGATGACGTATCGCAAGTACAGATCACTCTGAGTGATGTTTTCGACGTCGCCGCCGCAGACATCGCACAGGTAGCCTTCTTCACACTTGGCCATGACAGATAAGCGGGCGATTAGGTACAGCTAACTTATCGCCAGCTTACCGTTTCGAGCAGGCAGGCGAAAACCGTGCGGCCAAGATTCGGCGGTACGTCGCCGGGGGTTACGATAGAGAACGTCACGCAACAGACGTGGCGAACCTAGTTCGCTCACAGGCCGGTCATAATGCCAGGCGGCATCAGTTGGAACAAACCGCGTTTCCAACGGCCAAGGATCAAAGGGTGACTCGCCTAATGCAATTTCAAGAGCGTGCGAGTCCATCCGCACATCGCCTGCTCGCGGCGGCATTGGTCCTGCTTCTGCACGAGGAATGCCGATCAACAAATCAGGATTGTATCCGCCAACACGATTGACGACTTGAGCGATTTCATACAGTGAGAGAGCTCGGGGACCGCCCGCGTGAAAAGTCCCCACAATCTGTCGTTGCGCAACTCGCTCAAGTGCGAGATTGAGGCAATCCGTGTAGGTGGGTGTCCGAACTTCATCCACATACAACGTGGCGGGCTTGCCTGCGGCGAAACGCGACTGGATCCAGTCAATCGCACCGGCATGACCGTTAAAGCTCTCTCCCATGGGAAGTGAGATCCGCAAGATTGTCGCCGCAGGCATCGATTCGCGGATCAGAGCTTCTCCCTTGACCATGGTTTTTCCGTAAACCGTGACCGGATCGGTCGGCGATGTTTCGCGATAACCATATTGGCCGGCGTTGCCCTTGTCTCCTGAGAAGACCAGATCAATGGAGAGATGCACGAGCCGCACATCCCGATCGGCAATCACCTGCAGCAAGTTTTCGACCGCCTTGACGTTGAGACGTTCCGCCAGCTCTGGATCGAGCTCGCAATGCTTGAGCCGGCAATTTCCAACGGTGTTGATAACTGTGCGAAATTTGTACTTGTCGAACAGTTTCGCGAGTGTGTCGCGGTCTTCAGCATCGCAAGCTTCGATGCCATCGTCGTCGAGTCGCCACAAGTCCTTGCGTCGCGTCCCAATCACCTGCCCCGCATACTTGGCACGGAAATAAGCAAACGCGTTGTAGCCTGCCACTCCAGCGATGCCAGTGACGAGAATTGGGAGCGGAAGATCATTCATCGCCGCACTTCACCGAGCAGGTTCATCCAGGAGAAGTCATCTAACGAGAAGTGCATCATTCCCCTTTCAAGACACGAGAGATTTCCTGGACGCTTGTCAACCCTTGGGCGATCAACGCAACGGCCTCTTTACGAAGCGGCGTCATGCCCGCTTGTCGGGCCTGCTGACGGAGCTGACTGAGGTGATCCTCGCTGTTTCCCAGCATAGTCGCCCGCATGGCATCGTTGATCTCCAGCCACTCGATCGCCATCGCTCGCCCGCGATATCCCAGGCCGAAACACGCCGGACAGGGAATGGGCTCATCACGCTCACCAACAATTCTTCCTGAAGAGCGGAATAAGGCCTGTGTCTCGGCTATTGGCAGGTCGAGCTTCACCAAAACTTGCGGCGGCGGGAGATAGGATTGACGGCATGTGACGCACAACTTTCTCACGAGTCGACCATTGGCGACGGCGGTGATTTCGCCTGCGAACCGACTCGCGTTGCAACGCAAGGACAAGGCCCTTAATAGCGCCTCAGGGGCATCATTTGCAGAAATCCCGGTCAGCGCCAATCGCGATTGGGCAGGTTGTGCGGTCATCGCGTCCACCGCCGTACCGTCTGTCAATTCCGGGAGGATCAACACATCAGGATGCTCCTTGGATATCGTCTGGAGCAGAGATTCGATTGTCGTTGAAGAACCGTCAAACTTCCGCGTGGTAACGTTTTCGATGCCCGCCCTTGGCCGCCGGCTGCTTTCCAATAGGAAGTAACTTCGCTGAAATCGGTCGGAGTCGCGCACAGCCGCTTCGAGAATCTCGACCATTCCCGAGTCAGGAGGCGCTGAAAACAAAACCAAGCCGGTCCTACTGGCGAGCGCAGTCCGCATTTTCCGTAGCACGGGTTCTCGTAGAGAACCCGCCGCCAAGTTCGGAAACTCTGGATCACCCGAATCAAACAGTACTTGAGTTCGCTCGCCGCTGGAAACACCGGAACTGATGACCGTGCATTCCCACGACTTGTGATCTACCGTCGCCGTAAACTGTCCGCTCTGGCGCCAACGAGCTTCTTTCGCGGACAAACCCGCGAGTTGTTTGTACGCGTTGACCAGCTCCGTGGCTGTGGCAATATCAACTGGCGGCAGTGGATGCAAAACCCCGTCAACCTCAAGAGTCACAGAAGACCCAGACGGCGCACGGTCGATCTGCATGCTCGTCGAATCGAGAGCCACGGCCTGATGGATGAGTGCCGCGTTGACGTCAAACGTGCTCGACCGACGGGCCTTGAGTAAGTTAATGTTGCGAGTCCGATCATCCTCTCCGGCCGCGCGAAAGCGAACTGCCGGAGCCGTTTCTGGCGGCGGTTTGCCGAAGGAAAAGCGAAAGGCCACCGCGAGTGCTTCCTGATCTGGATCTGATAAGGATGTCTCAGTCGTGTCAATCGACCTGCCATTGGGCGAACGAAACCAAGCTTGCGTAGTTACGCGGCACCACCACAGCAGGAGCGCACTGATTCGGTCTGTTAACTAGAGGATACCTGGCTGTGAAACGCTGATTCCCTTGAGGGCCATCTTCAGGGCATCCACGTTTGGCGCAACCTCAAAAGCCGTTGCCCGGTCAATCAAATCTCGGTCAACCAGATCCTTCAAGCTGTGTGTGAAGTCGATCATCCCCTCGGCCATGCCAATACGAATGGCATCCGCCAGCTTGGAGTCTTGCTCTTCCAGAATCAACTTCTTGACTGTTCCAGTAAAGAACATCATTTCCACTGTGGGCACGCGACTGACATTTTCGGCGATTGAGGGCAGCAGCTTCTGCGCGATGATACCGCGCATATTGAAGGCGATCGCGCTCCGCAACGCCTTGTGCATGTCCTGCGGAAACAGGTCGAGAATACGCCCAATCGTTGAGGGGGCCGTCGAGGCATGAATGGTGGCGAACACCAAGTGGCCGGTCTCGGCCGCATGGATGGCTGTCATGAAGGATTCCGCATCACGCATTTCACCAACAAGCATGATATCCGGATCTTCGCGAACCGCATGCTTCATCCCAATGGCGAAATCCTTCACGTCCAAGCCAATCTCGCGCTGATTGACCAAGCACTTGTCATCTTCAAAGAGATATTCGATGGGATCTTCCAGCGTTAGAATGTGCTTGGGATATCGCTGGTTGATCCATTGCAACATTGAAGCGATCGTCGTCGATTTTCCCGAACCGGTCACTCCGGCTAATAACACCATGCCTTGATCGAAGTGACAGAGCTTTTCAACGGACGGCGGTAGGTTCAGTCCTGCGAAGTCCGGGATCCAGTTGTTAACGCGTCGTGCAACAAGTCCCGGATGTCCACATTGCTGCAAGACGTTAACGCGAAAACGCCATAGTTTACCCTTCTCTTCTACAGTGTGGGCAAAGTCCGCTCCGCCGTCCTCAAGCATCTGCTTGCGGGCCCGTTCTCCCATAATGGAATAGACCAGCTCGTGCATCCTCTCGTCACCGATGGGATCAACATCCAGAGGACGCAAGGCACCTTTGACGCGCACATGTGGTGACTTGCCTGACTTCATGTGCAAGTCACTGCCTTCCAGACGAATGGTCGCGCGAAAGAACTTGTTGATCGGGGGGTCGACGTCGGTACGCGTCGCGCCCAAGTGGGCATCTTCGGTCTTGGCGGCTACTGACATTCGCTTCAACTCCGAACTGATCTGACCTTCGAGATTGCGTTTTTGCAAACACCCCGCGTCAAATGACACGCGGATCAAGTTGCATTTGAGTGAACAGGATTGTTACGCGATCGGTGAGGAGTGCCACCCCGATTGAGTGTCCGATCGCTAGTCTTCTAGCCGCACCGTGATTCCTCGGCTGGCCATGAATTGTTTGGTTTCGCGAATGGTGAATTCGCCGAAGTGAAAAATGCTTGCAGCCAAAGCAGCGTCAGCCTTACCCAGCAGTACAGCTTCCGCCAAGTGGCTAGGATGTCCCGCGCCGCCACTGGCAACGACTGGAACAGAGACGGCTTCGGAAACCGCTCGGGTGATCTCTATATCATACCCGGACTTGGTGCCATCAGCATCCATGGAAGTCAGGACAATTTCTCCCGCCCCCAGCTCCTGCACTTGCTTGGCCCAAGGAACGGCCTGCAAGCCAGCTGGTACGCGCCCCCCATTGATGTGGACTTCAAATGTTTCCTCGTCCCCGTGCTTAACTCGCTTGGGGTCAATATTGACCACAATGCACTGGCTGCCGAACCGGAGCGCCGCTTGGCGAACAAAATCTGGATCTTTGACCGCGGCAGAATTGATGCTGACTTTGTCGCAGCCAGCATTGAGCAAGGCGCGAATATCGTCCAGCGTGCGGATTCCACCTCCGACAGTCAGCGGCATAAACACAACGTCCGCAGTGCGCCTGACGACGTCCAGCATGATGTTCCGGCCTTCATGACTGGCCGAAATATCCAAAAAAACCAGCTCGTCAGCACCTTCAGCCTCGTACCGGGCGGCCACTTCAACGGGGTCACCGGCATCACGGAGATTGAGGAAGTTCGTGCCTTTAACAACGCGACCGCGGTCGACATCCAGGCAAGGAATCACGCGTTTGGTGAGCAAAACAGGGCAGCTCGGAAAAGCGGACAACGGGGTGAATTTGGACAATCGGAAGAAGGGATGAGGCTGACGTACCAACTATTTGGCGTTCATGCTCATCAAGAACTCAGCGTTGGACTTTGTCTTTCGCAACCGGGTCACCAACAACTCCATGGCTTCGGTGGGATTGGTTTCATTGAGCACACGTCGCAGCATACATACGCGTCGATGCTCTTCGGGATCCATTAACTTCTCCTCGCGCCGAGTTCCACTGCGGTTGATGTCAATGGCCGGCCAGATGCGCTTGTCTACGAGCGAACGGTCTAAAATGATCTCCAGATTCCCCGTGCCCTTGAACTCCTCGAAGATGACATCATCCATCTTGCTGCCGGTATCGACCAGAGCCGTGCCGATAATCGTCAACGACCCGCCTTCTTCAACTTTACGAGCCGCTCCGAAAAACCGCTTCGGCTTTTGCAATGCATTGGCATCCAATCCGCCCGTCAGTAACTTGCCCGAGTTGGGACACTCAGCGTTCCAGGCGCGTGCCAGTCGAGTAATCGAATCTAGGAAGATAATCACATCGATACCATGCTCGACCATCCGTTTGGCCTTTTCCAAGACCATCTCGGAGACTTGCACGTGCCGTCCGGTTGCTTCATCGAACGTTGAACTGATGACTTCGCAGCGGTCTCCCTTGACCTGTCGCTCCATGTCAGTAACTTCTTCCGGACGCTCATCAATCAACAGCACAATGACATATGCTTTGGGGTGATTGGCGATCGCCGCCTGAGCCATCTTTTGTAGCAGAATGGTTTTACCGGCGCGCGGGGGACTGACAATCAAGCCACGCTGTCCTAGTCCGATGGGTGCGATGAGGTCGATGACGCGCATATCGACTTCTTCGGCGGTGGTTTCCAGGACCAACCGTGTGTCCGGATGCATCGGTGTCAGGTCGTCAAAACCAACCTTGTCCGCCAGAACGTTGGGGTTTTCATTGTTGATGAACTCAACCCGCAACAGCGCAAAGTAGCGTTCGTTTTCTTTCGGTGGCCGGATTTGTCCGGAGACAACCGCGCCTGTTTGCAAACCGAAACGACGAATCTGACTTGGCGATACGTAGATGTCATCCGGGCACGAGAGATAGTGATAGTCAGGACTGCGTAAGAATCCAAACCCGTCCGGCAAGATCTCCAACGTGCCATCACCGTACAACAATCCGTTGATCTTTACTCGTTCTTGAATGATGCGGTAGATCAAGTCTTGCTTCTTAAGTCCGGAAACATCCGAGATACCGTCCGCCTTGGCTTCGGCGAGGAGTTCCGCAACGGTCATCCGCTGGAGTTCCGTGATGTGCACTGTGCCGCGCTTGACGCGCTCGTACCGCTCGTTGGTCTCCGCATCCGCTTCTTCGGCGTGCTCGTCAAGAAATGTCCCGTAGTTATCGTCATCCTGCAACGCCGGGATCCCGTGCTCGGCTTCACGCGCCGTTGTGCTGGGGGGCGCCTTAGGGACTTTCCCGGCTCCACCGGATTTCTTCTTCGTCGCAGGTGTGGACGATTTTTTGGAAGAAGTTGTCGCGGACCCTCGGGCGGTAAACTTTCTCCGGCCCTTGGCCGACTTGCCCGAAGGCGAATCGCCAGCTTTGGACTGTGATTCTTTGTATTGTTTGACGACGTCACTGAGGCCCAGACCATCAATCGAGCCTTCCACGGTGGCGTCCGGGTCGGCGCCATCGGCAAGTTCATCTGAAGTATTGGCCTTCCGTTGAGCGGCACTGGCGTTTTCCAGCTCGGTATCCAGGTACATGTCGTCTGAAGACACGTGCTCAAATGGGAGACCCTTCTCCTGGCTGGCGTCATGAGAAACGCCACTGGGCTGATCAGCATTGCCGCGCTGCACCGCTGGTTTATTTGCGCCGTTGGTGCGCTGCGAGCGTCGGCTGCTTTCTTGATTGCGTGTTGTCATAATTTTGGCCCCGGTAGGTGAGCAAGTTGCTGCGCGCACCAACGCCTGGCGCTGGAGCCGCAAGTGTCGCTCGGAATGACCTCGGGAAGTGTGAACTGAAACGGAAGGAAGTTGTTCAGTTTTGCGCCAAACGAAGGGAAGTTGGTTTGAAAAAGGAAGGGACGTCAAACGACAGTTTGTGCGCGGTGACGTGTGGGGGTACTCATTTGTTCGCTCGCCGATCGGCAGGGAAGCATACCGAGCAAGGTCGCTACGTCATTGTGCTTGATGGTGAGACGTGTCAGTCGAGAGGTGGGAAAGGGGATTGGGAACGAAACTGTCTTGTTTTAAGGGACGCACAGGCGTCACCCATTCATTGTGGTTAAACGCATGAGGTTTCGGCAAACTTGTCATGATGGCTCACTGTGGAACCGTTTATGCCAGTATTCGGAAAGTTGGCGGCGAGTTTGTTCTTCATTTCCTGAATTGTCGATGATGACGGTCGCGAGTTGCCGCTTAGCCGAAAGCAATTCCTGTGCCGATTCACGCGAATCAAAATGGGATTCTGACCAACCGCGCTTCAACGCTCGAGCGAGACGCAGTTCTCGGGGAGTTTCGACAAACAAAACGTCATCGCACTCGTTGTGCCAGCCAGCCTTGAGCATAACAGCAGCATCAAGGACAAAAGCCTGAGCACCTTGGCACCTTGCTTGCTCCAAAGCCAACCGCATCAAGTTGCTAATGACGGGATGTGTAAGTTGCTCCAGAAATTCGAGTTCAGTGTCTGCCTGGTCCGAGTCTCCGAATACGACTTCGGCCAGCTTCTTTCGGTCAATCTCTCCGTTATCGTCAAAGACGCGGTCACCCCACCGGTCGCGGGCAGCGAGCTTAACGCTCGTTTCTGTCAAGGCACGATGTCCGGCAGCGTCCGCGTCAAAAACCACTGCACCCCACCGAGCCAACGTGCGCGCAACAAACGTTTTGCCGCTGGCAACACCTCCCACCAGACCGATAACAAGCGGTCGCTGGGAAAGCGGTTTCATGGAATCCGACTCATACAAGTTGTCTGTGCAATCTTGCCACAGCAACGCCAAATGGCCATAGCGCTCAGCAGAGCAGATCGCTCAGCATGCGCAATCGCCAAGAAACGTTCAAAGTGAATTAAATCAGGACGGGAGACCGCGACTTAGCCAACTCTTCCGGAGTTCGCTTGATCATCGATCGATTCTCATTGGTCCATGAGCAGCAGACTGCATACTCTTATACTCCGTTGCCAACGAGAAAGTTCCTCCGTGATTTTGACGTGAGGAAGGGAAAACGACGGGAATATTTACAGGGTATGGAGTTCCGCCAAATCCAGGTCGTGAGAAATCTCAGCTCCTGGCGGATGTCAAATGGCGAACACACTACTCGTCTCCCGAGAGACGATTCGTCAAAGGTAGGAATCTGGCCGGCTGGTGCCTCAAATCACTTGTCACGGAATTGAGGCAATCGCCGCAAGGGAAGTGAAGACAAATATGGCTACTGGGCGACCATAGCGCCGCAAAGCACAGTCTCAACATATCCGTTCAAAGCACAACCTGCCAGTATTTTTGCTCACCAACTCCCTGATGATTTTTACGGCGTGCTCACAGGACCGGCAGGTTCGATCGCCGCAAACTAAGCTGCTTGACGGGGTTGCGCGCCGACCGGTATAGTGGCTTCTCAACTCGACCGCATAAGATTGTCGCGCGCACGCTGCCGGGTTGGGATTGCCAGACCAGAGCTTACGGTCTGGTCAATATTCGCCTTCGATCCTGAATTTCAGTCGATCTTAGTGTCGCATGACTTCGCCGCGATAGTCTCCTCATATTCTGAAGCGCTCAGTTCGTGGTCGTTGACATTCGCAAAGCTGACGATGCGCGTGATCTAGTGCATCGCGCAGTTCAGGCATTGGCGGAAGGTCGTCTGGTGGTTTTTCCCACAGAGACGGTCTACGGCGTGGCTGCCAGTGCGCTATGCGCCGATGCCGTTCGACGACTGGCCAAGATCAAAGGCCGCAAGGCAGGGCACCCCTTCGCGCTAGCGGTCAAGAGTGCCGAAGATGCGTTGGACTATGTTCCTGACTTGAGCCCGTTAGGCCAACGGCTGGCCAGAAGGTTGTGGCCGGGACCTGTTACGCTGGTTTTTGACTGCGAGCATCCCAACAGTCTATTGCACAAGCTTGACCCAGACGTCCGCGAAGCCGTGGCCCCTGGCGGAAAGACGATTGGACTGCGGGTGCCAGCTCATTCAGTCATTCTGGATGTGCTGCGGCTGAGCTGCGGACCGCTAGCCCTAACGAGCGCAAATATCAGCGGCGAGGCAGATAGCACGACCGCAGAGCAAGTCGCACAATCGCTCGGTGACGATATCGCCTTATTGTTCGACGACGGCCCAAGTCGCTATGGTCAATCTTCAACGGTCGTTCGCGTCGAGGGGAATGATTGGACGATCCTCCGTGAAGGGGTCGTGACCGAACGCAATCTGCTAAGATTTGCCAGTATGATGATCCTCTTTGTATGCACCGGAAATACATGCCGTAGCCCAATGGCTGAAACCGTATTTCGCGCTCTTGTTGCTCAGCGAATGGGCTGCAAGGTTGAAGAATTGGAAGATCGCGGCGTCGTTGTTGCGTCAGCGGGAATCGCCGCGTTCTCCGGTTCTCCTGCTACGCCGGAAGCCGTTGAAGTCATGAAGGCCGGGGGCATGGATTTGAGCCAGCATGAATCGCAACCGTTGACCGAACAACTCGTCCGCCAGGCGGACCACGTTTTCGTCATGACCCGCGCGCATCTTGACGCGCTGCTTGGTGAATGGCCGCAAGCTGCTGACCGCGCCAAACTTCTTTGCCGTGATGGCGGAGAAGTGGCCGATCCGTTGGGGAGACCCTTGGAACACTACCAGCGAACGGCCGAACAGATGAAGGCATCGATCACGGAGTGGATTGACGAACTCGACTTTGACCAAACCGGCCGTGATTGAGTTTATTCAACTGCCTGTCGTGCGGGCACCAATAGTCAATGCGGAGAATTGAATAATGCGGATAGCACTCGGAGGAGACCATCGCGGCTTTACTTTGAAAGAAAAGCTCGCTGAACGTCTTCAGGAATGGGGTCATGAAGCGGTTGACCTTGGCCCCAATTCAGCCGATAGCGTTGACTATCCAGACTTCGCTGCAGCGGTCGCCTTGCAGGTCTCCTCTGGCCAGGTTGATCGCGGAATCTTGATTTGCGGTTCGGGATTGGGAATGTGCATTGCAGCCAACAAGATTTCCGGCGTCCGCGCCGCGACATGCCATGATGAACTTTCCGCGGAAATGAGTCGTCGCCACAACGACCTCAATGTCCTGTGCCTGTCTGCGGATCGCTTGGGCGAAAAGCCAATTGATGACATGATTCGCACATGGCTTGGAACAGAGTTCGATGGCGGTAGACATCAGGCTCGTATCGATAAAATCACGGCGCTGGAAGAAAAATCTTGCAGCTAGAAATACTGCCACTCGTCGAGCCAGGCAGTCGACTCCCGTGTTCGACGAGGAATGCGGGAGACGGACGCCTGCTGCCAGGAGCCATCGGGCGCGGTATGATTTGAAGCGGCAATCCCGCACGTCAAGAAACAAGGCCGATCAATCTTGCCGACGAACTGTGGGGCCGTTTGCGAGCCGAATCAATTGGCCGCCTGAAAAAGAGCTGTCATTTTCATGAGGCAATATCCATGTCGCGCGCCGTTTCGCTGATCTCATTGCTTCTCTTGCTGATGTCCCTCCAACAATCCTCCAAAGCTTCCGGATTTCCTGAGGGTATGGTCGCGCCTGATTGGCAAAGTTCCGCTTCCGCTCATTTTGACCAGGCGCCAGAAACCACGCAGCAACTCCGTGAACGCTTGCGGAACCTTACCGCAAAACGAAACATTCGCGTCGAGCGGAACGTCGTTTATGTAACTCGTGGCGAGGATGACCTCCTCATGGATGTCTACATGCCAGAGGCTGCCGGATCCCACGCAGCGGTACTCGTTGTCCATGGCGGGGCGTGGCGAAGTGGTAGTAAGGCTCAACTGATGGGCTATGCGCGGGAACTCGCCTCGCGTGGGCATGTCGCGTTCGCAATCAACTACCGGCTAGCGCCTGATCACATCTTCCCGGCACAGATTGAGGACTGCCGAGCAGCTATTCGCTTCATCCACAAAAATGCGGAGAAGTACAATGTTGATCGTCAGCGGCTGGGGGCAATTGGCTATTCCGCCGGGGGCCATCTTGTGGCGTTGCTCGGCGTGCAAGGCGTGTCAGTTGAGGTCGAGACAACGCAACCACCTGACGACGCACATCGTGGTCAAAACGGGGCTACGACGAATGCTCAGTTGACCAACGGGCAAACTAAGACAGACGGAGGCAGCTCGACAATCCGCTTGAAGGCGGTTGTACCTGGAGGCGCCCCCTGTGATTTCCGCGCGATGCCGGCCAACAGTCGCGGACTGGCTTTCTGGCTCGGCGGCACGTCACGCGAGAAA
>JALCBR010000110.1 GCA_028066245.1 Pirellulales bacterium | reverse complement strand
CGCGCCATCACCTGGCAAAGTCCAGCTTCCGCCAATTGCCAACATCGACAATCACAACCGAAGCAACACACGCCCCTGATTGATCGTCAGCTCAAACACGATATGAGAGGCAAAGCGTGCCTGCTGATGGCGATGGTTTGAGACGCGGCACAAGTAAGCTTTGTTCGCAAGTCAATAGGTATGCGATCGCCTGCATCAGCGCGTAACCTCGTTCCAACGGACGCCAAGTAAAGATGTCCGTGCTTGCTCCGCCGATTACTGAGCGATCCAAAGCTCAGTGATTGTTCAAATGGCGCAGCATCTAGTTGTCGCCTGTGAAAAAAGCTTCTACGATGCACCAGTGCCCCTTTCGGTTTTCGTCGAAGCCAGCCAGCAGTTGACGGTCGGTTCTTCCCGCATCCATGTCCGCCTTCGGTTGCCCATGAAAAAGACCTTGCGCTTTGCCGGGAATTTCGCCGAGCTTTTTGATGTTGCGTTGCGGCTGATTCCATCGGTTCAAGCGCAAGCTATTTTGGTGCTGATCGAAGCCCCCACGGACTGGGACGAGATCGCTGCCAAAGCTGGGGATATTCCGGTCGTGATGGCCGCAGACTCGGCGGAGTTGCTGGAAGGCGCTGAAGAGGCCGGGCTGAGCGCCGTGGCCATTGACATGCCCAAGTCGTCCGTGCACGACAAGCTCTCACAAGGTCTGCTTGAGGCCGCCGCCGAGGACATGCTGCACACTGGCTCGAATGTCATCGCGCTGTTCGGAGCGTTTGAGTCCGGCGGCATTGATTCGTTGAGCATCATCACGCTGAAGGAACATCTCGGCCGATTGACGGTCCGTGACTTGCGGCAGCTTGAAACCAGTGTTCCGTTAGAGACGCTGCAATCCGTCGTCAACCTGGCCGTGGAGATTGGCCGCGAAGGCCGGGAAGGCAAGCCCGTTGGCACCATCTTTGTTGTGGGCGATCAACGCAAGGTCCTCTCGCTGAGCCATCCCCAAGGATTTGATCCTGTCAAAGGTTACAACCGCAAAGAGCGAGATTTAAGAAACGCTCGCGTCCGAGAAGGCGTGAAAGAGATCGCTCAGATGGACGGCGCTTTTGTGATTAGTTCTGACGGTATCATCTTGGGGGCGTGCCGGTACATTGATGCCTCCGCGCAAGCCATCACACTTTCCAAAGGGTTGGGGTCACGTCATTGGGCGGCCGCGGCAATCAGCCATGCCAGCAAGGCGATTGCCGTCGCGGTCAGCGAATCGGACGGTACTGTGCGTCTCTTTCAAAACGGCGAGGTGATGCTCCGCATCGAGCCGGCACGGCGACCAATCCGGTGGAAAGAATACGAGTATGAGCCGCCGGAAGCGTCTGACTGAGCCGCCCCGCCAGGCGTCACACGTCTTCTCCCATTGAACCGGTGGTAGTCAACAATCGTATGGCTGCTGCGAGTTTATCGGCCGCGATCAGGTCGTCCTCCGCCGCCTTGGCGGTTTCCCGCATGGCGTCTCGGTTTTTGACCGCCCAGCGCAGCATTCGGCCGAGTTTTCTCACGCCGGACTTGCTCGCGCGATAATCGGTCAACTCCGCTGATGGTCTCTGGCCGGCGCTCCAGCGCACAACCCCCATGGCAACAAGGGGGATTCCGCGGACGTCACATTCCTGTCGCACAATGATCGGGTACGGCGAAGACACCAAACGAGTCTTGGCGGATGTTGTCCAAGGCGCGGCCGTGACATACCACTCAGCTTGTTCAAATCGATCAGCCTGTCGCAAATCTGGCGATTGTTCCGGACGATCAAACTGGATTGCTTGACCGTCAGCATTCGTCAGAGAAGTTCCCCAAGTGACTGCGAACTTCTTCTCGGGGGAGCTATCGGTGAGGCACTCGCTTGCAACGTCCGCTTCCCGGAAATTGGGCGATTGTTGGACGCGGAGTGTGGAACAACAGACAATCAGCCTAGGTCGATGAGCTGAGAGAACTGCGCGTACGACAGACCGTGCGCGCTCGGCCGCGGAGGAGTTGGAATCTTCCAGTCCGTGTGCTGGAGTGACCGCAATCAACTTTTGCGGACCCAACATGCCTTGCAGGGTGGAAAACGAGTTCGCCTTCTTGCTGCGCACGGCGGTCATCAAATCCGCGAGCGAGCCGACCCCCAGCTCGCTCGGCCAGACAATTCCCGCGTCGTGGAGCACCGGCGGAGTGCCCACAAACTTGGCTTTGGCGATCTCAGCACAATTTGCTTCACCGCGTTCTAAGTTGGATGGATCCTGTGACATAGCGAGATCAGTCCGCATACGTAAAAAATGCTGGTCAGAATCTTTGACCCACATGCCTGGCATCGCTGGGCCCCCGTACCCGGCACGCCGGCTCATTGTCCAGCGCCATGCAATTCGCTAAGCTCACAGGCGTTCTCTCAGCGCGCGAGTCCGTTGAGCGGCTCTTCCGTGGCAAAACTCATCCTTGCGAACTTCGCAATCTCAAGATTGCACACTACATAGGAGTTTATCAGATGCCATACACAACGCCCGACCTACCGTATGCGTTTGACGCCCTGGAGCCTCATATTGATGCCAGGACAATGGAGATCCATCACGATAAGCATCACGCCGCCTATGTGGCCAAAGTTAACGCCGCGCTGGAGGGAACGGGACTGGACAGCCAGCCGATTGAGCAGGTGATTGGCAATATGAACGCCGTCCCGGAAGCCAAACGCGCGGCTGTGCGGAACAATGGTGGCGGACACGCAAATCATACATTGTTTTGGACCGTGATGTGTCCGTCTGGTGGCGGGCAGCCTAGTGGTGATTTGGCTGCGGCCATCGAGAGTACGTTTGGAAGCTTTGACGACTTCAAACAACAGTTCTCAAACGCTGCCGCGACGCGATTCGGCAGTGGCTGGGCGTGGCTCTCCGTTGATGGCGGAAAGCTCATCATCGAGAGCACACCCAACCAAGATTCTCCGTTGATGGAAGGCCGTACGCCCATTCTTGGACTGGACGTCTGGGAACACGCCTACTACTTGAACTATCAGAACCGCCGTCCGGATTACATCTCAGCGTTCTTCAACGTCATCGATTGGAATGCTGTCGCAGAGCGGTACGCCGCCGCGAAGTAACCACCCGTGATCCGGCGGTAATCCGCCTAAGACGCCACGTTTCCAGAGCTGGAGTTCCCGCCGGCGATCTTGAGAGCTTCGGCGATGAACGCTGATGTGAGAGATCGGCTTGCGATGAATTCGCCGCTTTCAAACGACATTCAATGGCTCAACGCCCGGCTCGATGAAGTCGAGACGGGCGCCGCGCAGAGCGTGCTTGACCGTCTGCGCACGCTGACTCCCGCGATGTTGCAAACGGGCCAGCCGGACGCTTTACTGCAAGAACTGGGAGCGGCAGACATCCATGCCGTGCTCAAGCTGCTGACCATCCGCTTCCACCTCCGCAACAAAGCGGAGCAAGTGCATATCGTGCGGGTGAACCGGAATCGCGAGTGGTCGGCAACGCCAGAAGCTCCCCGCCCGGAATCGCTGGCGGAAGCCATTGGCAAACTTGCCAGGGACGGTGTGTCGCTGACAAGTCTCTTGCAGACGATTGCGTCGCTTGACATTTCTCCCACGCTCACGGCACATCCAACGGAATCGCGACGGCGGAGCGTGATTCGTAAGCAAGCCCGCGTGGCTGACTTGCTGCAAGCCAACAATATTGAGAGCGCTACCCCGGCGGAACGTCGTTTCGCCGAGAGTTCGCTACGGCAAACCTTGGCGCTGTTGTTGGCAACCGATGAAGTCCGCTCAAAGCGGCTTGAAGTCATCGATGAAGTGCGCAACGGCATCCATTACCTGGCCGGGACAATCTGGGACGCGGCACCGGGGCTCTACCATGACTTGTCCGGGGCGATCGAAACCTATTATGGGGAAGATCCTCCCTTACCGGTCTTCCTGCGATATCGCACGTGGATTGGAGGCGATGGGGACGGCAACCCGAACGTCACCGCGGAGTTGACACGCCGCGCGTTGGCTGAGATGCGGGATGCAGCCATCGCCAGGCATACGGAAGCACTGGAGCAATTGCGGCGAGATCTGAGTATCTCAGGCAAACGTGTTCCCATCGATGAGCGGTTGTTGGATTCGATTCGCAAAGACGATGAAGAACGATTGATCGATCCGCAACTGACTCGACATTTGCAGCATGAACCGTTCCGCGTCAAGCTACGACATATGCTGGTCCGGCTGGGCGACGTTGAGTACACCAGCGAGCGATTCTGCGCCGACTTGAAAACGTTGCAGCGAGCTTTGCAACACGCCGGACTCGAAGAAGCGGCCCGGCGTGGCCCGCTGGCGGACTCGGTGATCCGGGCGGAGACGTTTGGGTTTCATCTCGCCGCGTTGGACGTTCGCCAGGATAGCCGAGTGCATGAACGGGTGGTGGCAGAACTGCTGCATCTCTCTGGCGTGTATGCCAACTACGCGGAGCTTGACGAATCTGCACGGCGGGATGTTCTGCGCAGAGAGCTGCAAACCGCCCGTCCGCTGCTGGCTCGCGGCGCGAAGCTCTCAGCGCAATCCGCTCAGGTGCTGGAAACGCTGCATGCGCTCGCGACGGCCATCGCCCAAGAGCCTGATTCCGTCGGGTCATACATCGTCAGCATGGCGCACGACGTGAGCGACTTGTTGGAAGTTCTGATCCTGTTGCGAGAAGCAGGCCTGTGGACGATCACCGAAGGCCGAGCGAGTTGTCCGTTGGATGTTGTGCCGTTGTTCGAGACCGTGGATGACCTCGACCGGGCAGCAGGCACCATGCGGGCGTTGTTTGCGGAACCGGCCTACGCGGGACAGTTGGCCGGCCGAAACAACTTTCAGGAAATCATGCTCGGCTACTCTGATAGCAACAAGGACGGCGGATATTGGGCGGCGAATTGGCGACTGCAATGTGCGCAGGATCAGCTCGCCCAGGCATGCCGGCAAGCTGAGGTCTCGTTCCGATTTTTCCACGGTCGCGGTGGGACGGTCGCTCGCGGTGGTGGACGAGCCCATCGGGCGATCTTGGCAAGTCCTCCAGCCAGCCGGAACGGCCGCATTCGCTTCACTGAACAGGGCGAGGTGATTTCGTTCCGCTACGCGATGCCGGCACTTGCGCACCGGCACCTGGAACAAATCACCAATGCCATGATCCTGGCAACCGCCAAAAAGGGAACTGCGGAATCGCCTGCTGATGACGTCAACGCTGCCGAGATGCAGCCACTGATGGACCGCTTGGCAAGTCATTCGCGGACGGCATACCGAGATCTGATTGATAGCCCGGACTTTTGGCCGTTGTATGTGGAGCGTTCGCCGGTCTTGCACATTGGTGAGTTGCCCATCGCGTCGCGGCCGGTCTCGCGTTCGGGTGGTGAGATCCGCTTTGGCAATCTGCGCGCCATCCCTTGGGTGTTCGCTTGGACGCAGATGCGCTACAACACGCCCGGCTGGTTCGGCATCGGCGGAGCATTCAAAGAGGCCGTGCTCTCGGACGAGGCTCGGCTTGCCATGTGCCAGGGGGCCTATTCCTCTTCCGGCTCCTTTCGGGCGTTCATTGATAACGCTCAGCAGGAGATGGCTCGCGCCCGCCTGGCGGTCGGTCGTTGGTATCTGGATGATGACGGCGCTGACTTGCACCAACGTTTGGAGGAAGAATTCAACCGAACGGAACAAGCCGTGCTGGCGATCACCGGCCAGGATCAGCTTCTCGATAACAATCCCGTGATCCAGCAGTCAATCCGAGAACGCAACCCGGACACCGACGTGATCAACGCACTACAGGTTGAGCTCTTGCGCCGCTGGCGAAACGCCCAATCCAATCAAAACGGCGACGCCGACAAATGGCATGCGCTGATTCTGTTGAGCGTCAATGCGCTGGCGGCGGCCATGCAAAGCACGGGATGAAGAAAGCGTAGTCACCCGCTAGGCCACGGTAGTCGGACGTTGGAATACAACGGCAAATGGCGGTAATAGACTTCCAGGATATAGACGGACAGGCATGTCACGTAGAGCCGCCCGCCGCTGGAACCCCATTGGTCCCCGGCAGGATCCCAGCTTCCGGCCTCTTTGCCGGATAGTATTTGGTGATCGACCAGCAGGTCACGCATCACTCCGTTCCAGGTTGTCCAGGAGTCGCCTTCCATGTGGTGGATAACTTGAGTGGCGTAATACCAGTGATAGACGTTTCGCTTCCCGCGCGCCCAACTGGGAAGGTTCCGCCGAGAGACGAGATACTTGACGCCGTCCTGCAAGCGGTCGTCACTGCGCGGCCAACCGAGGTATTGTCGGCACAAGAGCCCTTCGGCCGTCATCGCAGGCGTGTAGCTGTCATTTGACAAATACGCATAGCGTCGGCCACCAAAGTCTTCCGAGTTGCCGTTCAGATAACGGGAAACGTTGTCCAGAGTATCCTCAGGCACATCAAGACCGGCCATCCGGGCACTCTGCAGCCCCATCACAATCCAGCCGGTGACGGAAAGATCCGTCTCTTGGGATCGCCCATTAACCATGCCATATCGCCAGCCGCCGGAATTGGCTTGCGTCCGGACGCAGAAATCCACGGCCGCTTTCGCGGGTGCCCGCAAGGCGCTGTCATGCGTCATACCGTACAGTTCACACAATGCGATTGTGCACAGGCCCTGCGTGTAGAACTGGTCATGTCTGCTGGCGATGGGAAACGCTCCCGACTGATCTTGGTATTCCAAGAGCCATTGGATTCCATCGGCAACCTGTTGCTTGAATTTGCCTTTGGTATGGGTGTTGCCGTTCCCTTGAAACGCCAGCAACGCCATGGCTGTTGCGGCAGGCTCAGAATCCGCGCCTGTGACGCCCTTGGAAAATGGCCCGCGAAGCGACCAACTGCCGTCACGCTTTTGTTGGCGGGCGAGCCAGACCAGAGCGCGTCGCACCGCTTCTTCGCTCTCTCGGGTTCCACCGTATTTTCCCAGCAATTCTTGGCGGGCGCCTTCACTGCGGCCTTGCAACGCCAGGGAGATTTGTGCCGCAGGCGCAATGGATACGGGGCTAGGCACGTCAAGCTGCGGCAACTCCGGCTGAGCAAATGGATCATCAATCCGAGGCAAGTCTTGGATTAAGGTCGGATTGTCACGCGGCAGGTCGAGGTCGAATTGGACATCGCCGGTGTCATCCAGGTTCAACGGGGAATCCGTCACCTCCGAGATAGCAAGCACCGCCCTTTGGTTGGTGACCGGACGGGCCAACCAGATGAACGCCAGAATCAAAAGCAGCATCAGGTGGAAAACAGCACTGACCAGCCAGGGCGGCATTGATCGCAAGATGGAGCCGCCGAGCCTTGCCTCTGAACTGTCCGCTTCATCCTCAGCGCTGGCTTCGGTCGCTTCGGCGTTGCGTGAAGCCAATCGATCCGCGCGACGCCGACGGCGGTCACTGCGGCTATTTCCCGAACCGTCACCCCGCTCGGTCGATGGCTGGGCGACAGAAGGAGATCCGTCGTTGTTCAACGGCTGGTGAGACATGCGGCGAACTAAGTTGGTCAGCGAGACTCCGTCCCTGCGCACGAGTTGAAAGCATCCAATGCGCGCGATGAGAGAACCTTAGTCTATCACTGAGACCGCCGGCTCGCCAAGAAAGTCATCACGGGGACGATGCTAGGACGACGTTGGCATATCAACCGCAGGGCAAACCCCAAGGAGATTTACGCTTCGTGGCACCGAAGAGGGCGAGCCTTACATGACGGCAAAGTAGTTTTCGACCGCTAGGTCCATGAACTCTTTGGTCATCTTGGGCTCTTGCGACGTGTAGAAGCAGTAATTGCGAATTTGCAATAGTAAATCGCGCGGTTGGCAACAACGGAACGGGCGGTTGTTGGCACGGTAGTGGTTTGTAATCAAATGATCGACAACCCCTTCTTCGTGTGGAATCTTCAGCAGCTTGGCCATCAACCGGAATAGCTCGCGATACTCCTCTTCGCTGGGATCGGTGACTTCAATCTTGTAAGGAATCCGCCGCAAGAACGCATCATCCACCAGCTGCTTGGGTTCCAAATTGGTGGAGAAGATGATCAATTGATCAAACGGCACCTGGATCTTCTTGCCATTGGGCAAGTTGAGGAAGTCATACCGTTTTTCCAGTGGAACAATCCAGCGGTTGAGTAATTCGTCCGTGCTCATCCTCTGACGTCCAAAGTCGTCGATCACCAGAGTTCCGCAGTTGCTCTTGAGTTGGAATGGTGCCTCGCAGACGCCGGTGGTGGTGTTGAGTGTGACTTCCAGGTTGTCCATGGTTAGCTCACCACCGACGACGATCGTCGGCCGTGTGATGCGAATCCAACGCTTGTCGATCTGGTGGTCCTCAAGCAAACCCTCATGGGGAGAAAGCGGCACTTCCTCATGGTGCATGGGGTCAAAGAGCCGCAAGATCTGCCCATCAACGACGATTGCGCGGGGAATCCAAACCAAGGAACCAAAGGCGACCGTGACGCGCTCAGCGATGCTGGTTTTTCCGTTACCCGGCGCGCCATACAGGAACAACCCACGCCCTGAATTGATCGCCGGGCCCAACCGACGCAGCATATTCTTGTTGATCAACAAATCGCTGAAGGCGCGATTCAGATCCTGCTCCGTGGGATGCTGGTCGGTCATCGATTGCGCCGCGACGCTGGCGATGTAGTCATTGAGATCGACCGGAGCAGACCCGAAGTAGGTCGAGTCCATGTTTAATCGTCGGGCGCGATCACGACCATTGTCCGTCAATTGATAGACGTAGTCGTTCATTGGCGCAGTGCCGTAATAGAAGACCAATTGGTCTTTCTTCATCTGCGTGAGCAGATCATCGACCATGTTGAAGGGCAACTTGATCTGATCGCTAACCTCACGTCCGGAAGCCATCCCCAGCGACAACAAAAACTTAAGCACTAACTCTTCAACTTGGCTTTCGGTCAGCCCAGACTCGCGAAAGCTGCGCGGTTCGCGGGGAAGAAAACCGGAATCAGCCAACGAGTCCGGCAAGGGCTTGTCCGAAGCTTCAACTTTGGCGGGGGCGGGTTCGCTACTGGCGAGCGGTTCTGGCGGCGGGGAGGAATCGGCACCGTCTTGTGACTGCGTGAGCGAAGCCCGCAACTGCTGGACCTCCCGAGCAAGATGCTGCTCCTCGACCTCCTCGCTGGTGTAGCCGTTATCCGCACCGCGAACTTCCGTTCGACGGGGTGGAGGAGCGGACTCCGTCCGTGGGGGGGAGACGCCGGCCGCAGCCACCGATTCCCCGGTTAATTCAGAGATTCGGCGCAGCAGGCTATCAAGCCGTTCATCCGTTTTTGCCCCTGCGGCATTCTTAGCGCCTGAGGGGGAGTCTTGTACGTTGGAGGAAGTCACCTCGGTGTCTCCACGTGCTTCATGCATCGGGGTACAACTTGCCAAGATTGCCGCCTGCGGCCATGCGCGTCCAGCGACCGTGTCCCGTTGGTTCAACCGTCGCTACTCGCCTATCCCCGGCGTGCAACCACTGCAACTCTAGGTTGCCGTCAGATGCGGTCAATGA
Source organism: Pirellulales bacterium (assembly GCA_028066245.1). Classification (GTDB taxonomy): domain Bacteria; phylum Planctomycetota; class Planctomycetia; order Pirellulales; family S012-138; genus CALJLD01. Next base: position 3,415 of record JALCBR010000110.1, on the reverse strand, counting down.
AGTGCCGCTCTGTGAAATGCCGCAAATCCCGCATGGATCATACCGTGCGCGATTTCACGATGTCGGATGCGCAGCAAGGCAGCACAATCGCTACAGAGATTCTTACCGGAGGTGCAGCCCAGCGGGGCCCAATTTTCCGCATTAACACAACCGGCCGCGAAAGCGTTTTCGTCAACTACGCGGCGACGCGGTGGCGAACCAACCGACGATAGTCATTCTTATCGCCGTGAACCATCAACACGTAAACCAGGCGTCTGTCCTTGGAGTGCCAAGCTCCAATGCAGCGTCCGTTGGTGTCTGACTGTGGATTGTGAGGCGGGCCTCCGATCACAAGATCGGGCTGGATCTCCTCATCCGTTCGGATGACAAACAACCGCACCACCGGTGATCCGAGCCGCAAGTCATGAGCGACAACGTGCGAACCGAACAATTCGCCCGGTATGCGAAAACCTTTGGAGTCCTCGGCCAAATACTGCGTCGGCACGCCCATTCCCTCCGGAGGCTTGCCCTGCCGCGCCACTTCCAGGAAGACAGGGTCTTGACTCACGCTGGCTTCCACCTCGTGAATGATATCCATCACGCGGAGTGGATCGTGGTCTTGATTAAAGATGAAACTCAAGCCGAGCGCGATCAATCCCAAGCAAACCGCCGCAGCAACGCCCATGGTCCACCGATTCACCAGGTGTCGCGAGGGAGATCTCTTTTGCTGGTCAATCGTGGCGACCGGTGTATCTGACATATCAATACCACCGATCTCAGATGACCCTGAAATCAAGGAGCTGCGCTCGTCACTCAATTCAGAATCTTCACTCGCCCGGGTGACTGCCGATAAAATTTGCGACTTGAGTTCCGGCGGCGGCGAGACATCATCACGCAGGTGTTCCACGATCTTTTGGTCCCACGCGTGAATCTTTGCCTGCAGATCCCGCGCATGCTCATCATTTGCGACAGCCGGGGCATCGGCCAATCGCCAGAGCGGAACGGAATCAAGTTCAGTCAGTTGATCGTCAGGATTCATGCGTGTCCGACCAATGCGTTCGCTGTTGAGCTCAACGGCCACATCAGGAGATGAATTCAACCGGTGTTGTACGAATTGCCATCGTTTTCGAAAAGTTCATCTTGAGCTGCCTGGCAATATAGGACGCCTGCGGAACTACAATGCTCGACTTAACCGCTTTCTCAAGTGCCCTTTAGCTCGTGAAAGTCGGCTCATGACTGTTCCCTCTGGGATCTTCAGTTCGCTCGCGATCTGACGATAGGACAATTCCTCGAAATAGAACATCAGGATCACGGCTCGAAACTCATCAGGCAGGTCCAACAGAGCCGATTGCAACTCCTCAGGATCAAGGTCGATGGATTTTTGGCTGACTGTCAGGACCGGGTCAGGCAGACTGTCAACTTCCAGCTCCAGGTTGCCAGCTGAAAGTGGCGATCTCTTTCGCCGTAACTTCAAAAACGTGTTTCTTAAGATCGCGTACAACCACCCGCGGGCTTTGGCAGCCTCTCGCAAAGCAAGCAGATTTTTGTGCGCGTTCAAAAATGTTTGTTGAGTCAGGTCTGAAGCGTCCGCCGAGTTGCCCGCCAAGCGAAAGGCATAGCGGTAGATCTCGGCATAGTGGCTTTCAACGAGTTGTTCAATTCTCAGCGATTCTGAATCATTCTGTGCCGTTGCTGCGTCAATCTCCGTGCCGGTCTTTTGAGCGGCCATGTCAGCATCTGCATCAATCCCAACAATCGCATCACCGCCCAAGTGCTGCATGGATTTTCCACTGGCAGCCCGTCCCGGGGCGGAGCTGTCTGAATCTGGAACTGCTCTGTTCATGAATCGCCCGGTAGTGTGACCCTTGAACGCGGGTTTTATTCCCTATTTGCTGTCGCGTTTTACCAGATTCACGAGATTGGGCAGGGAATTCCCTATGTTCTCCCCCCAATGCTCTCAGAAATAGGCAGTCGTGTCGAACAGCTAACAGCTTGAGCTGAGGTTCACAAATGCGATCGCCAATTGATTTGAATTTTCATCAGGCACTTGAAAACCACGTCATGGCACGTCATACAAGGGGCCGTTCGGAGAAGAAATCGGACGATTTCCCAAATAAGTGGGGAATATTCCAGTTTGCGTTGGATCAAGTATCGTCGGGTGGCCACTCGGTCGTCCACTCGACAGCAGCACACATTCGATAGATCGAAAAGGTGTGATTTGATGAAGAGGCCGGTCGCTTGATGGTTGTTTGGCCGTTCCTCGCAAGTTGACATTTGAGAGGTTTGAAATTGGTTCGGCAAAGGTGTCATCCAATTTTGCACAGAAAACGCTAGTCGTGTGATGCCGCTGGCGCTTTTTGGTTATTCCCAGTAAGTCCCATATTTGGAGCTTGAACGATGAAGAAGTTAGGTCTTTTTGCGGTTTTGCTTTCCGTCGGAATGTTTGTCGGCTGCGGCGGCGAAGAAGCTAAGAAGGACGCAGGTGCAACCGGCGCAGCAGGCGGCGGATCAGGAGCGGCAGGCGGCACTGGCGATGCTGGTGGTGCAGATGCTGGTGACGGCGCAGCCAAGTAAGTGACGCCCATCCTATGGCGTAGCTTTCCATCCGTTGTCAGGTCAGGCTTTTGGCCTATTCCCTGCAACCGACATTTGAACGTGTGTCATTGGTTCGGCGAGAGACGTCGGCCCATTCGCGCATAGGAAGCGCCAAGCGGCGTGATGTCGCTGGCGCTTTTTAATTTCTCAGAGCAATTCCACATATATTGGAGCTTTACCGATGAAAAAGTTAGGTCTTTTGGCGGTCTTGCTTTCTGTCGGCATGTTTGTCGGCTGTGGCGATGAAACTAAGAAGGACGCTGACGGAACGAGCGGCGCATCAGGAACAAAAGGCGACGCTGGCGATAGCGGCTCTGGTGATGACAAATCTGGTGATAACAAAACCGGAGACAGTGGTGATGCCGGCACCGGTGATGCTGGTGATGGCGGTGCCGGAGACGGCGGTGACGCCGGTGCCGGAGACGGGGGAACCGGTGATGGTGGCGCTGGAGGCGGCGATGCTGGTGATGGTGGCACCGGAGACGGTGGTGGGCAATAATTCGACTGACTCCAAGAGGTCAGCAGAAAGCCTTGCCTCAAAGATTCAGTCTCTCTTGCTGGTGCTCATTCGCCTGGGCACTGTGCTTGAAACACGAGGAAACGCCGGCGCGCCGTCCAGCGCTCGTCGGCGTTTCTTCTTGCGCGGTGGGAATGCTGGTTGTTTGAACCGCATTGCAATCAATCCAGACTATCGACGGTGGTCTGGCCAGTAGATACCCTAGTGCAGGTGCGTTTCCCGATTGCGCGCGAAGGCCGTCCCATGAATTTCCATTGCAGCCATCTCGTAGCGACATGAACTACGAGCACCTGACCATCCTCCTGCCTTGCCATAGCCTTGAGG
>JALCBR010000008.1 GCA_028066245.1 Pirellulales bacterium | reverse complement strand
GTGTATCTCTCCGGCAAAGAACCCCCAGGCAAGGGACATGCAGAAAGCCAGCGAGATTTGCGCCATGATGGAACGTGATTTTCTCATAGGTCAGAATCCTTATTCTCGTCAAGGAAACGAATGAACCTTACCCCAAGTTCGCGGGTGCTGTGCTCATCACCTGATCGTTCGTGTGACCCAACGGAGGCTGATCAACGCCGATGCGAAGTCCCCATACGACTGCGATAACTCAGTACTGACGGACCTCTGGGAATGATCTGAGAAACCTCCTTGGCGGGAAGCCATGAGTGGAATTCGGTTTCATAAGCAGGAGATTTGTCGAGTTTTTCGGGCGAGTTAAGCGGGACGCGGTCAATTCGGTTGTGAGTGAAGAATCTTCATTCAAGCGGTGCTGCTGAGCCCGCTACACTTCGCCAACAACCGCCGAATAAGGCCTAGCGCCGTGCTTCACGGACAAGATGTGGAAGCTCCGGCAAGATGATTTTCTCCATAGCGAGCCGAACGCCCGCAGGTGAACCAGGCATTGTCAGCAGTACGCAATTCCCAATCAATCCACCCGTTGCGCGGCTTAGCATTGTCGCCGGCCCAATCTCCGCATAACTCAACTGGCGAAACAACTCGCCGTACCCGGGAATGTGCTTGGTAAGGAGCGCTGAGACTGTCTCGTACGTTTGGTCGCGCGATGTCACACCTGTGCCACCGGTCATTAAGACAGCGTCGTTCCCTGCAGTTGTCGCCAATTGCTGGATGAGCTCTCGCATCTTCTCAGGTTCATCAGGAATGATTTCCCGCCTGAGGACTTTGTGCCCGCTTGACTCCAAGAGGTCGACAATCGCCTTACCGCCGGTGTCAGATTCGAGTGTTCGGGAATCGCTGACTGTAACGACAGCACAGGAAAGCTGCTGTGGTGCTTGTTCCCGGTGCTGCTGAGTTGAAGGAGAAACAGACATTTTTTCTCGCCAGGTGGGTTACGCTTCGGGGAAATCGCAAGGGCGATGATTGTCATCACTTCTTGCATGACTGCATCCTCAAGAGCTTAGCTTTGAGGATGTTGATCACCAACAACCAACTTTCACGCTGATCCAGTCTTCCAAGCTTGATCATCAACAGGGTGTGCCTGATGTGCAATCCTGCACACAGCATCGTCTGTGTTTGATCTTGTTGGCACCTCAACCCTGCCGTGCTTGTGTGTTTTCTCAAGTTTCACGGCATTTTTGCAATCAACGGCCAGTTTGCACTTTCCTTTGTTCTTTGTTGGTGATTGCTCTTGACCGGGCTGAGTGTGCTCAGTATTTAACCGCCTCTCTTCTACCCTTCAATTCAGCCGAGGATCACGGACCGCGCGGGTGGTCCCCTTCAACGTGCGCTTGCGCGAGTGAGCGGGCACGTTTGTGGGGATACTCCGTCGGAGTCGCCGATGCTGAGTTGAATTCGGTATCGGCATGCCAAGGACTGGGGGAGTTCGAAACCAAGGACTGTTCGTAATGCGATCAACTGAAGTTGAACGGGCAATGGAGTGCGGGCGAACTCAACGTCGTGTTCGCCGGCGGGAACGTGATGGAGCCAAAAAGGAGACCGCTTTGAAGACTTCTCGAATTTTCCTCAGCGGTTGCACTGCATTGGCGGTGGGTCTCAGCACGGCCGTCGGCTGGGCGGCTCCCGCCAACCATGCGGCAATCGAATCCCTGACCGCATCATCGGTCGTCGGCCAACTGCCGAACTTTCTGGGTGGAAACTCCACTCCGCAGTCAGATCCGTTCACGGCGTCCGGCCGTGGGCGAGACGGCAACCCCCCCGTTCAGCAAACGGGACCAATGGGGTCACAGCCGCAAATGAACCAAAACATGGCGTCCACCGACGCCCAGCTCCTCTTGCAAGCCCGAAAGTGGCTGGCCGTGGGCGACACGCGGCGGGCACAGGAGTACGTCAATCAAGCGAAGTCGCGCGGCGTACAGTATGGCGCCTTTGGCGATACGCCTCGCAAGATTGAAGACGCCGTCAATATGCAGTCCAGCTTGATGGAAAATCAGGCGCAAGCCGGCAATACGGAGGCCTTCCGTCGACAGTACGCAACGCACTTGCTTGAGCAATGCGATTGGCTGTTGAAATGGGGCGCCACTGATGAAGCCGAAAGTCTGGCGCACTCCGTGAAGTCGATGAATGTCGTCTTCAGCCCTTACGAACGCAACCCGGAGATGATGCTGAGCCAGATCGCTCAGGCACGCGGGAAAAATACTCAGCAGAATCAGCCAGGCGCATACCCCGGCAATTTCGCCAGCCAGGCTGGACCTCGCTATGACAACACCGTTCAAGCCGCGGCATCGTTCGGTCAAAGCGGTGGAGTTCAACAGGCCGGTGGCAGCGGAAACTACTCGCCCTATGCAAATCAGGCCGTCTATCAAGGCTCCAGTCAGGGGAGCGTTCAACCCGTCCAAGGATTGACCTTCCCAAACCAACCGGCTCCCGCCACAGGCATGGGCGCCAACGCAACTTATGACTTGTTCAATCAAGCCGAGACCGCGATTCAGCAGAATGATCCCAATCGTGCTCGCCAGATTTACCAACAATTGCAAGCGATGAGCAATCGGTTGGACCCCGCCAGCCAACAGCGAGTCCACGAACGCCTGGCGCTCTTGGGTTCCGGACCACAAGGAGCCCCTAGCGCGACAGAACCATCCGCTTTGCGTCAGCAAGTTTCCGCAGACTTGGCTGAAACCCAACGTCGGGCTCGTGAGCGACGGGAAGTCTATCCGCGGGAGTCTCTCCGCATGCTGGAGGATGCACGGTTTCGTGTCGCTCAAGCTCCTTTGGATGACGACTCCAAAGGTCAACTGCTACGGCGCGTTGACGGCGACATCGCCATGCTGCACCGCTTCATCGAGGAAAACGCACCGCAAATTCAACTCGACGATCAGAACCGTGCCGTCCTGGCTGAGATCGATCGTGAACGGGCTGAAAAGGTCGAAATCCAGCAGCGACTGGCCACTCTGGTCAATGACTACAACAACCTGATGGATCAGCAACGCTTCGCGGAAGCGGAGCTGATCGCTCGCCGTGCCCGTGACATGGCGCCGCGAGAGCCAATCGTTCAGCAACTGATGGAGCAGTCACGCTTGATTCGCAGCATTACGGTGAATCAGGACATTCGCCGGGCTTCTCAAGACGGCTTCATGGCTGCAATTGACAACGTTAACGATTCGTCGATCCCATTTGATGATAATAGTCCCATCAAGTTCCTAGATGCCCCCGAATGGGATGCACTCACTCGCAATCGCGCTGCGTTGAGCACTGCTGAGCGCGTTCGCAGCGAACGGGAAATCGAGATCGAGCAGAAGCTCCGCACGCCGGTTTCGTTGCGGTTCACCAATGCTCCGCTCTCGGAAGTCATTGACTACCTCGGCCGTTTGGCCGAAGTGAATATCCATCTCGACCCGCAAGGGTTGGGGATGGAAGGCGTGACTTCAGCGACGCCGATTCAGGTCGAGCTGGCGACGGAGGTTTCGCTCAAGAGTGCCTTGAATCTCGTGCTCGAACCGCTGCGGTTAGACTACGTGATTAAGGATGAAGTCCTCAAGATCACCAGCGAGCAGCTTCGTGACGGGGAAGTCTATACACAAACGTATAACGTCGCGGACTTGGTTATTCCAATTCCCAACTTCCTCCCCAGCCCAGAAATGGGCCTGCCGAGTTTCATTCGCCAAGCGTATGAGAATGCGGGCGTGGGCGCGAATGCCTTCCGACCATCACCGATGTCTGGATTGCTGGCCGCTAACGGCGATCCTGCCGGGAATGTCGAAATTGATCCGGCTGTGATGGCAAACTTGCAGCCCAACGCGGGTGCTGGTTTTGCCAACCCACTGAACAACGCCAACAACCCGGGTGGTCCGGGCGGCTTGGGTGGCGCATCACAGCCGAGCTTTGATGACCTGATTCAATTGATCACCAGCACCGTGCATCCATATTCCTGGGATGCCGTGGGCGGAAGCGGCACCATCCGTGAGTTCGATACGAACTTGAGCCTTGTGGTGAGCCAGACTCAGGAAGTCCATGAAGAGATTACCGACCTGCTCCAGCAGCTGCGCCGGTTGCAGGACCTGCAAGTAACGATTGAAGTTCGTTTCATCACGCTCAACGACAACTTCTTTGAGCGAATCGGCGTCGACTTCGACTTCGATATCGATGATGACACAGACCGTCCCTTCCAAGTGTTTGGTCGGCCGCAAGACGCTGCGACCGCGTTCGCTGGTCCTCCTTTCAACGTTGGTGCCGGAAACCCCGCGCGTGATGTTCAGGATCGCGACCACGGTCCATCCGCCACAGTGGGTATGTCTATGCCTGGCGTATTCAGCTCGGATCTGGACATTCCGGTGGCTCAGGGAAGCTTCCCGTTGGCCATTCCGCAGTTTGGTGGATTCCAGCCGGGAGCTGGTGCTCAGGTGGGCTTTGCCATCTTGAGCGACCTCGAGGCGTACTTCTTCATCGAAGCCAGCCAGGGAGATCGGCGCAGCAATGTGCTACAAGCTCCCAAAGTGACGTTGTTTAACGGTCAATCCGCGACGATCAGTGATACATCGCAAACGCCGTTTGTGATTAGTATTATCCCGGTTGTCGGCGACTTCTCCGCGGCTCAACAACCGATTGTCGCCGTGCTGAACGAAGGCACGCACCTGACGGTCAATGCCGTGGCCAGTGAAGATCGTCGGTTTGTGCGGATGTCAGTCGTGCCGTTCTTCAGCACGATTGAAGAAGTCAACGAGTTCAGCTTTGATGGCACCACCACGGAAGCCGCTGCGGCACCATCCGCCAATGATCTACTGGCTGGCAACAACAACACCACCATCAACTCGCAGTCCGCGACCACGGTTCAGCTGCCGACGTTCAGCTTCATCACGGTCAGTACAACGGTCAGCGTGCCCGATGGCGGAACCGTGTTGCTAGGTGGCATCAAGCGACTTTCCGAAGGTCGCAACGAATTTGGCGTCCCACTGCTGAGCAAAGTGCCGTATGTAAATCGGCTCTTCCGCAACGTGGCCATCGGCCGTGAAACACAAAGCCTGATGATGATGGTGACTCCGCGTATTATCATTCAGGAAGAAGAAGAACGAATGCTGCTGGGCCCTACGCAATAGCCTGGCAGAGTAAAAAGACGCTCAGGTGAACTTTGGTCGCCTGACTAAACATCAAACCGCCGCGGTCCGAGATCTCGAACCGCGGCGGTCTTGTTTTTATGCGCTTGTTGAACCTTTGGGCGAGATTACGGCGCGCTTCCGAGTGTCAGCGGGCTGCCGTTTTGGCGCTGGGAACGGCGGCCAACGCCTGATCCAGGTCGGCAATCAGATCATCCACATCTTCAACACCGACGGAAAGCCGTACGAGTCCATCGACAACGCCTAACTCCTCGCGACGTTCCAAAGGTATGGACGCATGGGTCATGATGGCGGGATGGTTGCACAGCGATTCAACGCCGCCGAGGCTCTCCGCACAGGAGAAGACTTGCGTTGATGACATAAACGAGGTGGCGCCATCGAAACCGCCTGGGACAACAATGGAAACCATCCCTCCCGGAGACGCCATCTGCCGGGTGCAAAGATCGTAGTCAGGATGTGAATCTAGACCTGGGTAAATCACGCGTTCAAGCTTGTCCTGCCCGGCGGCCCACTTAGCAACACACTGGGCATTCTTGCTGTGGGCTTCCATGCGTAATGCCAACGTCTTAATGCCACGGTGCATCAAGAAGCAATCGAACGCTCCGGGAACGCCACCGGCCGCGTTTTGCGTAAAGCGGATCGGCTCCATCTGCTGAGATGTTTTGCAGATGACGGCACCGCCGATCAAATCACTGTGCCCACCGATGTACTTGGTGGTGCTATGGACAACGATGTCTGCGCCCAAAGACAGCGGCTGCTGCAAAACGGGCGAAGCGAACGTGTTATCGACAGCAAAGGAGAGCGAAGTTCCCAACCGTGCGGCGCGGTCTTTGACCGCCTGGCCAATCGCTTGAATGTCCAACAGCCGCAGCATGGGGTTGGTGGGCGTTTCCAGCCAAACCAAGCGGGTTGTCTCATCGACGAGTTTCGCGAACGCCTCTGGAGAATTCTCATCCGTATAGTGGACCGTCAGCCCCCATGGTTTGAAGACCCGCTCGAACAGACGATACGTTCCGCCATACATATCGCCATAGGCAACGATGGATTGGCCGGACGCGAGCAGCGACTGCACGATGGTGGTTGTCGCTTGCAGACCGGAAGCAAAGCAGGCCGCTTCCGCGCCTCCTTCCAAAGCGGCAAGGCAATCCTCCAAGCCCTGTCGCGTTGGATTGTTGCTGCGTGAGTATTCATACCCCTTGTGCTGGCCAGGTGCCGCTTGTGTGTATGTGCTGGTCAAATACACAGGCGGAATCGTGGCGCCCGTTGTAGGGTCCGGACTCGAGCCGACGTGAATGGCTTTTGTGGAAAACCCTTGCTGTTGGTCAAAGCTCATGTTCTTCCAGGCAATGGGGGATCGATGTCACGGAATGCTTGACAAATCAGCAGGCTGTTAAGCTGTCGCACCCACAAGCCTGTTTTCGTCAGGACCACGGATGTTCCAGAAATTGACCAGATCAATACGAGTCACGATGCCGACAATTTCCCCCGCCTGACGAACTAAGACGCCCGTACTTCCCGCCATGAGGTGTCGATAGACCTCATCGACGCTGGTGAGGGCGTCAACCTCCGGCAAGGGTCGCGCCTGAATGTCGCGAAGCTTGACAATCCTGGGATCAGTTCCGCCGTGCAGTTGCCGGGCGAGCGCAACCTCTTGAATTCCGCCGACGACCTGCCCTCCTTCGACGATTGGAATCTGCGAGATGGATTTGTCCCGGCACATATCGATGGCATCTTGCACGGTGTGATTGGGCGTTAGCGATAACAACGGACGGTCACCCAGCGTGGCGATGACATCGCCTGCGGTTGCCGGTTTCCGCTCTTCTCCGAGATACCCGTTCTCGCGCATCCAATCGTCATTGAAGACTTTGCTCAGGTAGTTACGGCCGGTATCGGGAAAGATGACCACGACAAGATCATCAGCTTTGAGCCTTTCCGCATACCGCAACGCAGCAGCAACACACGTGCCGGATGATCCGCCAATCAACAACCCTTCTTCACGGGCGACTCGGCGGGCGGCCATGAACGATTCCTGATCGGTCACGCGCACCCAATCATCCACCACCTGGCCGTTAAAGGTTTTCGGGACGTAATCCTCGCCAATCCCTTCCACCTTCCAGCTCTTAGGAGTACTTCCGGAAAGAATGGACCCATCCGGGTCCGCACCCACAATCTTGATGTTGGCGTTGCGTCCCTTGAGGTACTTGCCAACTCCGGAGATGGTTCCTCCGGTGCCGATGCCGCTGACGAAGCAAGTGACTTTTCCGCCTGTCTGCTCCCAAATCTCAGGTCCCGTGGTGAGTTCGTGAATCTCCGGGTTGGACATATTCTCGAACTGGTTGGGATGCCAGGCGCCTGGAATTTCGTTCAGAAGTCGCTTGGCCACGCTGCCGTAGCTCTCGGGTGAATCGGGCGGAACATTCGTGGGAACGATCACCGTCTCCGCCCCGTACGCTTGCAGCAGCCGGATCTTCTCTTCGCTCATTTTGTCCGGGAGAACAAAAATGCAGCGGTAGCCTTTGACGGCGGCGACGAGCGCCAACCCGACGCCAGTATTGCCAGCAGTGGCTTCAACAATCGTTGTTTGTCCGGGCTTGATCTGGCCTTCACGTTCGGCCTTCTCGATCATTGCACGGCCAACGCGATCCTTGATGCTTGCGCCTGGATTGTAGAACTCCACCTTGCCGTAGACCGGACACGGCAACCCCTCGGCAACGCCGTTAAGCCGAATCAGCGGAGTATGGCCGATCGTCTCTAAGACGCTTTCATAGGTTCCGATCATGGATCATTCCGGGAAAAGTTTGGTCGACAGATAGCGCTCGCCAAGGTCTGGGAGTACGACAACAATGAGTTTGCCAGCGTTTTCTGGCTGGCGTGCGACGTGTAAGGCAGCCCAAGCGGCGGCACCAGAGGAAATTCCACAGAAGAGGCCTTCCATGCAGGCAAGGTTCTGCGCCGTTTCAATGGCATCATCATCTTGGACTTGAACCACATCATCAATCACGTCCACGTTGAGCACATTAGGAATGAAACCGGCACCAATTCCTTGAATCGTGTGCTTGCCGGGCTGGAGGTCCTTGCCGGCTTTGCGTTGTGTGATCACAGGGCTGTTAGCTGGCTCGACTGCGATTATTTTCACGTCAGGATTGCGACCCTTGAGCACCTCTCCCACACCGGTGATGGTTCCGCCGGTCCCCACTCCTGAGATAATAATATCGACCGCTCCCTCGGTATCTCGCCAGATTTCCTCAGCCGTAGTCTTACGGTGAATCTCTGGGTTGGCGGGGTTCTTGAACTGCTGGGGCATGAAGAAGTTGGAATTCTGAGCTAGCAGCTCTTCCGCCTTGCGGACCGCACCGGGCATGCCTTCAGCGGCGGGCGTCAACACAATCTCTGCGCCCAGCGCTTTGAGCAGTCTTCGCCGCTCCAACGACATACTCTCTGGCATGGTGACCATCAATTTGTAGCCGCGAGCGGCGCAAACATAGGCCAAAGCAATGCCTGTGTTTCCGCTGGTGGGTTCAATAATGACCGTGTCTTCCTTGATCAGGCCATCATTCTCGGCCGCGTCAATCATGGCACGCCCCAACCGATCCTTGACACTCCACAGCGGATTCATGTTTTCCGGCTTTGCAACGACATTGGCGACGCAGCCTTCGGTCACACGGCGGAGCCGAACCAGCGGTGTATTGCCAATGCATTGGGTAATGTCGTCGTGAATCTTGTGGGTCTGGGCTGTTGCCATCTTGAGTCTCCAGGGTTGAAAATCGCGGTGTTTCCTCCAGAAACTGCGCGAACGGCTGGCAATTCATATCTTGGCGCAATAACGACCGGCCGCCAAAGACGATCAATGAGGGGAGCGCTCGAATATAGCAGGTTGTCGAAATCAGGGTCAACGCGCCGGCAAGTTCCGAGCTGGGAAACGTTGGCTACGGGCTCTTGTACCTCCTGGTCGCATATAAACAGGGTTAATCGATAGTTCCGAAAGTCGATGAAATGCCCTACCACTGTGTCAAAGTCGCTCATTGCCAAGCCTCGCGGTCCATAGCTTGTCTTCACGGTCGTGCCACAGCTTGATCGTGCATTTTCATACGCTTGATCTGCTCAACACTTTGAAATAGCACGCTGGGAAGACTCATATGCCTGTCCCAAACAACTTCCGCCACCAGCGATACACTGCGGATCCTCCCGTTGCGCCGTACCGACTACTGAAGGCGCTGAACTCCTCCGCCGAGGACACGGAGTTATCCCAAACCAGGCTTCATCAAATCGGACAACAACTTCGTGCCGCGCGGGTCCGAGCGATTCTCCTCGCGCATGGCACATTTGCCGGGCCGGATACCTTCGGCATGATTGATGCTATTGCCGGCATGCTGGAAAAATTGAACTCCAAGTTGAAGCAGGTCGCCAAACGAGTTGTGGATGCGTTGGCGCGAGATGGTGGAAATTTCACGGAGAAGTATGCAACCCTCCTGCGTGACGCGATCAACGTCGGATATGAGCCCAGCGATCAAGAGTACATTCGCGTCGAGCGGTTCCACTGGTCCAGCGAGAACAATCACATTGGCAGAGCGGACGGAGCTGTACGACTGGTTGAAGAAATCAGCCGGATGAACCTCAGCGCACCTTCCAAGCTGCTCATGCTAGGGCACAGCCACGGCGGAAACGTGATGGCTCTGGCGACTAACTTGATCCATGCCGACATGCCGGCTCTGGAACGGTTCTTTGCTGCCGCAAAGGCCTATTACTGCATTCCCGGGACCAAGACCAACGATGTGCCGCATTGGTCGCGCGTTAAAGACATCCTCATGCATGACGGGCCCAAGAACTCCTCGGCACGGGCACAACTCAGGGAAAGCGCTCTCGATTGGGTAACCTTGGGAACACCAATTCGGTACGGGTGGGATCTAACAGGCAACCAACGTTTGTTGCATCTGGTCAATCACCGTCCGACAGAGCGGCACCCGACATACCTGGCGCGAATACCGGAAAGTATGGAACAACTCTGGCAGGCGGACGTTGGAGATCTGATCCACCTACTCGGTATCGCTGGCACGAATCTCATTCCCAGTCCGATTTCGCCCCGCGCGGTTGTCGCCGACCGAAAGCTGCACTCCGTTTTGCAGAGCGGCGTCCGCCGTTCTGAATTCGGTCAGAACTTCCGCCGAGGGATGCGCGTCGCTGAACAGGGCACGACGCTGCTTGTCGACTTCGGACCAAAAGACGATAACGTTGTCCGCAGTCTCGCTGGTCACGCCATCTACACGCGTTTGCCCAAACTGGAATTTTTGATGAAAACCATTGCGGATTTGCTCTACAAACCAACGGCCTGAGCCAACTCGTCTTGTCTCCAATTTGCCACTGACATGGCCCACTCCGTGCCGCGAATGGCCACAATCTAACAACCCAGTGCTGCAAGATGGAAACCGGGGCGTTTCAGTGTGCAAGAACTCACTGTTTCCCCGCCACTTGTGTACCTAGAATCAACTTGCCAATAGACTCCTCAACAGCCCGGCGATTCCAACGCGTCATGAAACCTCCTAGGGTTCCAATCGCTGGACGCAACGCCGCCATCAGTTTTGTTAAGCATGTGTCGATCCCAGCCAAAAGCGAATAAGGGCTCAAGTCTTTTGGGGTACGTGATCGCGATCGGGATTGTCGGCATCGTGATTGTGGGCGCATTCGCTGGAGGGTTAATGTCACCGGCCGAGAACGCGCCGCCGCGAGAGCACACGCTAAAAGACAAGATCCGTCGCGCAGACTGGTTGTTCACACGGGCAAATTCTCTCAAGAACGCGGAGCAAGCTTGGGGACAAACGGCCGATGCCTATCAAGAGATTGTCGAGGAGTGCCCCGATAACGCCACTGTCTGGTTCCGGCTGGGGTATTCATTGCATTCTGCGCGACGGTTGGATGAAGCCATCGAAGCACACAAGGTTGCATCAACGTTCAAGCAGAGCCGCCCTCTTGCGCTCTACAACATCGCTTGTGCCTACGCACTTCAGCAGGACGTTGAAAATGCGTTGAGCTATCTGGAACAAGCGGTCGACGCTGGCCTCCGCTGCCAGCATCCGATTGAAAACGACACGGATTTGGAAATCTTGTTGGGCAACAAACGGTTTGAGGACTTGGCGCTGGCCGCTCGTCCGGCGAACCAACTACCATCCCGTAAGCAGATGGACTTCTGGCTGGGTGAATGGGCTGTTTATTGCCAAGAGACGGATCAGCAGATCGGCACCACCAGCATCACCAAGGCTGAAAACGGGTTTCTGATTCTTGAAAAGTGGAGGGGAGCCAATCACTCAACGGGCCGGAGCTTCAATCGGTACGATCCCGTGTCCGAAAAGTGGATTCACCATTGGTTTGATGGCACCGGGGCAGAGGCCAGATATGAAGGAACCTGGTCTGACGAGGATGGCAAAATGCGATTCCAAGGCACGCACGTCACTGCCGATGGGCAAGCCAGGAAGATGCGAATGATCCTCACGCCGCGACCCGATCGATCCATTCATCAATTGATCGAGACCTTCGTTGAGGGCGGCAAATGGGTCTTGTATTTTGAAGCCAACCATTTGCCGAAGCGGAGTAGGTCTCAGGAAGCTGGGCGGGGCTTGGGTTGCTTTAGACCAAGTCGTCGCGGTTGCATGTTTCGTGGCTCAACCTGATCGCTTTTTCAAGATAGAATGCTACCCGAGGGCGTTCTCCTCACGTCCGTCATATTCAGCATTCCTCTCTGCGTTCTTCTTATCCTATGGGACGTCGTGCTCTGCGGCCTATCGATCCTGCGCTTGACCTAAGCCGACATTTCTTCTGCTTCGACGAGCTGCCCCGTCCGTTTTCCGCTGAGCAGATATTCCCCATCGGACATGCCAACAATTCCCTGGGCGCGGAAGAACTCTTCGCCTTGGAAGAGTTGGAGAGTATTGCTTCCCGGCCTTTGGAAATTGATGTCGGCTGTGGAAAAGGGATGTACATCGCCGGGGCAGCTGCAGCGGAGCCGGCCAAGAACTTCATCGGCGTCGAACTCCGCGGCAAATATGCCCGCTATACAGCGAGCCGGCTTGCTCGTCGTGACCTTGCGAACGCCGTGAGCGTTCAAGCTGATGCGGAACGTTTTTTTCGCGAGGACCTTTCAGCCGGGTCCATTGACGCTGTACACGTCTATTTTCCTGACCCTTGGTGGAAAGCCCGCCACAAGAAGCGCCGGATCATGAATCCGCAGTTTGTGAGCCTAGTTGAAAACGTGCTCAAGCAAGACGGCAGGCTCCATTTCTGGACTGACGTTGAAGAGTATTTTCATGTTGGCGTCGAAACGGTGACCGCCAGCACGCAACTGCAAGGGCCCTTTGAAGTGGCTGAAGCTGAGCCACAGCATGATCTCGACTACCGAACAAACTTTGAGCGCCGCAAGCGGATGCTAGGCTTACCCATTTACCGTTCCGAATTCCGCAAACAAAGCTAGCGCACTTGTCGGATTGCTGTTCCGCTCACCCAGGCGGACGCTGTCGAGTTATCCCCGATGGGATACCACACGTCCCGCTCTCAGGCGTACGGGCGAAATTGACATTGGTCAAATTTGGGGGGTGTTTCATGCCGCCCTGCGCGCTGCCGAGCGCCGTAGGGGGTCGACGGTTCATTTCCTACTGAACTTAACGTCAAGGTTGTCGGTGATGTTTGCGGTCCCGTTGCTGGTCCATTGCATGGGTGTGAAGCGTTTGCGCCACCCCCCTGGAGGATGGAAAAATTTGACCAATGTCAATTTCGCCCGTACGCCTGAGAGCAGGGTTGCATGAACAACGCCGCGGCGATTCCATCACGCATCCGCGAATTGATGAAACGCCGACGAACAGAACACCAATCAAGGAAATGTTCTCGAGCGATTATTGATTCCGGTTCTGCTGGCAGTCGGTGTCGTTCAACACCTCAGCAGTATCTGAAGTCGTCAATGTTGGCGACGGGACGTCAACAAGAAAAACGCTCTAAGCGCCTCCGCCAAAAGCTCCGCCCCTAAAGTTGTCTCCACCAAAATCGCCACCGCCGGGATTTCCTCAACCCCCAAAGGCATTAGCGCCGCCGAACATTTGCAGCAATCCGGAAAGCTCCTGCAAGGCAGATTCAGAGACGGACGCTGAAGCGCGAATGCTAGTACCATCAGCGGAAACCTGAATCGATTGCAGTGCCTGCTTGATTCCAGGCCCAAGCGGAATAGGAGAGGCACCCTCCCCTTGGACCGTCTGTAGCATCGTATTGGCTTCAGACACCAGCGATTGAGCGGACTGAGCATCCGCCATCATCGTTAGGGCGTCGACCGCCAACCCGGACGTTGCATTGAGCTGAACCAGCGATCCCCGCACGGATGTGAGCGCGGCAAGCGCCTCATTACCACCCAACGCAGCGCCTTGCATCATTTCCTTGTCGGCTTCACTGATAATCACTAATTGGTTGGACATATCGGCTTCATCCAACAGATCTTGCACTACGGGAGAGAGTTGCGGCGCGCCTCCGCGCTCAAGAGCCGAAGACACCAAGTTGTCGACTCCCACAATCATCGTCCTGGCATCGACAAGTGACATCGCCTGACTTCCACTTTCGGGCATCGTGTAAACGGTTTTTCCGGCGACTGTCTTCGACTGCCATTTGCTCTGCTCCTCCCGTGTCGCGAAATCGTCCAACGTATAGTTTCGATTGAATCTCATCGCGATAATCAACGGCGGCTCCGTTTGCATCCCCGGATTGGCCAAGCCTTTGGGCATACCCACCGTTACGGAATCGATGCTTTTGAGAAACTCCTGTACGCTGAGTTGAGTCGTCAAGCCCATCTGCTGCGGAGCGGTGTTCATCGCCGCGCTAACAGCGGGGATGGCCTGTAGTTGTCCATAAACTCCCGAGTCCATGAAATCGGCTGGCCGAGCCTGAACAATAACCATCGCGTTGGCTGGCATGTAGTCCAGGGGGTCGGCCCCTCCACCGCCGCCAGTGGTCAACGTGACGATCAAGATCACGACCGCTGCGATCAGCACGAGCGCTCCAGCACCCAGGCTGCCAAAGAGCAACATCTTGTTCTTCTTGCGCCGCTTGGGCCCACTGCCAAATTGCTGCCCACCAAATCCCTGCGCTGGGAAAGCTTGTCCGCCCATCGGCTGAGCGCCTCCAGGCTGGCCGAACGCCGCAGGCATTTGTCCGCCCGGCAGTTGCTGGCCGTCAAACCCAGCTACGGGCTGATTCGCGAGATCTGCCAGATCTGCCAAGGGGTCGGCTGCTCCCTGCGCGGCAACGGGCTCCAGATCGGCAAAGCTGGAAAGCTTCGGAACGGTGACCGCTTGCTGACATTTTGGACAGGGAACTGATTTACCCTGCAACTCATCCGGGGCTTTGAGCGCGGCTCCACAAACAGCACAACTGATCTTGATCGGCATGATTGAACCTTGAAGTGACGGGAAAGGACTGGAGCCAGCAGAGGAGGTGAGACGCTTGGAAGCCAACTCAACGTTGGGTGATCGCTCGATTCAATTCAGTGTGTTGCCCAGGAGCTGGCACAAAGAACCAGCATTTGGGACAACAACACCTCAAGATTGCCCACCAAACATCCCCGCAAAGTCATCTTGCTGAGGAGTTCCCGCTATGTGGTACGTTTCTTGGTGGTTTTGGTGGCGGATTTCTTCACTGGCTTAGACGCCGCTTGCTTAGCCTTACTCTTGGACGTGGCGTTGGGTTTCGTTGACTTCTTGCCCGGCTTGGCAAAGATTCGTTCCCAGTTTTGCGAAAACTCCGGCGAAGCGCCGGAGCGGACAATCGGACCACTCATTGGTTAGGTTTTCCTCCAGGTATGATTAAAATCGGCGTTTATTGTCGAATCCCGGGACAATCGCCGTCAAGCACTAATGCCGCGAGTTGCGCGAATCCCCCAGAAACTTGTTGCGCCTTATTCAAAAATTGCACGGAGCAAACGCAGTCGCTAGCCGCGAAGAACGGCGCGGACAGGACTGCCATCAAACCCAACAAGCGGCAGCGGCAAGGCGATCAATTCATAAGTACCCGGCGGAACATCAGCAAGCCTGAGTCCTTCCAAGATCAAGATGCCTCGAGCAAGAAACGCCTTGTGGGCGGGCAGTTCTTTGGAATCGAACAAGTCGACGCTGGGCGTATCGATGCCAATCAGCACGACACCCGCATCCGCAAACGAGTTAACCAACTCCGGTGAGATCGCCGCGAAATCCGTGCTGAGCTCTTCCGAGTTGGGAAACGTGCCCGTGCTCAGCAACACGCGCGGCGCGTGAATCTCATCCTCAATCATTTGTGGAGTAATGCGAGTCTTGCGGGGCGCTTCGATCCTCACTACCTGACAAGGGCCAAGGTAGGTTTCCAGTGGACAATTCTCGATGCTCGCAGCGTCAACTCCGTAGTGGCTAGGCGCGTCGGCGTGCGCGCCTGCATGCACCGTCGTACGCAACGTCGAAAGCGTGATATTGTCGCCTTGCGCCATGTCCAGCCGGACTTGCCGTTCGGGCGGTGTATCGCCTGGCCAGACTTTCAACTGCGGAGTGATGGGTGGCGTAATGTCGTAGATTCTCAAGCGATCGGACCTCAGTGATACAACGGTTGGCAAATCTGTATCCACACAATGAGCTTCCTGCTCACCGTGGAATTTTGGCGTCATCGAAACTGGGAAGTGGAGTAATGTCAGGCGGCACGAACTCTTGTTTAGCACGTATGGAGACCATCTGCCGGCGAGAATAGAACATTCTCCACAAAGACTTTTCCAACAGGAACGCGTTCCGTTCAATGAACTCCGCTGAGCCAGTTGGATTCTTCTGAAGGAGCGATTGTTTTGTGCGTTCCCCAGCATGGCCTGCCATTAATGCGGCAATCACATGCATCCAGAGCTGGGTCATCGTCTCGTGGTAGCCCTGCGTCGCGGTGTTGATGATCTCCTTTGCACTCAGATAATTCTTGAGCCCAGCTCGAATTCGCTCCATGGCTTCTTCAAAGGCATGTTGCGACAAATAACAGAATGCCACGCGCAGATGAGCCTCGTGGTTCCAATCTTCGTGTGGCAAGGTTCCGTTTTCAAACGCGGCCACAAGAGCCGCATCATCTCGTGTCGTCGGGCTGTGAGAATGGCGACCTGTATTCATGATGTATCACGGTTGTGGTTCACCTCGAACAGGCTG
Organism: Pirellulales bacterium; assembly: GCA_028066245.1. Classification (GTDB taxonomy): domain Bacteria; phylum Planctomycetota; class Planctomycetia; order Pirellulales; family S012-138; genus CALJLD01. The sequence continues at coordinate 64,199 of JALCBR010000008.1, read as the reverse complement.
GCGAAAAAACGCCATCGTGGCGTTTTTCAACCCCGAGCCAAGTGCGAGAGTGAATCTCGCACCGCTCTAAATCATCGCGGCATGTTGTGCTACCTGTGCATGATTTGGAATCCATCCCTGGGATTCACGTAGGCTATTGATAATCAACAGCCTGCCCTGAGTCTGGCCACCGCATAGCGTTCTTGCCAAGATATTTTGAGGAGTTAGCTCCACCTGGCTGTTGGGTTAGTCCTGACGCGAGACTATTCCGGTCAAGTCGGGGGTTCGCGGTGGATTCCGCTCGAAGCGGCTTGACCCTCAAAATCCCCCTACTTAGACTTCCCAATGGTTTCGCGCATTTTTCTTGAAGTGTTGTGCCGAGGTCTCCTCGGACCGATACAGAATACCTGAGGGACCAAGAGCGAGCTCAGCGGTGACCGCTGATCTCCTTCAGGTTTTGAACTGGTTTCTAAGCTCGTTATCCCGATCCCCGGATTCTGCTCTCGTGAAACGAGCCCTGATAAGCGATATCCATTCCAACCTGGAAGGGCTCGAAGCGGTTCTCGCCGACATCGAATCCAAGGGCATTAAGGAAGTCTACTGCCTGGGCGATATTGTCGGCTATGGGCCAAATCCGCGAGAGTGTATCGACCTGGTCCAAAAACACTCCCAGATCTGCCTGCTGGGCAACCATGACCAAGGTGCGCTGTTCGACCCTGAAGGTTTTCACACCGTCGCTGAACGCGCGATCTTCTGGACCCGCGAGCAGTTGGAGAAGCCGTTGGGCTTTGGGGATCAACCAGATCAGCGTTGGGAATTTCTTGGCGAATTGCCGCGGACCCACCGAGAAGAGCCTTACCTTTACGTACACGGGTCCGCCCGCAACCCTCTCAATGAGTACGTCTTCCCCGAAGACGTTTATATGCCGCGAAAGCTCGAACGGATCTTCGCCCTGGTGCAGCGATTCTGCTTTCAAGGCCACACTCATGTCCCCGGCGTCTTTACGGAAAAACCAGAATTCATTGCTCCCGAAGATACTGCCTATGAGTACCGACTACCCAGCGAAGGGCGGATCATGGTCAATGTCGGATCTGTGGGGCAACCTCGGGATGGCGATAACCGAGCCTGCTATGTGATTGTCGAAGACGACGAACTGTTGCGATTCTGCCGGGTTCCCTACGATTTTGAAGAAACTCGCCGCAAGATCTACGAGATTTCAGAATTGGACAACAACCTCGGCGACAGGCTGCGAGACGGGAAATAGCCCCTGACGTTCCGGCTCACTGCAAGCCGAGCATCGGTCTGCCCGGCAAGTCTGGCTTTGGGGTGAGGTCAAACATCGGCTGGCATTCTCCGAGAAATGCCGCGTTCGCTGGTCCCATTGCAAGAAATGCTCGCTCCGCGAGAATACATGGTGAAGTTGGGCAAACGCCGGTGTGACGCACAGTGGTGGTTCTGTTGAAGGGGTGTCTTCGCGCAGCTTGCGCCCCGTTTGGAATATCACGCGGTTTATCAGATTCGAACTGAGTCTTCGTATGGCTAGAAAAATCCTGACATTTGTCAGCCTTTCGATGCTGATCCTGCTGTGCAGCATCTGGATGTCTCAAAAGGTTAACCGGAACGCCGGCAATCAAGTCGATCGCGAAGACGCCGCTCTCAATCAACAAGATGGCGACAAAGACAGTGGCGAGAAAGATCCGCATCCGTTGATTGCGCCGCCGGTCAGCGTTCCGGCCGTCGCCCCCCAACGCGTCACGCTGGGTTCGCTCAGTCCGGACAGTGACTACGTCATGTTGGTCACGGCCAACAATCGTGGCGGAACAATCGAGCGGATCGAACTCAACAATCCTCGATTTCAAGATCTCATTGCCCGACGGGAACGACAAGGATACCTGGGGCATCTTGCTCCGCGCGATCCGATGGGCTCCGCGGGCGTGGAGGGAGTAGAGGTCACAGCAGTCGGCGAGGGCACACCCGCTCAGGCAGCCGGCGTCCAAGTGGGCGACATTGTCACCTCGATCACTCCAGTAAATGGCGAGTCGATTCCTGTTGCGTCCGTCCTTGATTGGGAAACTTTGCTCAACGGTGAGCAAGCGCGCGTCGGCGCACAATGGACATTGGAGATTACGGACAGCAGTGGAAATCAAGTCCAACGCGATGTGACGCTAGCGGCGATGCCGCTGAGTATTGTCGCGCCCAACACAGCGCCCGGGAGCGTATTTCAAGACCCTCTTTCCATGCGGTTGACGCTGCAATCAGTGCGACAACTTGAAGGAGATAATAACAACGGCGATGGCGAAATCCCCGCGGCCTCGGACCTGACCCGTTTTCTCAGTGGAAATGGTGGGATCACCGTCGGCGATCTTCCCACGACACATCCCATGTATGTGGCCGGGTTACGGCAGGGAAACTTGATCAAGAGCGTTGATGGGGTGGAGTTCACCAATCTCGGAGAACTTAAGAATTACCTGGCACAAGTTCCCACCGGCGCGTGGCTGCGGATGAATTTCGAAGCGGAGCCGAGAGCTAACTTTGAAACGGGCAAGTCTTTGCGAACCGCGCTGGTCCGCTTGCCGGCGGAAATTCCCGAGATGAACCTGCATGACGTCACGTGGAACGTGAAGCGACCGGAGGGGCAGGACAACGTCGTCGAGTTCGAATACACGGACCCGCGGTGGAAACTCCGCTACACCAAGCGGTTCACCCTGGCCAGGAAATCTGAGTTGGCGGAAGAGCACAATAACAAAGATCTCCCGCCTGGTTTCCATCTGACCATGGATCTGGAGATTGAAAACCTCGGCGTCAAACGCGAAGTGGTCTATCAGATTGATGGATTCAACGGCCTGCCGGACGAGGGGTGGTGGTACAGCAGCAAGCTGGCGCGAGGTTGGTTTGAAGGCATTGGTGCTCGCGATGTGATGTTCGAGTTTGAAGGGGCCGATCCGGCACTGATCGGCGCGTCAAGGATCGCGAAGTTTGACGAACTCCCGAGGGCAGGCGGTGAAGTTCCGTTGAAATCTATCTCCAGCGATTCACGATATTTCGCCAGTAGTTTGATTCCAATCCGTGGCGAAGGTGAAAACGCGGCTCTTTGGTTTCAACGCGCCCAAGCGGTACGCGTGGGAGCTCCACGGACTGCCAAGGAATCTCGGCTGACCAACACTTCATTCCGATTGTTGAGTATCCCGGTTGTGCTGGGACGTGAAGAAAAGACGATCAGTCGTTCGTTTCGCCTGTTCGTGGGTCCGAAGTCAACGGATTTGCTGGCCGAGCCGGATTATCAACTCAGCGAGCTCGTTTACTATGGGTGGCCGATCTGGGGCGTGTTCGCCAAGGTGCTGCAATCCGTGTTGCACTTCATCTATGGAGTCATTCCGAACTACGGCTTGGCGATCCTGATTCTGACAGTCATCGTCCGCGGAGCGATGTTCCCGCTCAGTCGTAAGAACGCTCTTGGCGCGCAAAAGATGCAGGCACTGCAGCCGGAGATCCGCCGCCTGAATGAAAAGTACAAGAACAATCCGCAAGAGAAAATGCGGGCGACTCAAGAGTTGTTCCGCAAGCACAACTATCATCCGCTAGGTGGATGTTTGATCCTGTTCTTGCAGTTGCCCATTTTCATTGGTCTCTATCGCGCGTTGATGCTGGACGTTGAGCTCCGCCAGGCGCCGTTGATTCCCGGCTTCACAGCTTGGTGCGATAACCTAGCCGCCCCGGACATGCTTTTCTACTGGGGTGATTGGGCCTTCCTGCCGGATTTCTTGGTTTCAAACACCGGATTCCTAGGGCCGTATTTCAACATTCTGCCCATCGTGACCATCGGCTTGTTCATCATGCAACAAAAGATGTTCATGCCGCCACCGATGGATGATCAACAGAGAATGCAGCAGAAGTTGATGAAGTACATGATGGTCTTTTTTGCGTTCATGTTCTTCAAAGTTCCTGCTGGGTTGTGTTTGTATTTTATCGCTTCAAGCGTATGGGGCATTGCGGAGCGAAAGTTCCTCCCCAAGCCCAACAAGGATCAACAGACGGCCATCACGGAGGCAGACGCCGGCCCCTCGCCGCGGGAGCGGCGCAAGATGGCTGCCAGTAGCGGCAACGGGTCACCCCAAAAGCCTGACAAGAAGAGAAACGAGAGGAAGAAGAAACCATAAGTCTTTGGAACGGCTGCGACTCTTTACAAGTCGAGCAAGACTCACTCTCTCGCCAAGCTGCGTCGCTAATACAGGATGCGAACACCCGGCCGACGAAGCACTCGAATGCTCCGTCGGCCTGTATTTTTATTCAATCGAGCCCGAGAGGTTTGAGCGGCCGCGTTTTTTTCGCGCAGCATCAACGTGTTAAAAGTCGCTGTGATTTGGGAACAAAGTTCCACTCTCGTACGAGGCTCAAGGCCGAAACGTCACGGTGGCATTTCAACCATCGCTAGAAGTCGTTCAAGTTGGCAACCAAGCCGTCCCGAATTCCGTTGGCGTAGACGAACACGGTATGGGAAACGGAATTGCGAATCGGTCGAACCGACGCGTCAGCCAGGGCGAACTGAGTGATTTGTGGGTGGGGGCTGCTGAATCGATCTATCGGGGCGTTGCCAATCTGATTCCAAGGAGTGAACTTGCTGGACATCTTAATGGCACCCATCCAACTTGGCGTCCACTCCCACTGCCGATTGTTGATTTGACTTCCCATATACTCACCAATTGCCAGCGTGTTGCTGGTGCCATCCAGGATGTCGCTGAAGGATTTTTTGCGTTTGATGGTGAATACACCCTCACTGAAATCTCCAAAGAGGTCATTGATACGCTCGATGCCGTGAAATCCGGAACCAGCACAAGCGGTGTATGAAGCGAGGCCTGGAGCGTCGCTACTACCGTCTGTACCAGGAATCATGTCCACAGTATCGGTGCCCGGTTCGATTTCCATCATCCACATCTTGGGGGCATCTTGGGCACTAGGATCGACGGAAGGACAGATAAAGACCTCATAGCGTGCTTGAGACGCCTGCCAAGCACTATCGATTGAAATCCATGTGGTCGGGCTAAGACCGGCATTCTGTGAAAACCAATCTGGATGAATGATCTTGTAGGCCGCGGTCGAACTCTGCTGCTCCATGTATGGCTGAATATGGTTCAACAAGCCCGTCGAATATATGCCGTGCCCGGTGGGCAAGTAGCCAATAACATCGTGATGGTTGTGGAATGCCAAGCCCATGTTGTGCAACTTGGATGAGCAGTCCATTCGCCGCCCTGCTTCACGCGCCGCCTGAATGGCTGGAAGCAAAAGCGCAATCAGGATGCCGATGATCGCAATCACCACCAGTAATTCGACTAACGTAAATCCACGCTTCTTCATGCTACTCTCTTCTCTGTTCGCAACTGAAAGAAACTAAAAAATTGACGTTGCACAACAGCAAAAGAAGCAAGTTATGACAACGACAAAAATCGCATAATAGCAACCTCTGGTGTCGCATGTCGCCTATCAAGCCTCGCACGGGCTCGCAGAACTCAAAAATTGAGTTGACACGACATCCAGATAAAACATATGCGCTAAGACAGTACTTGCATTAATCTCATTGCTTCGCTCAAACACCCACTTCGGCAATGCGTTACAGCACAGCAATGCCAATAAGAACTTTCACTGGTGCCCCCCAATGGATGGATATTAAATAGAAAATAATTTTTTAATATATTCACCAAACTCAATGATGGTCTAATCGAAAACGAGAGTTTAACACGAGAGTCACCGCCAACTGTGTTGGCATGCTGGTCGTGCGCAGAGATATCACCGAATGCAGAGATATCACCGAATAGAACGCCGTGATCACCTCTTGCCGATGCTCTGAGTTGGGGGTCTTCAGACCGTGAGGTGTTCACCCACCAACGAAGATGAGGTCAACCGCCTTCACGTCCCCACCATCATAGAAGACAGGTGGAGGAACGGCTCGGTCGAAATCGCCAGCTCGGCCATCTTCCAGCATGGATGCATCGACCGGCTCTGCGCCGTCACGTGTGAAGATGGCCTTGACCGTCTCGGCTGGGACTATTGCACTGATCAATGCCACGTGAGCGTCTGCAAACGCGGCCAGGAATCCGCCATGACGGTGTCCAACTAAACCTTTTGTCGGGTTGTCCGCGTTAAATCTCCAATCGTCCGGCTTTGTCCAAATCACGGCATTCTCCGGCGCGGCTTCCACAATCATCACGGTGTTTGATGTTCCATCACGAATGGAGGAAAGGGAGAGTCCTTTTCCAGGGCCGCCGCCGCCAATCGGAAAGATCGTTTCATCTCCAGTGGGCACGACAATTGAAGTCATTCCTTCATCTAACTCGGCGCCGCCGGGCGAATTGAATACCTCTGGCATCTGCACAATCAACGTCTTGTTGTGTTCGCTGTCCCATGGCTCGTCCAGGCGGAACTGCTCGTACAAGGCTTGTTGCTCAAGGTAGGGAAGCAGGTGCACGCGCCAACTCAGCAGGGGCTTGCCGTTGGCGTTTGCGTTCACTGCCGCAGGCAATCGGCCATTGACGTCGTGATGGTTGTGCATCGCGATGGCGATTTGCCGCAGGTTGTTCTGAGCCTCAGGGTAGGCTGGGCCCAGGTCGATGATCCCTTCCTCAGTATTTGCCACCACGCCAATGCCAAGCACCGCCAAAACAGGCAGGGCGGACAAGCCTGGTACAGATTGTTGCGATTCAAAGATCAGCCCATCACTTGTCACGGTGCAAGTTGTCACACCGGGCGTCATGTGAGGCAAAATGGCATTGGCCGAGGGAAGCGCGGCGATATCAAACTCAAAGCCATCCCTTCGTAGTTCACTTGCCAAGATGGGTGTCACCATCTGCACCAACGGATAGAGCGTCCGCATCAGGTCTTGCGTGTCCTGATAGCTCACCATATAGGGCGGATCATCGCCAGCGAATGCCGCCTGAATCTGAGGGTTGTCAGCCAAGCTCGGCTCGGCGCTGTCTCGTGAAAGGAACGCCTTGACAGATTGCGGATACAGGCCAATGACAACCCGGTTCTCCGTCAAACACCAAGAGGGAGCAATCGGTGTTTCCGTTCCCAAAGATAGCGTATGCACGCTCATGCCTTCAAAATCCAACGTGCTGAGGCCAACGCCTTCTCCGTAGTGTTTGAAAGAACGCCGCATGTTGGCGAGTATCCTCTCATGCGTGGCATGCAATCGCGCATGGTCATCCACATCAGCAACCATCGTCAACCCGCTCACGATGAGTCCGCCTGAACCGGGCGAGTTGTATACGCGAAACACTCCGCCGAGCGGATCCAACAGCTCCTCTCGGATGTCAAACCCTGCTTCTCGACTCAACTCCGCCATGCCGCGCTCTAACTCCGCCCCTGCGTTCGGATCGATTGCACCAGCAAGGCGAACAAGCTGATCCGCTTTGGCGTTCAGGTCCATCTTCAGCGCAAACGCCAGATTTGCATCAGCCGGGATATCTTGCAAGTCAGATGGTGAAAGCGGCTCTCCCGCGAGCAATTGCAGAGCACCTTGCGGCGGGCCGGTTGTTGCAATTTGCGTTTTGCTGACCACATTATCTGCATCATATCCCTGGATGGTGGCCATGTGACTGATGCTGTTGAGGCCAAGATGTTGAATCGTCGCGTGCACTTCGTCAGCGCCAAATGGCATTAGCATCGTCACTGATTCAATTACTTTTGCCACATTCACATACTGCACGAACCCGGGACGTGCTACGTCAAGGCTGGCGTGCATCTCCTTCAACCATGGAGCAGGACCTGGCTTCGCGCTGGTCCGTTGAATGACACCGTCAAAGACCTCGCTGCCGACGGAAAAGATCAAGTAGTCACCAGAGACTCCCCAGCCAATCTCGGGCGCTTCGGGCGGAAGCATGAACTTGCGGAAAGCAACGCCAGAGCGCTGTATCTCGTTGACCGGCATATTGGTCGAGGACGCAAACAGAGCTTCGATCTTCTGCATGTGACCCACCAGAGCTTCCCGACGATCACCACAATGAACAACAATCGCTGCGTCCACGGAAGCCCCAACAGCGCTCAGCTCGACATCTGAAACATAGAGCGTGGCGGGTCGCTGATAGAGATCCTTGATCAACGGCAGAAAGATCGCCGCGCCTTCCCGCATATCTCGTGGAGCGTCTTCACTGGCCAACATCGATTCAATCCCACGGCCGATCATCTGCAAGAATTGCTGTACTTGCGGTTCCGCCATCAGCGCTTCCGTGGAATTGCCGCTACCTTGCTGAGGATCATCGATGCCATACCAGCTCGTATAGAACAGGCACTCTGACGGCGCAACGCTCATCATCCCCGCATCCGCCGGCAAAGGAGGCATGACTACGGGCACACTACCGCCCATGAGCATGATCATCAGCAATTCGATCGGTCCCATGAGAGCAACAGACATGATTTATCCTCAAAATCGCCGAAGCGAAGGCAAAGAGCAAAGCCAGGAGGGGCGAAAACCGAAACATCTCGGTCACCCACCACGAATCACACGATATCAGTCGCGCAAATTATTGTCCAACCGACTTGATCGCTAGCAACATCACAGTGCTCGCTCAACACTGCGCAAAACTTGTACGTCTACAAAGCACACGCTAGGCTTTACTAGACAGGTCTATCGTCAGTGTTTTCGCCCGGAGGATCTTCCAGGCGATTGGTACACGTGGCGTCATCCTTCTTGATGAGTTGTGCGCCAGCCTTTGGAGAAATGAAGCCAATGTTCCGCGCGCTTTCCTGTTTTCAACTCTTGGCCATCGCTGGTCTGATCGTCGCAGTTTTAGCTGTATCCTCTCCAGCTGAACCTTCGGCACTGGCGTCCTTAGACCTACCACAAGACGGTGGCCAACAATCAGTCGATCAAAGTGCCGGCGATCAAAGGCCAAACCAAAGTCAGGCGCGCGAATCGGCAACCGAACCTCTGCAGACAGGTGCCAAGGACGCGGCTCGACAGTTTCAAAGAGTACAGAGGAAGCTCGCACAGAAGATTCGCAGCGGAGTGGATGCTGACCGCATGGAAGTGATGATCGACCTGCGAAACTATCCTGTTTTGCCGGCGGCGCGGATGGCCATCGGCGCGCTGGATGACGCCGATCAGAAAGTGCGCGAGGCTGCGCATGAAACGCTTGTCAGCTTCCACCAGGATCCCCGCATCTGCCGCCACTTTCTTAGTACGCTTCGCGAAGATGCGCTGCGGAGTGGCTGGACGGCGACGAGTTATACACTACTGACGGCATTGGCCATGACGTCGGACCCAGCGATCCAGGCAGAAGTCGTCAAGCTGGTTGATGCGCATGCCACGGTTCGGCCCAACAACATGACTGTGCTCAACAGCGTGCTCGATGGACTGGGCGAACGCGGCGACGAACTTGCCCTCTCTGCGCTGAGAACACTGACACATTGCGATTTGCTGCTCAACGATTTCGGCGTTCGCCGTGGACTGGTGCAGGCGATCATTGCCATCCGCGCGCCAGAGTCTGTGGATACACTGCTGAAACTGATGCCTAATATTGACGGTGAAGTCCAAGGCGACGCCATCAAGTATCTCTCCGCTCTCTCGGGCGAACGCTACGGTGGCAACCTGGAAGCCTGGGATGCCTGGTGGGAAAAGAACCGTGACGGCTTTGAGTTTCCTAGCCAGTTGACATCGCCCAAGGAGATCATGGCGGCGTTTGCGGCGGAAGGAACTTCAACATATTACGACTTGCCGATCTTCGCCCGGCGACTGGTGTTCGTCATTGACTCGTCCGCCAGCATGCGGAAGCGCGGACGCATGGATGCCGCCAAGCTGGAATTGATTGACGCCGTTAACTCGCTCGATGAAGAAACTTCCTTTGGCATCGTTGCGTTCAATTCCAGCACCGGCGCCTGGCAACGCGTGCTACAAAAAGCCACAACCCCCGCCAAAGCCTCCGCCGCGATGTGGATCAACTCGCTGGAACCGATCAACTACACGGCGTCTTACGATGCGCTGGAAGCCACGTTTGGCTTCAAAAACCTGGAGGCGATCTATTTTGTCTCTGATGGCGCACCAACCGTCGGCAAGATCGTGGACAAGGATGAAATTGTGGGAGCGGTCCGAGAAGGCAACCGCACCCGTCGCGTCACCATCTACACCATCGGCATCGAACCGGACGAAGACAAGGACAACACGTTTGAAGGGTTTCTCAAAACCCTGGCCGAAGAAAACTATGGACTTTATCGCCCCGTCGGCAAGTTTGGCCCTGGAGGGAACCGCTAACACACTCTGAAGAGATCGCCGTCAAACAGCGTCTCATTCGACCATCTGTCGGCCCGAGTTGACCGTATTGCCATCTTCCAGCGAGACTTTTCCCACCTGGATCTCGACCATCCGGCGATAATGCCCACTGGCGGCCATGAGCTGTTCGTGAGTGCCGGTTTCTACAATCCGCCCATCTTCGATGACGATGATCCGATCCGCGTGGGCGATCGTGCTCAGGCGGTGAGCAATCACGAACGACGTCCGATGTGACATCAATTCCTGCAGGCTGTTTTGGATCAATCGTTCGCTTTCACTGTCCAGGTTGCTGGTCGCTTCATCCAAAATCAGCATTGTGGGATCGGCCAAAATGGCCCTGGCGATGGCAATCCGCTGCCGCTGCCCTCCGCTGAGCTTGACGCCGCGTTCGCCAATCCGCGTTTCGTAGCCTTGCGGAAACGCGGAGATAAACTCCGCGGCGTTGGCCGCTGCCGCCGCTCGTTGAATGTCGTCCAACTCCGCGCCCCGGCGAGCATAGCCGATGTTCTCCGCGATCGTCCCGTCGAAGAGAAAAACGTCCTGTTCGACCATCGCCAGTAACCGGCGGTAGCTATCGACATCGATCTCGCGCAGATCAACACCATCAAACAGGATCTTACCTTCGGTCGGGTCGAAGAAACGGGCAATCAGGTTGCACATCGTTGTCTTGCCTGCTCCGGACCGTCCCACGAGCGCAATTGTCTCTCCTGGCTCAACAGTGAAGCTGACTTCGCGTAGCACCCAGGTTTCGTTTTCCGGATAGCGGAAGCTGACATTGCGAAGTTCCACCTTGCCGGCGGCGGACTGTTTACTGACCTGGATGGTTTGGCCGGTGGATTCCATTTCGCGCGGCTCATCCAACAGATCCAAGATCCGGTCCAGCCCGGCCAAGTTGTTTTGGAAGGTTGTCGCACTGGCGGCGAGCGTCGCCAGCGGACCCAACAACATCGCCAGGTAGAACAAAAACATCATTAAGTCGCCCAGCGTCAAGCTTCCCTGCATGATGGCGTATCCGCCGTAGAGCAGCAGCCCAGTGGATGCCAGCGGAATGAAAACTTCCCAAATGATTTCGATGATCCGCGACCACCACCAAACGTGCAGCGCCTGGCGAACCATCAGATGGTTGCCGCGGACGAAGCGGCCGGTCTCCGTATTTTGCCGACCGAAGACGCGCACCACGCGCATGCCACCGAAAGTCTCTGTAGCGTGGCTATCGATATCTTGCCGTCGGGCACGAATGTCTCGATACAGCGGGCGGATGCGATTAATCCAAGTGCGATGCGTGATGAACACCGCCGGCAACAGCAGCATTCCTCCCAGCATCATCCGCCAATCCACCCAAAACAAAACCAGCAGGCTGCCCAAGAACTGGATCACCGCTCGCCAAGGATTGTAGACCATGCTGAAGATCAGGCTGGCCGCGCCGCCGGCGTCTTCACGGAGCAAGCTGGCAGAGCCGCCGGACTTGAGTTCATAAATCCGATGTAACGGCAATCTCAAAGTGTGCCGGAAGACATCGCGGCGAACTTTGACCTGCACGCGATTGACAGTCTTGGTGGCGTGCCACCGCCCCCACACATGGATCAGCGTGCCGCCCAGCGAGATCACAGTGACCACGGCGGCCATCAGCCACAGCCTGGTCATCGGGTCCGTAGGAATTTGAAACCCAGCGACATCCTCAACCGGCAGTGGGTTGCCAGGAAGCACATAATCAATGGCAACCTTGGTGGCCGCCGGGGGGATCAAACCTAAGAGCGTGGCAACGGTCAATGTGGCGAGCGAGAACGCGACTGCGCCACGGTTACCGCGCAAAAGCTGGAAGAACCGCTTGAGCAACTGCCCAACCGGTCGCGTCGGCTTACGAGTGATTCGTGCATACTCGTCCTTGCCGCCTGTATACGGTTTCGCTTCGGTCGGTTTGTCGGTCCCGGCGGAAGAACCTGTGGCCTGGTCATCGACCGCAGCGGATTTGCCGCGCCGTTTCAGCCGCCGCTCCTTCACACTCTCGCGATACTCGCGATACCGCCGTCGACTGCTGTGCTGAGTCATACTTCGACTGTACCGGCCCGCAGCAGCGGTTCCCAGGGTCTAGGGAATGTAGCGCGACCGAATTCGTTCGTTTGTTTCGTGAAACGATCTGAGCATTTCGCGGGCCTCTTCGTCGTGTTTGGCCTGCGATTCAAGTTGTTGCTCGAACATTTTCTCTTTGAGCTCTTCCAACTTGCGTCTGTGAGCAGAGCTTCCATGAGACCACACTAAATCAATCACCTCTTCAGGCGTAGCGGGTCGTGATAATGCTCCATCTCTTAAGTATGGTTTATGTGACACATAATAGATGGGTGCATTTTGTTTCGGCACGTCAATCAAAATCGCGTGTTTCCCGTCGTCCGATGCGAATGTCGATATGACGTTTCTTACAGCAGGAACAACACCTGATGCAGCGATTCCCTGTATCCGGTCGCAGAGCTGCTCACGCGCCTCAGAGGTTTCAACCGCTTCCAGCCCTATGACGACTCCTGTCTTTGCTACTCCGATGTAGATTTTCCCGCCGCCAGATGTTGCGAATGCTGCAATCTCTTTCGCCAAATCGTGTCCGTTCGAAGGGACTATTTCTTTGAATTCGATCTTCTGTGACTCGCCTTCGGCAGTGGCTTGGTTCAACGCTTTGGTTGCCTCGACCGATACCCAGGGAGGAATTTGACTTTCCTTCGACATGCTCATCTCACACGAGGGGCCACATTCCAGAACCCGCATATTCTACCTATTAGCTCACGCTTGGCGCTGCCAAAATGACAGGCTCTCGGTGCCAAAGTTCGCGCAAGAGACAATAGGCTACAAGTTGTTTTATGCAAGTAACTTAGGTCGCCCATGGACTCTTGGCGCACCACTTGCTTAATGGGCACATTCTGGCGCGGAGTACGCGCTTTTTGGCAGGTAAAATGGTTCAATCCTTCGAGAACCAATTCACCTGAAATCGCAAACAAATCGCGGAGTCATCTTGAGCATCCCGATTTCGCGTTTGTCCGGACAATCGTTTCCAGAGCACAACCATTCAAACTCGTTTGACCCCGGAGGGTTTCCCAGCCATGGCCACCACGGCGACCAAACCACGCAAGAAGAAGTCCGCCCCCAAGAAGATCAACCTGCAGCCGCTGGGAGATCGCGTTGTGGTTCAGCGTGAGGACGCGGAAGAGACCACCGCTGGCGGCATCGTCCTGCCGGATTCAGCTCGCGAGAAGCCCGCCCGCGGCACCATCATTTCCGTCGGCGACGGTCGCCTGCTGGATGACGGCACCCGAGGTGAAATGCAGGTCAAGAAGGGAGACAAGGTCCTCTTCACTTCCTACGCCGGCGACACGATTCGCCTTAACGATGATGAGTATCTGCTGATGCGAGAGGATGAGATCCTCGCGGTCATCGAGTAGAGAGAAGGCTTGAAGCGTGGGGAAAGGCGAATGACTGACCCAGCCTGCCCGAACTATCAGCCAGCAATCGATTCAACACGAACCAGAATATCTTTTGGAGTACATAACTCATGGCCAAGATGATTGCTTTTGATCAGGAAGCGCGTGATGCCATCAAGCGCGGCGTTTCCAAGCTCGCCCGGGCGGTGAAAGTCACGCTGGGACCAAAGGGCCGCAACGTCATCCTACAGAAGAGCTTTGGCTCGCCTACCGTCACCAAGGACGGAGTTACCGTCGCCAAGGAAGTGGACATTGAAGATGTCTATGAGAACATGGGCGCCCGCATGGTCCGCGAAGTTGCCAGCAAGACCAGCGACGTGGCCGGCGACGGAACCACCACCGCCACAGTTCTGGCGGAAGCCATCTTCAATGAAGGGCTCAAGGCTGTCGTCGCGGGAATTAATCCCATCCTGATGAAGCAAGGCATGGAGCAGGCCGTTGCGGACATCACGGAGAAGCTCAAGAAGATGTCCATCTCCATCAAGGGTAAGGAAGAGATGGCCCAAGTTGGCGCAGTGGCTTCCAACAACGATATGGAAATCGGCGAACTGCTGGCCGACGCGATGAGTCGCGTTGGCAAAGATGGTGTTATCACCGTCGATGAAGGCAAGAGTCTGAAGACGGAAGTCGAATGGGTCGAAGGTATGCAGTTCGACCGCGGATATCTCTCTCCGTATTTCGTTACCAACCCGGAGAAGATGGCCTGCGAGTTGGAAGATTGCTATATCTTGGTCTTTGAAAAGAAGATCTCCAACATTCGCGACATGCTGCCGCTGCTGGAAGCCGTGGTGCAGGCCGGCAAGCCGCTTTTGATCATCGCCGAGGATGTGGAAGGCGAAGCCTTGGCCACATTGGTGCTCAATCGCCTACGTGGCACCTTCAAAGTTTGCGCCGTCAAGGCGCCAGGCTACGGCGACCGCCGCAAAGCGATGCTGGAAGACATCGCCATCTTGACCGGCGGTCAAGCCATTTTTGAAAGCCTGGGTATCAAGTTGGAAAACCTGCCGGTGACGGATCTTGGCCGAGCCAAGAAGGTGGTGATCGAGAAGGACAACACCACCATCATCCAGGGCGCCGGCAAGACGGACAACATCAAAGCCCGTATTGATCAGATTCGTCGCGAGATCGAAAACTCGACCAGCGATTATGATCGGGAGAAGCTGGAAGAGCGGCTAGCCAAGCTGGCCGGCGGCGTAGCCAAGATCAACGTTGGCGCGGCCACGGAAAGTGAAATGAAGGAGAAGAAGGCACGCGTCGAAGACGCGCTGCACGCCACTCGCGCGGCCGTGGAAGAAGGCATTCTTCCCGGCGGAGGTGTTGCTTTGTTGCGAGCAGCTGGCAGTGTCAAGCCGGGCGAACTCGAGCACGATGAAGAGATCGGCTATCGGATCATCACCCGAGCCAGCCGAGCTCCCATCACCTGCATCGCCAACAACGCCGGCAAGGACGGCAGCGTAATTTGCGAGAAGGTGCTCGATGGCAAAGGCAACACGGGCTACAACGCCGCGACCGACACTTTTGAAGATCTGGTCAAGGCCGGCATCATTGACCCCACCAAGGTCACCCGCACCGCGCTGCAAAACGCTTCCAGCGTGGCAACGTTGCTGTTGACCAGCGATGCCTTGATTGCAGATAAGCCGAAGGAAGATGGCAAGAAGCCAGCCGGCGGCGGCGAAGACTACGACATGTACTAATCGTTGACCGTTGTTTCAAACAGAAAGCCCTTTGGTTGCTGCGTGCGGCCAGGGGGCTTTTCTTATGGGCACTCGGCCAGAATTCTCGCCAAATTCCGGATTCTCGTACACTTCTACCCAGGCGGCGCGCAACAGGTTTGTAACGGCCAGCGAATCTTAGCTTGCCAAGATTTTCCTCAGAATGGGAAACTATTCTTACAAGCAGGCGTCAGAGCAAGGGGGCATCCAAGGTAAGCCTGCGCATTCATGGTACCAAGGAGCTTGAGGACATGAGCCAGCGTCTGATTCGCCTGCAATCGAATCCCGTTAACAATAAGTCAACTCGACAACCACAGCGCAGCCGCGGACGGAGAATCCTTCTCCTCGGCGTCTTGTTTGCGCTCGGCCTCCCATTGGGAGCGATAGCTCGCAACGCCATCTGGAATCAAGAGCAAGGCAAGCCGTCGCAGCCGCTGACCTCTCAGATCCTCGGCACACAACCAGAGCTGCCGAAAGAAGTCCGGGCATTGCTGCAGGATCGCAAATATGAGGAAGCTCAAGCGGCACTGGACGCGGCCATGTCCGCAGACAAAGAACACGCTGACCGCTTCCAATACCTCAAGGGTCGGGCCTTCGCTTTGGCGGAAAAGTATGACGAAGCAATCGCGGCCTTCAATGAATTGGAAACGCAACATCCAGACAGTTCTTGGCTTCGTCAGGCACGGTTTGCCGCGGCCATCGCCTATATGCGGAAAGGCAACTACCGCTCCGCGGAGCAGATCTACCGAGCCGAAGCTGAGTATCTGTTGGGTGCGGAACGGAAACAGGAGATCGCCGCCATCTACCTGGAATTTGCCGATCTCTATTTCCACCCGGAGAAAGAGTCAACGGACCCCAACTATGCCAAAGCGTTCGAGTTCTATCAGCAAGCGATGGAGGTTGGCCCTGCAGCGGAACGGAAAGAACAAGTTGAACTGCGGATTGCCCGCTGCTTGCAACTGCTTGGTAATCCCCAAGAAGCAATCAACCGTTTAGAGCGGTTTATCAAAACACATCCGGAACACGGCTTGAACGCAGTAGCCCGCTACCGGCTTGGTGAATGCTACATGGCGCAGGGATCGCCCAGACCAGCGCGCCGAGCTTGGCAGGACTTGCTGGCTAAGGTGACCGATGGCTCCATCTCCGCCCCTGCCGAACCTGACGAAGACGCGAAGATTGACGACCCGGCCTCACCACAACTCGACCTGCAGGGCGTAAGGATGAACGCTCTGCGTTACCGGATTGCACATACGTTCGGTCTCCCGCAGCCGCAAACCGATGAAGCGTTGAACCTAGGTGTGGCCGAGCTGCGCACATTCCTGGCTGAACATCCAGACGACGAGCTCGCCCCCAATGCGCAACTACAGATCGCCCGTTCGTTCTTTGCCCGCGGTCAATGGGAGTCCGGCATTGAGGAATTGCAGCAGTTTCTGGCGAATGACGCCTATGCGGAAGATGAACGAACACCAGAAGCCCGCGTGCTGTTGGGCCAGGCTTATCAAGCGCAAAAGAAATTTAAGGAAGCTCTAGCAGCCTGGACTGACTACTTGGCCAAGCACCCCGCGCACGGTCAATGGACCTCCGTGCAGCGAATGATCATCGACACCGAATACCTGCAAGGCCAGGAAGCTCTGGCGGAAGAAGACTACCAGGCGGCCCGCAGCTTGTGGGACGAATTCCTCCGTAAACACCCGCTGGAAGACCGCTGCCGACTGATCCTGTTTGACTTTGGCCGAATGGAGTTTCTGCAGGACGAGTTTGAGAAGGCGATTGAGGCTTGGCGGACTGTTGTCTCCAAGTATCCCGGCTCCAACGAAGCGTCGCGCGCTCAGTTCATGATCGCCATGACCTTGGAGACAAAGCTTGGCCGGCTGGAAGACGCCTTAAAGGAATATGCCCTGGTCAAATATGGCGAATATGCGCCCCACGCTGCGGTCCGCCACGCGGCGCTGACACAAACGGAAATGACCATTGCTACCACGCGAGTGTATCGTACGGATGAAGATCCGGCCGTGGATCTGATTTCGCGCAACGTGGAGTCTGTCGATGTGAGCGCATACCGCATCGACTTGGAGACCTACTTTCGCAAGATGCACTTGGCTCGCGGGGTGGAGAACCTCGATGTCGCGCTGATCGATCCCGATAGCCGCTTTTCCTTTCCCGTTTCTGACTATCAGAAATATCAGCAATTCCAGTCGAGCGTAGCCATTCGCAAAGACGGCGAAGGCGATGTCGAACGCCAGCCTCAAGTGATGGCCGTGACAGTCTCCGAAGGCAAGCTGGAAGCCACAACCTTGGTCATCCAAAGTGACCTGGACGTGATCGTCAAAAGCTCGCGTGATGAAGTCTTCGTGTTCGCTCAGAACATGCGCACCGGTGAAGCTTGGCCTGATGTTCGCCTGTTGATCTCCGACGGCTCGACGGTGTTTGCAGAGGTGGAAACAGGAGAGGACGGCGTCTATCAAGGCACCTATGACGAACTGCAAGGCGCCAACGACGTTCGCGTGTTTGCCGTTTCAGATGGTCACGTCGCCAGCAACATCATCAGTCTGGACGGAATTGGCGTCGCCCAAGGTTTGACAGAAAAAGGTTATATCTACACGGATCGACCGATTTACCGTCCTGGCGAGTTCGTCCACATTCGCGGCGTTGTTCGCGACGTCGAGGATGACCGCTACGCGATCAACGCGGATCAAGAATTCTCGCTGGAGGTTTTTGACGCCCGCGGCCGCAGCTTGTCTGAAGAAGCAGTCCAACTTGACGAGTTCGGCGCGTTCCACACCCAAGTTACGCTGCCCCCGGAAGCCGCGCAAGGCGCGTATCGGCTTGCGTTGGTTGAATCCAATCCAGCATTAGGTCAATCTCCACAACAGTACGCCGGTGTGTTTACCGTGGCCGAGTTCAAGCTAGAACCGGTGCAACTAACCATCGAGACCGATCGCGCGGTTTACTACCGCGGAGAAGTCATCGAAGGCGAGATTCTCGCCCAGTACTATTACGGCGCGCCGGTCGCCAGCAAACAAATCACCTATACCGATCTGGATGGCCGTTCACAAACGGCGACGACTGACGCCCAAGGGCGTGTTCCTTTCCGCTTGGAAACGCGCGAACTGGATGAATCTCAGATCGTCGCGTTTACGGCTCAATTGAACGAACTCGGCATTGCCGTGCAGAGAAACTTCATCATCGCCACGCAGGGCTTCTCGCTGGATGTAGCCACGTCCCGCGCATCGGCCACGTACTTGGCGGGAGAATCGTTTGAAGCTACTGTCACGGCTCGCGATGCCGAAGGCAAACCATTGGCGGAAAACATCACGCTCAGCGTGCTCAAGCGAACGCGAAGCCCAGGCAGCAACCGCGTGGGTGAGACGACCGTCAACACGCACGAGTTAACCACCGATGCCGAGACTGGCAAGGCCACGATCACGCTAAACTTGGACGACGGTGCGCAGTACATGCTGCGTGCAAGCGGCATTGACCGTTTTGAAAAATCGATCACCGGCAGTTCTCTCGTCAATGTTTCTGACGACACCGATGGTGTTCGGCTCCGCATCCTGGCGGAAAAGCATAGTTACAAAGTGGGGGATGACGCCAAGGTCAACTTGCACTGGCGCGAGGAACCAACGTTGGCCTTGATCACCTATCAAGGCGCGCGTGTGCTGAAGTACCAAATTGTGCGACTAGCCACCGGCGACAACGAATTGACAATGCCCATGTCGGCCGAACTGGCCCCTAACTTCCAACTCTCCGTGGCGGTCATGCAAGACATCCGCGAAGCCAAAAGCACCACCACTGAGGCGGAAGCTGAGTTGGCGATAGAGACACTCGTTCCACCACAACGATTTCACACCGCGGAAAGCCCATTCGTCGTTGCCCGCGATTTACGCGTCACCATGGAAACCAAGCGTGCCGCGGGAGAGGGCGACCTCCGCCCGGGCGACGATGTCGAAGTGACCATCACCACCACCAACAACCAAGGCAAGCCGGTCTCCGCGAAATTAAGCCTGGGCATGGTTGAGCAGGCGCTCGCCGAACGGTTCGATCGGCAAGAGGGAGAAATTGACAGCTTCTTCCGAGGTCAACCTCGTGAAGCGGCCGTGCGAACGACCTCCAGCATTACGTTTAACTACCGACCGGCTACAGAGGCAATTAATCCCGACTTGCTCTCTGAGGCGGACCGTATCGCCCTGGCGCATGCGGAAAGATCGCGACTGGAAGCGATGACCTTCAATTCGCCCAACCCAAATCGCGAAGCGTTGGCCAGAACGGCCACACCGGTGCCCCCAGACGCAAATGCTTCCGCTGAAATGGACCGGGATCGTTCCTCCGGCACGTGGCCGTTCAACGATGCGCAACAGGCGCTGGAAAGCGCGCTGCAGCCGCAGGCCGAAGTCGCCATCAATGGACAATTCAAGGAAAACGCGAGGGGAACCACCGGCTTCGGTATCAATTCTCAGGATATGCCGTTCCAAGTCTTCGGTCGTCCGAGTTCGGGCGGATTCGGTGGCGGTGGACTTGGTGGCGGCGGAGGACGATTCGATCGCAGGCAGGCTGACGGTGCCGACTTTCTTGCAGATGCTGAATCCCGGAGATATCTCAGTGGCGACGCGGTCCTTAACCGAGAACGTGCCAACTACTATTTCGAGCTCTCAGGAAAACAGCTACAGGACCTACCGTTGTTGATAACTGAAGGCAAGAGCTCAAAGGCGACTATCGTAGACTACTTCCACAAGGCCGCCGTCAATCAATGGGGAGACAGAGACGCCACGGTTTTGTTTGCTGATGGCAGGCAAACCAACGTCAACCTCGGCACCATGTGGGCTCGGGGACCGGATTCAACCCGCCGGTTGGCTGAAAAACTTGCCGAGGATGGAGCGGTTGTTGTGCAGCCAGGATCGATACAGGAAACCGGTTACTGGAGCCCTGCAATTGTGACAGACGAGGACGGCAAGGCGACCATCACGGTCTCCCTACCGAGCCGCTCCACCGCCTGGCAGCTACAAGCCAAGGGCATCACGGCCGACACGCTGGCTGGTGAAACCACAACGGAACTCACCGCCAGTAAAGAACTCTTTGGCGAGCTCAAGCTGCCTGCTGCGTTCACATCGGGCGACGAAGCACGCATCGCGGTCTCCGTTCATAACCAAATGGTCGCCGCGGATGCCAACACGCAAGTTGAGCTTGAACTCAAGACCACCATCGGCGGCAAGTCCACCAGCGAGAAGCGAACCATTGAAGCCGCAGCCGGCGTCAGCCAGTTTGACTTCCCTTTGACTGTGAAGCTGCCTGAGGGCGCTACGGTCGACAGCACAATTGACTTTGAACTGATCGTTCGTTCCGGCGACCTGACGGATACCGTCCAACGCAGCATTCCACTCACGCCCTTTGGTGAAGTCGTATTTGTGACCGCCAGCGGTGCGGCGGAAAGCGACACGATTGCCTGGGTCGAGCAAGACAAGCAGATGCCGCTGTCTGACCGCAAAATGGAGATCGTTGTCGGTCCCAGTGTCGAACAGAACCTCATGGAGATCATCCTGGGCCCGGCCACTCCGGTGCAGCAGTTCTGCCTGAATTACGCTTCCGCTCATGATGTGACAACAAGTGAATTGATGGCCGCGCTGTCGCTACGCAACCTGGCCGGCGGACCGGATTCGCCGACAGCGGTCGAGGCGCAAACGCTGGATGGCCGCATTCGTTCCAGCATCAGTGCACTGGTGGCTTCCCAGCAGGATGACGGGTCCTGGAGTTGGAGTGGTCGTGGAGGACGCGGAAGTGCATACGCCACTGCGCAAGCCGTCTGGGCTCTGGCAGAAGCGAAGTCGGGCGGTTACCGCGTACCTGATGAGAATCACGATCGTGCGCTGACTTACCTGGCTAACCACGTTGTCTCCGTTTCTGAGAACGACTACGAAACCAAGGCCGTATTGCTGCATGCCATGGCTGCTGCCGGTCGAGGTGATTTCGCGCTGGCCAACCGGTTGCATCGCAACCGTCCGAGCTTGTCGAGCGCGGCATTGGCGCACCTGGCCTTGGCTCTGATCGAAATGAACCGCGGACAAATGGCCAGCGAATTGTTGGATCTGCTGGCGGAACGGAACTTGGACACTCCAACGACCCGGCGTAAGGTCGCCGGTGGCTCGCTGCCGTGGAGTCACTCCGCCGTGGAGCTCCACGCGCTGTATGCATTGGCCCTGCAAGCATACGCGCCCGGTTCTCCACAAGCGAAGGAGCAAGTGGAATGGCTCATGACGCATCGTCGCGGAACCCGGTGGACACCGGAAAAAGCGACTGGCCCAGCCACCGCTGCAGTGGCAGGCTGGTACGCCCGCAATCAGTTCGAGCACGAACGCTATACACTCAAACTCTTTGTCAACAACGCATTGGTTGAAGAGATCGAAGTCGACAAAGACTCGCTTACGCAACGAGTGCAAGTACCTACCGAGCTCTTGCAGGATGGCAAGCAGCAGATCAACTTTGAAATGACTGGCCGAGGACGTTTCGCCTATCAGTGCGTGCTCTCTGGATTTGTACCTGCGGAAAAGCTCACCAGCACATCGCAAGAATGGCGTGTGACACGTCAGTACGAGCCGGCTCCCAGGGAGTTTGACGGGCGCCAGGTGCCGCGCGGCTTTGATGTGGCCGAACGTTATCGGTTCTTCCGCAACAACCTCACACAGTTGCCCCAGGGGAACCGCGGCATCGTGCATCTGAACGTCAATCGCTACAACCTGTCGTCGAACGTGCCGGATTCGCAACTGGAATACCTGGTTATCACTGAGCCTCTCCCCGCAGGCGTTCAAGTGATTGAAGACAGCATCAGCGGAACTTTTGAGCGCTTTGAGATCTCCAGTGATTCCATTACGTTCTTTGTCGGTAACCGACGTTCGATTGGTACGATTAGCTTCCAAGTGCACGGCTACCTACCGGGCGTCTACCAGGCTGGACCCACCATTGTTCGCGACGCCTACCGTCCGGAATCGTTGGCCGTCTCCAAGATCAAGACACTCACAGTCTTAGCAGAAGGCAAAGCCAGCGCGGACGAGTATCGCATGAGCCCGCGCGAATTGTTTGAGTTTGGCAAACGGAACTTCGCCAAGAAGAACTACGCCGAAGCTGGCAGATACCTGGATGACCTTTTCGCCAATTGGACTCTACGAGCCGATGCATATCGCGAGACAGCTTTGATGCTGTTGGAGGTCAACCTGCAAACGAACCGTCCGGCCGAGATCGTTCGCTTGTTTGAAATCGTTAAGGAACGTTACCCGGACGAGGAAATTCCCTTTGAGAAGATTGTCCGGGTTGCCCAAGCCTACGAAGAGGTTGGCGAATACGAACGGGCTTACCTCGTGTACCGGGCAACTGTCGAGGGAAGTTTTGCCCGCGAGAGCCGCGTGGCGGGCTTCCTCGAAGCGCAGCAGGAGTTCGTCCGCAGCGTGAAAGTCATGGATCGTCTGCTGATGGAGTATCCACCGGAACCCTATGTTGCGGCGGCGACGTACTATCTCTCGCAGCGAATTTATGCCAAAGCGCCTACCGCGGAAGCTGATGCAGAACTCCGCGAGGAGAATATCCTAGGCGTGGACCTTGTTCGCGATGCGCTCACACGATTGGAATCATTCCTCACACATTATCCGGATGATCCCGCAGCCGCGCAAGCGGCATTCTCCGCAGCCAACGCGCTGTTGGAGCTGGAAGCTTTCCGTCCCGCCATCGCTGCCTGTAATCGGTACGCGGAACGCTATGATGACAGCGAATACCTCGACAGCTTCTGGTACGTGATTGGTTATTGTCACTTCGCCCTAGGCGAACACGAAGACGCTCTGGCGATGTGCGAGAAGGTGGCCGAAGCGACGCGCATGGATGCCAACTCTGGAAGGGAGACGGAAAGTCCCAACAAATGGCAAGCCGTGTACATCATGGGACAGGTGTATCACAGCCTGGGTAAAGCCAAAGAGGCAATCGACGAGTACGAACGGGTGAAGGAGCAGTTCGCGGACGCCGCACAGGCCATCGCGTACTTCACGCACGAGGAAGCGGAACTTCCGGAGGTTTCGTTTTTTGAGCCTGGCAAGGACGCTAAGGTCAACCTCACTTATCGCAACGTGGCGTCGCTGGATACTAAGGTCTATCGTATCGACCTGACAAAGTTCGGGTTGTTGCGGCGGGATTTAGATGACGTTACCAAGATCAACTTGGCAGGCATCAAGCCACTGCATGAGTCCACCAGCACCTTGGGTGATGGCAAGGACTATGCGGACAAGGAACATGAACTCGACCTGCCGCTCGACGAAGAGGGCGCGTATCTGGTTGTGTGCCGTGCGGATGACTTACACGCCACCGGCTTGGTGCTTGTCACGCCGCTCACACTGGAGGTTCAGGAAGAGCAGTTATCCGGACGCGTGCGAGCGACGGTCAAAGACAATGATTCTGGGCGTTACTTGAAAGATGTGCACGTGAAGGTCATCGGTTCTCGCACTCCGGAGATTGTCTCTGGCGAGACCGACCTCCGCGGCGTGTTCGTGGCGGATAATCTTGCAGGTCAAGCCACGGTCATCGCTCAAGCCGATAGCGGTCGCTATGCATTCTTCCGCGGTGAAACGGAGTTGGGCCCGCCCATGGTGCAAACGGGCGGTCAGGTTCTTCAACAGCAAGGTCAAGCGAGTGAGGAAGCTGACGTCAAACTGCTCGAACAGTTGAAAGGCGGCAACGGCATAATCATTGAACAGCAGCGGCAGAACCTGGAGAACCTCTACAACAACACAGATAAGGGCGTCAAAGCCAAGTCAGCGTATTGATCCGCTGCCAAATGGATCGGCCGACCATTGCGATGTGGCTTGCTGGAATCAACCCGTCCCTGCTCAGCGTGATCCAGTGATTGCGCTGAGTAGTTTTTTGCGCGGATCTTCGGAATTGCCAACGGTGACAGCACTACCAGCACACCGCCTCCTGACGTGCCTTTCGGGCGGACCTTTTCCAATGCTATCCAACTGCCGCGTCGCGCAGGATGCTATGTCGTTACGGATCAGCGTTGCGTGGCATCGGGGGGTGCTTGCTATTCGCATTGACCCTTAAAGAAGACGTTCCTATAGTACCGCCGCTTCGGCCAACGGTGAGCGAGAACCGTGCGCGCATCGATCTACGCATGGCCAGCAGGACCCAACAGTTCAAGTGAAACCAGCGATACGGAGATCGCACAATGGCTTCCCAGGATAGCAATCGGAAGAAACAAAAATCCGCCGCTTCGCCTTGGCGAAAACGGTTTGGCTTTTTGACAGCAGGGCTTGTCATTATTGGCGCCTGCGTCGCGGCGAAGTTATTCTGGAAGTCCGATGAAGCCGGTGCCCAGCCGCAACGGCAAAGCCAACCTAACGCGGCGGAAGATCCTTACAAGCCCGTTGATCCGGTTGCACTCGTCAACGGCGAGCCCGTCACCAGAGCCGAACTCGCTGCCGATTGCATCAAGGCATACGGCGGGGACGTGCTGGAAAGTGTGATCAACAAGCACCTGATCTACCAGCATTGCCAATCCAAAGGCATCGTCATTCCCACGACAGCCGTCCAGGCGGAAGTCGCCAAGACAGCAAAGCGGTTTGGCATGTCGGTCGAGGAATGGCGCAACATGCTCAAGAATGAGCGACACATCTCACCCTCCCAGTACGACAACGATATCATCTGGCCGGCGCTGGCGCTCCGTGCTGCGGCCAAAGACTTGCTGGACATCAGCGAAGAAGAACTACTGGCTTTTTATCATGCTATGTATGGGCCGACAGTCGATGCCCGAATCATGGTCTGCCGTGATCGAGAGTCGGCGGTTGAAGCTGTTGCTGCTGCCAAGGCCAACCCCCAAGACTTTGGTCGCCTGGCGCGGCAATATTCCATTGACGCCAGTGCCAGTAGAGAAGGATACATCCCACCCATCCGGCGTAACTTGGGTGATCCGGAAATTGAACGTGTTGCCTTTGGATTGCAGGCTGGACAGGTCTCGGATGTTATCGAAGCTGAAGGCCAATTCATCATTCTGAAGTGCGAATCTCATCACCCTAGTCGCACGAAACAATTCCCGTTTGAAAACGTTCGCGACAAGATCAAGCTTGAACTGCAGAGCAAGAAAGAAACGATGGCCGCCACGGAAGTGTTCGGCAAGCTCCGCGAAAAATCCAACGTGGTCGTGGTTTTCGAGGCTGAAGACGAACGCCTGCCGCAGCAATATCCTGGCGTTGCTGCCATTGTCAACGGACGCCAGATCAGCATGAGCGAACTGGGAGAAGCTTGCCTGGATCGGCACGGGCTGGAAATCCTGGAAGGCACCATCAGTCGCCGACTGTTGGAACAAAATATCCAAAGACATCAAATCCTGGTGGAACGTCAGGACCTTGTGGAAGAAGTCAGTCGCGCGGCAGAGTCCATGGGTGTGACAGACGCCGAGGGCAAAGTCGATATCGACCGCTGGGTTGTGATGGTAGAGCGCGAGCAAGAGATCAAGTGGCAGCGTTACCTGGATGATGTGGTTTGGCCCACTGTCGCCCTCAAGAAGCTTGCTCACAAGGTCTCAGGTTTGCAAATCGAAGTCACCGAAGAAGATCTCCAATTCGCCTTTGAAGCCAACTATGGTCCGCGCGTGATTGCTCGGGCGATCATGGTGAACAACTTGCGGACCGCCCAGGAGGCCTGGGAACTCGCTCGCAAGAATCCCACACTTGAGTACTTCGGCCAATTAAGCACGCGGTACTCTGTGGAAGCCAGTTTGCGCTCGCTGCAAGGAGAGATTCCTCCGATCCAGAAGCACGGCGGCAAGCCGCAACTTGAGGAGAAGGCTTTCGCCCTTAAGCCCGGGGAACTCTCCGGCGTGATTGAAGTCGGCGATTACTATGTGATCCTGTACTGCGAAGGTATGACCGAGCCGCAAACCGTATCTTTGGGCGACGTCCGTGACGGCTTGTACCGCGACCTCTATGAAAAGAAACTGCGGATTCAGATGGCCAAGGTCTACCAGAGCATGACTGACGACGCCAACGTGACCAACTACCTC
Source organism: Pirellulales bacterium (assembly GCA_028066245.1). Taxonomy (GTDB): domain Bacteria; phylum Planctomycetota; class Planctomycetia; order Pirellulales; family S012-138; genus CALJLD01. Next base: position 37,757 of record JALCBR010000008.1, on the reverse strand, counting down.
TCAGTCACCAGTGCCGCGGCAGCGGCAGCGTTCGAGACGGCAGCGACCGACATGAACCGGCAGTAGCGACTGCACACGACAGTCATGGAACTTGTGGATGGGTGGCTCAATTGAGTGCGTATAAACTACTGCCCCACTGAGCCACCCAATGGATTCCAGCGTCGGGCAATTTCTGGATGTCCCAAGACCACAGTGAACTTGTGCTATGGGCCTTTACCCGGTGCAAATCAAAAGTTCCCGTCTTCTTGCTAGGACGGACGTTGCATCCTTCATCTTCGCTTTTCCGTAAGATCTAAGTTCTCATATAGTCGGAACCCCCATGCCGCTGCCGGCCAACTTCTCGGGTTATCCTGGCTGCCAGTGCGTCGGTCGCGCGCAGATGGATGAGTACCGTCCATTGGGCGGCTGTCGTCCGGGGCGAGCAGCAAGAAATCTCAAAAACCGGCACATCCGGCTCCGGAACCCCTCCTGAAATTGTTTGACAGCCCCAACTCCTGATCGATAGATTAGTTAGGGTGAGCCGTTGTCTCGTCGCATGATGCCAGCCGTAGACAATTCGGTTGTGCAGGGACCGCAAACAATGAGAACCTGCGGTTCCTTTGATGCATGTCGTTCAGGCATTCTGCCTGTTGCAAAATCGAACAGAAAGCCCAACCGCTTTCCTAGAACTGCTTTAGCACGTAACCGCGAAGAGGTCACTTTCCATGGCGAAAGTCTCAGGCGTTTGGGGTATTGATATTGGAGATTGCGCTCTCAAGGCTCTCCGCTGCCTTCCGGACAATACCACAGGCCGCGTCCGCGCTGACGCATTCGACTACATCGAATACCCCAAAATTCTCAGCCAACCGGAAGCGAACCGCGAGGAACTCGTTGCCGAAGCGTTGCGGACGTTCCTGTCGAGAAACGATGTCGGCGAAGATCAGGTGGCGATTAACGTGCCTGGCCAAAACGGTCTGTCACGGTTCATCAAGTTACCACCGGTGGAATCCAAGAAGATTCCGGACCTCGTCAAGTATGAAGCCCGGCAGCAGATTCCATTTGATTTGGATGATGTTGTCTGGGATTTCCAGCAGATGGCTGGCGGGAGCGAAGCGGAAGGCTTCTCCCTAGAAACAGAGGTCGGCCTGTTCGCAATGAAGCGGGACCAGACCTATAAACAACTGCAGCCCTACACGGAAGCAAAGATCGACGTCGATTACATCCAGTTGGCGCCGCTCGCTCTCTACAACTATGTCGTGGCGGACCAGATGCCACGGCTGCCGGACAATGACAGTTATGATCCGGAAACCCTGCTGGAGTCAGTGCTCGTGCTGTCTATCGGCACTGAGACCACGGATCTAGTCATCACGAACGGATTTCGCGTCTGGCAGCGGAGCATTCCCGTTGGCGGCAGCAACTTCACCAAGGCTCTCAGTAAGGAGTTGCGGCAAACCTTCGCCAAGGCTGAGCACCTCAAACGAAACGCCACGCAGGCGGAAAACCCTAAGTCTCTGTTCCAGGCCATGCGCCCCGTGTTCACGGATTTGGTTACAGAGGTCCAACGATCGCTGACGTTCTTCAACAACATTGACAAGAAAGCCAAGATCAAGCACGGAGTCGCCTTGGGTGGCGGAGCCAAGCTGCCGGGTTTGGTGAGGTTCCTTGAACAGAACCTCAACATTCCCATGGAACGTGTGGATGAATTCCATACGCTTGTCGGCCCGGGCATCGTCGACGCGCCGGCCTTTAAAGACCACTCCTCATCATTCGGTATCTGCTACGGCTTGTGCCTGCAAGGGTTGCAGCAAGCACGGTTGGAAACCAACTTGATGCCGGCGGAAATCGTCCACAACCGGATGATCGAAGCCAAGAAGCCTTGGGCGGTGGCCGCCATCGCCGTGCTGATGGTGGCTCTGGGAATCAGCTTTACCGGCAATTGGTATGCGCTGCATGTTTCCAGTCCGGAGTACGGAGACCGAAAGACGGCAGAGAGCGGAGCCACCAACAAGGTGACCACATTCAACAAGGACAAGCAAGAGTTCGCCAACGGAAAGACCGCCTTCCAAGGCATTGACAAAGTCGGCGAGATCTTTGTGCAGAACCAGTTCAGGCTTATGCACTGGCCGGACTTATTGGCCACGGTCGCTCAAGCAACGAAGGCGCCTCAAGAGGTGGTGGACAACGCCCCAGAGGAATTCAAAGACCTTCAAGGTTTGCATATCGAGGCCATTCACTCAGAGCCGGGCACGTACGAAGCGTGGAAACAACAAAAGGAAACCCTTGGTCGATTTGAGCGAACCGAAGACTACATCGCTGGGCGCATGCCAGAGCCACCCCCGACGCAAGAAGAGATCGACGCGGCAGAGGAGGCATCCGGGGAACCGCCACTCTCCACACCATCACCGGCCTCGCCGCCAGGTGGTGCCCCCTCACCGCTGGGCGGTGGCCCGCAAGATGGGGCGACCGGCACCCAAGGGTACATCATCACGATCGTCGGCTATCACGATCACAACGCCCCAAGAGGCGCTGGTGACACAGAACACAGCGCCTATGCGTACTTGGCAAAGACGTTGATTGTTAATTTGCGCCAACACGTCGGCAAGACCGGCGGCTTTGAAATCCGGGACCCGGTGATCGATTCCGACGGCCTGCAACAACCGGTCATGATCGCCAATCCCGACTACGACCCGTACGATCCAGCAGCGATCGACAAGCCTGAAAACATTGAGCGGATTCGGCTCTTTTTCGAAGTTCAACTCTTCGTGATTCCCTCACCCGTCAGTGAAGAAGACGAAGGTGACGCCGTTGCCACATTGACAACGCCAGGGACAGGATAATTTTACATGATCAGCGCATGCACGCTGGCAACGGAGCGAACAGAGAACAATCAATCGCACTTCGGAACCTTGGACAGAATGTCATGGATAACTCGAAGAAACACCTGTTTTGGATTCTCAGCGGCGCTGCCGTTGTTGTACTTCTCGCTGCCTGGGCAGTCGGCTGGTGGATGATCACGTCCACAACTGCAGAGCAGGTCGCGGCGCGAGACAGGGCCTTCCAAAGTATCACCAGCGTGACAGCCAGCCAGATTCCCAATGATCCAATCAAGCAGGAGCTGGAGACTAGGAAATCAGAACTGACTGACATTGTTTACCAGATCTGGCAGAAACGGTTTCAGGCTCAGCAGGAACATTTCAGAAGCACACTGTCAGACAAGTCCCAAGATGCCGTCGATTTCTTGACTGGAGAGATCGACAACATCACGACACGACATCGCGACAGATACTGGGCCATTCTTCCTGATGAAATCAAGCGGCTTGATGATGTCGTCAAGGTGCGGCAGGTCATTGAGCCGGAAGTGAGTGTCGAAGACGGCGACAACCGTGGCAACAATCCCCGACTGGGCAATCCTCGGCAAAGTGGTCCTGGGCTGGGCGAACTTGGTGAACCAGGAGAGTTTTCGGATGGCATGCCAGGTTTTAATCCTCGCGGCGCTGCGGCGACCGACGTCAGGGGCGGCCAAGGAAGAGGGCTGCGGGGTATTGGAGAGGGCGACATGGGGATGGAAATCGGCCCAGGCAACTTTGAGGGCACGGCCAATGTCCGAGGCGGCGTAGGTAGTACACCCTGGCAGCAGGGATCAATGCAGGAGTCAACGCCGCAAATTCAATACGAAGGCATTGTCGACTGGCAGGACCGTGACTTGGTCTTGGGAACCTACCTCAATTGGACCGGAACGCCTACCGAGGCGCAAGTTCAGTATGCCATCGAGTATTGGGCAGCGATGTACTCTGTGCTCAACGTGATTGGCCAAACCAACGGTGACGCCGATCACTATCAAGCGCCAATCAAGCAAATTCGCAAACTACGGATTGGCCGTCTCGGCCCTAAACGCGAAGGCGGCATACAGTCGGAGGGCCTCGGGCCCGGAATGGAAGGCCCTGGAATGGAAGGCCCGGGAATGGGAGACCTTGGAATGGAAGGCCCGGGAATGGAAGGTGGAATTGGTTTCATGGGGGGGTTTGGTGACGAAGCCTCTGAAAGCGAGTTTTCGCTCGGCCGTCCCAATCTGGGCAACCGTAATAGGCTTGGTGGCAGCAATCGGCCCGATGCAAACAACCCGGCCTATTCCACAATTAAACCGAACTGGGGTTTGAAGGGGTTTGAGCTTCCCGCCGTGACAGTTCAACTCGGCTCGAAGGATAAACTTGAACAAGGCCGATATGTGGACGATCAGGGATACCCAGTGAATTCGGTCAGAGACAATCCACATGTGGAGTTCCGCATGATCCCGTTGTACCTGGAAGTGGTCATCGACCAGGCAGAGGTCGGTCGTTTCTTCGGGTTGGCTGCCGATAGTCCGTTGCCGATTGAGGTCCAGCAGATCTGCGCCATGCACGCCGTCCCCGAATCAGAACAGGACACTGGCGGGCTTGTTGAATACGCCCCGACTGATGTCGTGCTCAAGCTGAGAGGCGTAATCTATCTGTATCAAACGCCTGTCCGCGAAAACATCGGTAAGTCTCCGGCGGAAATCATACCTGAGGGAGATGATGCCGCTGTAGCGCAAACCGGAAGTCCCGCTTTGGGCGGCGGCGGTCGCTAACATCGGCTCGGTGTTGAGTCACACCAATTGTCTGGGCGGATCATGCGAAGAAATCGGACAGCTTATTGAATCGGGCAATATATCCACTTAAGAGACACGGTCGCTTGGCGATCACAACTGCTGAAACGGGAACCATTGCCATGAAGAAGGACTCTGGCGGATTGCAAGGCTTCATGCTGAAGCACTTTGAAAAGCTTGCCTTGGGTGTTTTTGCCGTGCTGGTGCTGGTGTTTTTGGTGACCACCGTTTTCCAATCCTATTATGACAGAGACGCTGACGAGTTAAGCAGTCTGGTCAAACAGAAGGATGATCTGGTGCAAGCTGGCCAGCCGGAAGACTTTGTTGACCTGCAAGACATCACCGTGACTCCCTATGACGAGAAACTCAATCCTTCTGGCGAAGGCGGCGGAGTCCCCAAACTGGATGACGTTATCGGTCGGCGCGGTCGAAAAATACTTACCCGTCGCGTCCAGCCGGAACTGATGCCTGCGATTGAAGTCAAGGCACAAGGCCTTCGTGAAGTGTTGGCCGTTGCCGGTAATGTTGGCGGTGACGGCCGGGCGATTGGTGCCAATCCTGGCGGCGGAGATCTCGACGTCGGTAGCGGAGATCTCGACGCGGGCGGGGGGGGCTTCGACGTTCGTGGCGGCGGCGGTGGTGACTTGGGTAGCGGGGATCTCCGTGGGGGCGACCTTCGCGGAGGAGATGGCATCGGCGAACTCGGTGGCGAACTTGGCAATCCCCTAGGCGACACCCCTTCTCGTGGAGCGACGGCGGGGAATGTGCCTCCATCCGGCTACCAAGCTCCCGGCGATAGCAAAACGGAAGTGACGTCATTCATCTCCATTATCGGGACCGTTCCGCATGTGGCTCAACACCAAGAATTCTGGCAGCGGACGCGTGGTACACTCGGACCCAACTTGACATTGCCACGGTATGTCGCAGCAAAGATTGAACGCCGCACTCGTGGCGGACGAGAAAACTGGGAGCTGCTCGATAGCGATACGATGAAAGAAATCATCGAGCAAGTGCGCAGGCACTGGATGGCAGATGTCGAAGAAATTGTTGATCCCCGGTACATTTTCCCGATGAGTATTGATCAGATGGATTCGCGCACACAGGAAGTGTTACCTTATACGGGAATCGTCTTGCCGCTGCCCCCAGCCGTTGGTCGTATCTTTGGATCAGAGATGACCACGGCATCGATACCACAAATTAACTCTGGCCCAATCTATCGCGCGTTGGACGGCGTCCTCGGTGATTGGCAAGCTGCGAGAAGCAATCACGTCTCCTTTTCAGCTCATGAACAGGAGTACGACGAGCAGGTCGATTCAGAACAAGGCCTCAAGGCCGTCATCGAACGGCGAGGCAAGTTGATGATCTCCGCCGGTGATGACCCCACCCAAGTGATCATCTCGTCTCCTGATTCCGAACAATTTCAGGATCGTGTTTTCCGTGTCATTGACGATGGGAACTCAAGTGATATCCCCTTATTAAACCCCAAGATCGTTGAGTTACGGCTCGTGGGTGACGTGATCCTCAAAGAACGCGATCAGATGTGGTATGAAATCTATCGCAAAACAGAGAACGACGAGCTGCGGAGGATTGTAGTACTCTTCCTTGACGGTCAGGATACCGCAGCCGACGCCGTGGTGTTTGAGCAAACGCTACGATCTTACCAAGGAGACAGTGGATTCGGAGGCGGCTCATCCAACCAATCAACCCAGGACGAGAGTCAACTCACCATTAACGGAGCTTTGGCGCCGCAAGGGCCATCTGACCTCTTGATGCGGTTTTATGACACCACAATCGAACAGGGCGTGGAATATCAGTACCGCGTGCAACTCGTCTTGGAGAATCCCAACTACCAATTGCCGGCGGGCTACCTGGAAGATGCACGTGACGCTGAAGAACCGTACCTGTTTACGGAGTGGAGTGAACCCACAGAATGGGTCTCGGTCGGTGAATATGCTGACATGATCACCGGCCCGGTTCGCTTGGGCCTTGAACCAAGCGTGACGCTGTACCTGCGGGAACCCAGCACAGATGAGACACCGCTCAAGTTCGAGGATGCGGTGGCTTTGCTGTTCGCTCCAATCAGAGCTAAGCGCGGCCAATGGCTCAACTACTTCGTTGATAATCCCGTGCCGATTGACGTTGTGCAAAACGGGCCGACAGAGTTCAAGTTTCCCGATGGGCCCGGCCGCAAACAATACAAGCACAACTATCGCACGGACGAGATGATTCTCGATATGCGTGGCGGTCAGCGATACAAAAAGCTTGTCGTTCCCGGCGAAACACTTGTATTGGACGCAGCGGGAAATCTCGTCGTCAAGAGCGAGCTGGAGAGCGGGTTTAGCACTGCCGATCAGCTCTACAATATGAGTACGCAGAATCAGCGAACAAAGCCCGCCGATGTCGAGGTTGGAGACGGCGATATTGGCGACATTGGCGCCGGCGACGTTAGAGGCAGTGGTGGCGGTGGCGGGGGCTCATAGCCGTCGCACCCTGCTTATGAAAAGAGCACGACGTTAAATCAACGTCGTGCTCTTTTCATTGTTAGGAGTAGCCGCGCGTTAACCTGTTGCGCCGCCAGGCGAAATCGCTTTTCCGTTATTCCTCCAGTTTACGGTAGGGTTGGAACAACCGGGCATCTCAAGACCGAGCATAACTGCCCCAAAGTTTCGCACCACAGGTGATTGCGTCCGATTACCGATCACGCACTCCGCAGCACGAATCGGACACATCCATCAACTGAACATCTGCCCGACCCCCACAGCGTCAAACGCGCCTGCGATATGTTCGATCTTCGGGCGGCGTGCCGAGTCTTGCCAAGTTACGGAGACTATGTCAAAACGCGCGGGGTACTCGGTCAATCCGTGTCGTTTGAGAAACCCCAGGGCGGCGCGAGTCAACCGACGTTGCTTCTCCGCATTCACTGCATCGTACGGCTCACCGCCAATGTGGGATGTCCGCGTCTTGACTTCAACAAAGATCACAACCTGACCATCGGTCGCCACAAGATCCAGCTCACCCCAACGCCCGCGGTCTCGTCGTCCGATGATCTTAAGCCCATGGCGTTTAAGAAACCGCTCGGCAACTCGCTCTCCTCGTTCGCCTAAGTTCTGTTGTGGAACGAGCCATCCCGTCCACCTTCGCCATCGGGGTAAGTTTCTCTCACTCCGATCTCGATTTGCTTTGCGGTTCATCTTTGCGCGCTAACTCAACGTTGACGCCCAGGGCCCCACGTATGTTGCTGAAATGACATCACGCGCACCAGTCGTCCAAGACTGACCGGCCAAGCGACTTGCGAATTCTTCTTGAAAATCAAGCATACGCGGGACCGCAGCCCGATCCACTCTCAGCGATGAAGACACATTTTTTCGCGCCTGTACCAGTCGTCAAGCAAAATGCAGAATAGATGTTGCGACCTTGACGGTGTTACCATGCGTATTTGACGCATGTCGCCAGGTATTCGTGGCGCAAAATTAGCCCCTGTCTTTGAGGCCACTGCCCAGTTGAAAAGGCCGGCGTTGCAACCAGATATCACGCAGTCTTACTCGCTTTGCTTAATGTGATAGTCTGACTGGGCGCGTTTGACCAATCTGAACTCTTAAAAGGGTGTAATAATGTCGGGAATGTTGGTTTGGGCCGTCATTCTCTTTCTCGCCGGTTTGGCGTTTCTGATTCTCGAAGCCTTCATCCCATCTGGCGGATTGCTTGGGATCTTGGCGCTTGCCTGCCTGGCTACATCTATTGTGCTGGGATATCTCGGCAGTTGGGTGGAAGGAACGGTCATTCTCGCGATAACCGTGATTGGTGTTCCGGTCGCCGTGGCATTGATGCTCAAATACTGGCCGGACACTCCGATCGGTCGCAAAGTGCTGCTGAATGTGCCCGGCAGCGATGAAGTACTGCCGGATACAGCGTCGCGCAAAGCGTTGATCGGCAAGCGTGGTCGCGCTCAAAGCGTGATGTTGCCGTCAGGCCCGGTCGAGATTGATGGCGAACTGATCGACGCCGTGAGTAGAGGCATGACCATTGAAGCTGGTCAACTTGTCGAAGTCGTGGAAGCGGGAGCGCTGCATGTCGTTGTCCGCGCGATCGAGGAAGATGAGCCGGCGCCGACAATGCAGGCTTCCGAACAGGACCTGCTCTCCGAACCCATCGAATCGCTGGGCCTAGACCGTGTAGAGACCGAGGATGAGGAATTGTCGGCCGAACCAATCGCGGACCCCGTTGATGAAACGAGGTTGCCGGATGACCTGTCCCAAGATGTCTTCTCGCGGGAAGTCCTGTTGGAAGATGAAGAAGATGACGAGAACGATAGTGAATTGGAAACGCGGTAAGAAGTATTTGGCCAGGAAAGACCAGGAATAATCTCGGCAAACACTTGAGGGATGAGACCAAGACATCGGCATTCACAACCCGTAGGCGTGGCTTGACATTCCCCATGCAGAGCCAGACGCAGTGGGACCAATCACATAAAAACAACAGTTTGCAATCGCCTCCATGGATTGGCTCCTGACTCTTCCGCTGACTAAAATTGCATGCAGAAGGGGTTCGTGTGTTTGGCGATAATTCAGGTAGCGTGGCATGGGCATTCTTAGCCAGATGGCGCCCGACGGAAGCACGCTGACGTGGCTTGTCAACGCCACTGTTTGGCTGCTGTACGGCACAACAGTGGCCGTTCTGTTGTTCTACATCTTGCGTCGGCGCGATCTGCCGTTCCCTCGGGTGTTCTGGTATGTCAGTACCTATGTGCTGGCATTTGGGGCGGTCGAGCTGATGGGGTTCGCTTTCGATTGGAGCATGGCCAAACCGCTCAGCGTACTCTCCAAGGCGTTGATTGCGCTGGTGGCATGGGGCGCGGCTGTATCTTGGGTTGCCCTGGTTCCGTGGCTGATGAGATCCCGCGCAGAAAGTGACCTGCGTAGGGCGGAGAAGCTTCGCAAGAAAGCGGAGAAAGCGCTTCGCGAGAGCGAGATCTTCTACAGAACCTTGATTGATGGCCTGCCAATCAACATCTTTCGCAAGGACGTCAAGGGACGCATTGTCTACGGCAGCCTCAAGTTCCGCCAGGCGTTGGGATACGAACTCGAGGATCTGATCGGCAAGACCGACCACGACCTGTTTCCACAAGAACTTGCGGAGAAATACGTCAAGGATGATGAGCATGTCCTCACCACCGGGGAAAGCCTTGAAGACATCGAGCGACATCCTGGACCGGATGGAACGGAAATGCTTGTCCAGATACTCAAAGCTCCCGTGCGAGACTCCAGCGGCCAAATCGTTGGCGTGCAGGGGATGTTTTGGGACGTGACATCCCGCGAACGAGCGGAAGAGGCGCACCGCGAGAGCGAAGCCAGACTCACGGCCATCATGGACAATACCGCCTCGGTGATCTCTTTGAAAAATGAAGAGTTCCGCTACTTGATGATCAACCGTCGGTATGAGCAGCTCTTGGGTGTGGAAAACTCAGATGTGATCGGTAAGACCGACTTCGATATTTGGCCGCGCGAACTCGCCGAGGCTTTCCAAGCCAATGATCGCAAGGTGTTGGAAACAGGCAGGATTCTGGAATTCGAAGAAATCGTCACCCACGATGACGGTCCTCACACTTACTTGAGCGTCAAATTCCCGCTCCGCAACGCGCAAGGTGACACCTACGCGGTCGCCGGAATTTCCACGGATATTACAGGACGAAAACAAGCAGAACTTGCCCTGCAAGAAAGCGAAGACCGCCGAAACCTGGCGATGGAAGCCGCCAAGATTGGCACCTGGACTTGGAGTATCGAGGAGGACTCGCTGCTGTGCGATCAGCGGCTACACAAGATCTTCGGTTGGGAGTCCAGTGAATTCCAAGGTGCCATTGAGGGTTTCTTCCAACGCGTGCATCCAGACGATCGTGCCGCCGTGCGGTCTGCGATCCGTGATGCAACGGAAAACAACAAAGACTACGACGTCGATTTCCGCATCTTGCGCGGCGATCCCAAGACGCAGAGTGGCGAAATTCGGAACATCGTCTCACGGGCCGCCGTGGTACGAGACGCGGATGGAAAGCCGATCCGCATGACGGGGGTCTGCCTGGACGTAACGGAACGGGAACGCGCAGAACAAGCGTTGCACGAAACGCAAATGCGGATGAGACGCGTGGTCGAGTCCGCGCATGACGCCTTCATCGCGATCAACGCGGAAGGAAATGTCATTGAATGGAACCGCGAAGCCGAGCGGACTTTCGGCTGGAAGGCAGCGGAAGCAGTCGGCCAACCGTTGTACGAGTTGATCGTGCCGGAGCCGAGGCGGGCTGCGGCAGCCTCGGGAATCAATAGCTATCTTGAGGGAGGGGAAGGTGCTTTTCTCAATCGGCGATTTGAGACCGAGGCACTGCGACGTGACGGTACACTCTTCCCCGTCGAAATGACAATTACGCCGTTGCCCTTTGGCGAGACGTACGTCTTCAGCGCTTTCTTGCACGATATTACTTCACGCCGACAAGCTGAGGAAGCACTCCGCAAGAGCGACGCCCGTTTTCGCCGGCTTGTTGAGTCCAACATTGTCGGCATCACCGTTGACCATTTTGACGGGAGAATTGTGGAAGCCAACGACGCTTTCTTGCAGATGACCGGCTATACGCGAGCGGACCTCAAACAGGGCAAGTTGAACTGGGAGGAAATGACGCCTGGCCCCTATCAAGAATCAACTCGTGCTGCTATTGAAACGCTGAGATCAACCGGCGTCTGCACTGTGCGAGAGAAGGACTACTTTCGCAAAGATGGAACCCGCGTGCCGGCCTTGGTGGGCGTGACCATGCTGGAAGAATCTGGAGATGAATGCATTTGCGTTGCGGTGGATATTACGGAGAGGCGCCGCGCGCTGGCGGACCTACAGGCTGCCAAGGAACAGGCGGATGCTGCCAATGAGGCTAAGAGTCGTTTTTTGGCGAACATGAGCCATGAAATCCGCACGCCCATGAACGCGATCATCGGCCTGACGGAGCTTGTGCTGGACACGCCGCTGGAAACGATGCAACGTGACTACCTGCAGATGGTGCAGACCTCCGCAGAGTCCCTGTTGACCATCATCAATGACGTGTTGGACTACTCCAAGATCGAGGCAGGAAAGCTGGAGGTCACCCACGGCAATATCCGCGTTCGTGAGCTGGTCGGTGATTTGCTCAAGTCGTTGGGTGTGCAAGCGCATGAACGTCACTTGGAACTCGCCCATGACGTCCAACCGGACGTGCCGGAGTTTGTGATTGGCGATGGAAGTCGACTGCGACAGATCCTGACTAATTTGATCGGCAACGCCATTAAGTTTACGGAACGCGGGGAAGTTGTTGTCAACGTCGAGCTTGAATCTCGTCAAGACAACACGGCCGTCCTGAAATTCGTCGTACGCGACACGGGCATCGGAATCGCTCAGAAAGACTTGGACTCAATTTTTGAAGCTTTTGAGCAAGTTGATACGTCCAGCACGCGGCGGTTTGCCGGGACAGGGCTGGGGTTGGCCATCACGCAGCGTTTGGTGACGCTGTTAGGAGGGGAGATCTGGGTTGATAGCGAACCCGGTCGTGGTAGCCGGTTCCATTTCACCTGCCCGATTTCGCTGACAGACACTGCTCCCGAGGAATTGCCGCAAGCTGGGGAGAGCTTGCGCGGCTTGCCCGTGTTGGTCGTGGACGACAATGCAACCAATGGCCGCATCCTGCAAGGTCAACTCGTCAATTGGGGAATGCGTCCCACCGTCGTGGCTGACGCAAACGCGGCGATGTCGCAATTGACCCAGGCAGCGGCCGAAGGCAATCCCTTCCTTCTGGCATTGGTCGACGGAAACATGCCGGTTGTGGACGGCTTCCAACTGACTGAACAGATCCGCGGCAACGCAGAGACCGCGCCCACTTTAATCCTGATGCTGACGTCCGGCGGACGGCCCGACGACATCGAACGCTGTGAACAACTGGGCATCTCGCGCTATTTGACCAAGCCGGTCAAACAATCGGAACTACTGGACAACATTACCTCCGTTGTTGTCAGTCTCAACGATTCCGACCCCCAACCCCGCGTCTCCACCTCCACTTCCACAGGGACGACCGAAGAAACGGCCGTGGTCTCGACAGGGTTGAAGATCTTGCTGGCTGAAGACAGCCTGGTCAACCAGAAGCTTGCTATTGGATTGCTGCAGAAGAAAGGGCACCATGTTCATGTTGTGGAAAACGGCGAAGACGCATTGAAGGCTCTGGAGCAACATGAGTTTGATGTGGTCCTGATGGATGTGCAGATGCCGCAGATGGATGGGCTGGAGGCTACCGCCGCGATTCGCAAACACGAACAGCAAACGGGCACCCATTTGCCGATCATCGCCATGACTGCGCACGCCATGCAGGGTGATCGCGAGCGATGTCTGGAGGCAGGCATGGATGATTATGTCGCCAAGCCAATCCGGTCAGAGGTACTTTATGAGACAATCAATCAACTCGTCGGCCGCAGGGACTCGCCGCCGCAAGAAACAAGCCCAGATTCTAGCTGGATAACTTCACCAGAGCGGCTGGATTGGCATACTGCCTGGGAAACGGTCGACGGAGATCTGGAGTTGCTCCGGGAGTTGATAGGCGCGTTTCTGCAAGAATTACCGCAACTCATGCAGCAATTGACTGACGGGATCGCGAAATCGAAAGCGAAGCAGGTGCGCATGGCTGCACACACCATCAAAGGGTCGCTGCGTTATTTTGGCGCCAAGACGGCCTATGATTTGGCGTTCAAGCTCGAATCTGGCGCAGAGGATGGTACGATGGCGGAAGCTTCGGACGCGGTTGATTCACTGCGGCACGAATTGGCCGCCATCGACCCTCTGCTGCGAAGATTTCTGCGCGAGCCTGAGGCCGCAGAGGAATTTCGCTCGCGAGACCGCAAGTGACACAGCAAGTTGGGCAGGAGTTGGCTTGTTCCGTTCGCCAACCGGCGGCGTCCTTCAAGCGTTTTCGATTAAGATTCATCTTACTGGCGAGTCCGCTCACCGCTGCGACATTCTCGTCTTCAATTGGGAATGAACCATGGCAAAGATCCTGGTCGTGGATGACTCGTCGGTTGATCGCCGGCTGGTTGGTGCGCTTCTGGATAAGGTCGAAGAATACGACGTCTCCTATGCCACTAGCGGGCAGCAAGCTCTCGCCCAGATTGAATTGGACGCGCCCGACCTTGTCCTAACGGATCTCTTCATGCCGGAAATCGATGGCCTGGAGCTGGTCGCTATCGTCAAAGGACGTTTCCGCTTAATCCCGATCGTATTGATGACGTCGCAGGGCAATGAGGAATTGGCCGTTGCTGCGATGCAACGCGGCGCCGCCAGTTATGTTCCCAAGAACTCTCTAGCCAATGAACTTCTGAGCGTCGTCCGTCGCGTGCTTGCGCTTTCCGCTCGACAAGTGGAACAAGCTCGCTTGATGACATGTATGAAAAGCAACCACTGCAACTTTATCCTGGAGAACGATCGCAGGTTGATCGCGCCGCTGATTGCCTACCTTCAGGCATGCGTCACCTTGACCGGCGTGTGTGACGCCACGGACCGCGTTCGAGTTGGCGTGGCGTTGGAGGAGGCGCTGACTAATGCGCTCTTGCATGGCAACCTGAGGATTGACTTGCATGACCGCAACGCGGACGCAGCGGAACATCTGGATGCCGTGATTGAGGAACGACGGAATCGCTCTGAATTTAAAGACCGTCGTATCTTCTTAGATGCAACGTTGACTCCGGAGGAAGCCAAGTTTGTGATCCGCGATCAGGGCGAAGGTTTTTCTCTCGATGATCTGCCAGACCCCACGGACCCGGCGAACTTGGAAAAACCCAACGGTCGCGGCGTACAACTCATGCGACTGATTATGGATGAAGTCCGATACAATGACGCGGGTAACGAACTCACGCTGATCAAGCGTCGCGTCAAGGAGATGACTGAAATCACCGCAGACGGTGATTGATTTGTTCTCGGTTTTTACGTCGTCTGGTAGGCCATATCGGGAAGTCGCCGGTGGAAATATCTTTTCTTTCCGGCTGATTGGGCCAAGAATGGGTATCGTAAGGCTCATCGTCAACTCTGACCGGCAGCCCCGCTTGGTAGTTCGCCGAGACCATGAACACAATTCCATCGCACGAAGACGAGCAGCAAGGCTTTGATCTTTCCGGCCGCGAGCTAGGTGACTACCGGCTGCTGCGCCGTCTGGGTCGTGGCGGAATGGCCGAAGTCTACTTGGCCGAGCAACTCTCGCTCCGGCGGCAAGTCGCCTTCAAGATCTTGCGTCGCAATCTGGCGTCTGAACCAAAATACGTTAAGCGGTTTCACGTTGAAGCTCAGGCGGTCGCTGCGCTCGTGCACGCCAACATCGTGCAAATCTATGAAGTCGGTGAGATCGAGGGGAATCACTACATCGCCCAAGAATATGTCCAAGGGCCTAATCTCCGCGAGTATCTGGTCAAGCACGGCACACTGGGGTTCAAGACCGCCTTGCGGATCATGCGTCAGGTCGCAGCCGCGTTGCATAGGGCCGGCGAGCGCGGAATCGTGCATCGCGATATCAAGCCGGAGAACATCCTGCTGACCTATGACGGTGACGTCAAAGTCGCTGACTTTGGTCTAGCGCGCGTTGTGCGCGAAGGGACGCCCACCAACCTCACCCAGATTGGCGTGGCAATGGGGACTCCGCTGTACATGAGTCCGGAACAGGTCGAAGGCAAGCCCATCGATCATCGCAGCGACATCTACTCACTGGGCGTAACTTGCTACCACATGCTTGCCGGCATTCCGCCGTTCCGTGGCGAGACAGCGTTGTCTGTTGCCGTGCAGCACATCAAGAATGATCCGGAACGCCTGGAAACCGTACGGCCGGATTTGCCTGCCAATATGTGTCGGGTCGTTCACAAGATGCTGGCCAAAGAACCTTCACACCGGTTTGCCAGCGCGCTAGATCTGCTGCGAGACCTCAAGGCCTTGGGGGGAGATGCCGATGATGGCATGCCTGACTTGGAATTGACGGAAACATTGCGCAAAGACGCCAAGGAACGCTTGCGATCCACGGAACGCTTGAATGCGGTCATGCAGACGATGGCCTTGCAAATGCGGGACCGGCGACGCGGGCTGTACCGTATCGTCGGTGGTGTCGTTGCCATCCTGCTGGCGATCGCTATTGGTGCCTCGGTCAGCTTCGCCACGCGAGAATCAGATCTGTTGACCGTCAATCCGGAAGATTCACTGGGTATCCCACGAATGGATTCCGCATCGGCGCAATATTACCGCGCCGTGTTTAGCCGTAAGGATGATCCGCGCCCATGGCAAGCCGTACTGGAATACCATGGCGGCAGTGACTTTGATGACCGCGCCAAGCGCGAGTTAGCCCGTGTTTACCTACAGAATGACAAGCTGGATGACGCCATGGTCATCTTTGACGAGTTCTCGCAACGGTCTGAGGATGTGAACCAATTTGACCGAGCCGTGGGGTTGGCTGGGAAATACGTCGTTTACACGTTTGATGGAGAGCGTGATAAGGCCCAACAAACGTGGGTCAAGTTTGCCGAGATTCCCCAAGACGTCTTCAACCCCTTCGACACACGCGAAAATCCTTCCGTACGCTGGCTCAAGGTGTTTTTCATTCGCGCCGTGCAAATCAACAATGATGATATGGCCGAAGAGGAACTCGGCAACCTGCTCAACGAAAAGACCGTGGATACGTCTCCCGGCGGTCAAGTGTGATCGCGGCCGCGCAGACTCTTGATACATTGTTTCCTTGTGCTGCGTACTCACGGATTTAGCACTTCAGCCAATCTCTTTGCGCAACCGGCAACCGCGATCTTGACGTTGGGAACTCGGTTCCGGCACGTCGTTGCATCGCGCCAAATTTCTGCCAAAATGCTCACTTCGTCTGCCACGCAATGTGAGAGTCTGGCGCCCTGCTCGAACTCTCTTTTGCACCGTCATTGATTTTGGAGTTCATCAATGCCCCGCCCCGTTACTTTGTTTACCGGTCAATGGGCGGATCTTCCGCTGGAAGATATGGCTCGCAAAGCCAGGGACTTTGGCTATGACGGTTTGGAGCTTGCCTGCTGGGGCGATCACATGGAGGTGGAGCAAGCACTGGACAATGACGCCTACTGCGCCGGCAAACGAGAACTTCTGGAAAGATACGATCTGCAACTGCACGCCATCAGCGCGCACTTGGTCGGTCAGGCTGTCTGTGACAACATCGATGTTCGCCATCAGGCGATTTTGCCCTCGTACGTTTGGGGAGATGGTGATCCCGCCGGCGTCAACGCACGTGCAGCGGAAGAACTCAAGAACACCGCCAAGGTTGCTCAGCGGCTGGGCGTGGGCATCGTCAACGGTTTCACGGGCTCCAGCATCTGGCACCTGAATTATTCATTTCCGCCGGTGCCGGAATCGATGATCGATGACGGATTCGCGCTGTTCGCGGAACGCTTTCATCCAATCATGGACACCTTCGGTGAGTGCGGCGTCCGCTTCGCCCTGGAAGTTCATCCCACGGAAATCGCTTTTGATCTCTACACGGCTGAGCGGGCATTGCAGGCGTTGGGTCATCGTGAGGAGTTTGGCTTCAACTTTGATCCCAGCCATCTGCTCTGGCAGGGCGTGGAGCCAGTCGAATTCATCAGGGCATTTCCAGATCGCATCTATCACGTGCACATCAAGGATGCCATCGTCACGCTTGATGGCCGCTCTGGAATTTTGGCCAGCCATCTGAATTTTGGCGATCACCGGCGCGGCTGGGATTTCCGCTCGCCTGGGCGGGGGGGCGTCAACTTTGAGGAGATCATCCGCGCCCTCAACGATATCGGCTATGACGGTCCGTTGTCAGTCGAGTGGGAAGATTCTGGCATGGACCGAAAGCACGGCGCCGCGGAAGCCTGCGAGTTTGTCCGCGGTTTGGATTTTCAGCCCAGCCATCAGGCGTTTGATTCCGCTTTCGCGGAAAGCTAGCAGCAACTGAATTCCCGGCAGCCGGTCATCGTTCCTGGCAACATTTCGTGCAACTGTCCACCGGACCGTGGAGATTTCAGCAGTTGACTACCGGCGTTTGAAACGCAGCTCGGTTTGTTGGGGTAAGGTTTGGAGAGCCCGGCCATCGCGTCATCCGTTAAGTTGCCGCGCGTTGTTGCCTGTTGGACTTGGTGTTCTGCGACTGGTTGCAGCGGTTGGTTTGATTGTATCGCCAGTTGGCCAGGCCTATACTTGATTGATCTCGGTTCACCAGCCAGGAAAGTTCGGCCAAGATCCGATTGAACCTCAACGAACCGTCACCTCCAGATTCAACGTAAGCAACTGCCGTCAAGAAACATCGCGCAGCAGAGAACGCGTCACGGTTTCCGCCGGCATTTATTACGAATCCTCCAGTTTGCCCCAGCATTTGCAGAGGTCGCTGATGTCTCGTGCCCGTACTACTTGGCTTTCTCTTGCGACTTGCCTGCTGACGCTGTCCAGCGCCGGCATGGCTTCAGACTTGTATGCGCAGCCAACCCCACAGAGGCAAGACGCCACACAAGCGCAGCAGCGTGACCAGCAAAAAGCGACTGCAACCGCTCAAGCCAGTCAGGACACCGCCACAGCTCAGTTGGCAAAGGCCGAACAGGAAAAAAAGTCCACAGCGTTTGTTCGCTTGGTGCGAGATAAAAACGGCACTCC
Source organism: Pirellulales bacterium (assembly GCA_028066245.1). Classification (GTDB taxonomy): domain Bacteria; phylum Planctomycetota; class Planctomycetia; order Pirellulales; family S012-138; genus CALJLD01. The sequence continues at coordinate 19,489 of JALCBR010000008.1, read as the reverse complement.
CGCCAGCCTGGACACGGCAATCACGACGTATGTCGGCAAGAACAAGCAGGGCCAAGAGATTCGCGTCGACCTGTTGGGCGCCATCCACATCGGTGACAAGTCGTATTACCAAGAACTGAGCAAACGGTTCAAAAACTACGATGCACTGTTGTACGAGCTTGTCGCTCCTCGTGGCGCTCGGCCCGGCCAAGACCAAGAAAGCATGTACGGCGTCATCGCCCGCTACCTGGGCTTGAGCGACCAGTTGGCCAACATTGATTACAGCGCGGAGAACTTCGTCCACGCAGATATGTCGGGGGATGAGTTTCTCAAGTCGATGGAAGAGCGAGGCGAAAGCTTCATCAAGATGTTCTTCAAAGCCATGGGACAGGCCATGGCTCAACAGCAACGATTAGCCGCCGAGGGAAAGTCCGGCCCCAATGATTTTGACCTGATCATGGCCATGCTCTCAGGCGACAAGACCAAGCTCAAGCAAGTCATTTCGCCAACGTTTGAAGACATGGAAATGTCCATGGCCTTGTTTGAAGGCCCGGAAGGTTCCACCATCATCACGGAGCGAAACCAGGTGGCGCTGAAAGTTTTGCAAGAACAGATTGACCAGGGCAAGACCAAGCTAGGGATCTTTTATGGAGCCGGCCACTTCCGAGATATGGAATCCCGCCTGATGAAAGACTTTAATCTCAAGGTGGAAAAACAGGAGTGGATCAAAGCTTGGAACATGTCTTCCGCAACGCCTGGCGAGTAGATTGTGGCGCACACGTTGGTGAGTTCCGCAACGTAGTTTTGTCGCGTCGTAGTTTCATTGCCCCAGGGCATTGACCCCAAAAACAACAGGGCTCAAGCACAACGGTGTTTGAGCCCTGTTTAATTTCACCTGTGTGGTTTCATTGGGCCTCACGGCGACCAGTTCGTGTTCAGCTTAGCTTTTGGGTCGATGAGATGCACGTTCACCTGCTTGCGGAAATCTTCTGCGGAGAGGGTCCCGGAAGCCACGGCATCAACCTGAGCTTTGGTCGCGGAAACGATCAGCCGGACCGGCAACGGCCGCTTGCCTCCTCGGAACAGCTCGCCCAAGAGCGGGACATTGCTCAAGAACGGGACGTCGTCTCCACTGGCTTGAGCGCTTGAGCTCCCCTCGCCGCCGGCAACAGCCCCTTGACCGGCCGCGCCTTCGCTACCACTTGCAGCGGCGGACTCGCCCGTGCCATAAAAGATATTGGCAGCCCCCCAAACGTTACTCGCAGGCTTGGTCCCGTCCCCCCAATGATGCCAATCATAGGCGCCTTTTTCGAAGGTCACGGAAACCGCGATCCGCTCCTCAGCAGCAAGGTGCCGGAAATTATGTCCGCTTTCGGCCAAGAGTTCGGCTAGTTCGTCAACCAAATCGTTACGGGAGAAGTGCACGGAGGTGATATCAACCGAGAGCTCAACAGAGAGATCAACAACTTTATCAGTCCTCTCCCCCGCCAGTTGCCGTCGCATCTTTTCCCAGCGAGAAAGATTCTCTGCATGCACATCCGCCTGCAGGTTGACGTTCGCAGCATCAGGAAAATCCGGCGCGGTCAATTGAACCACAGCGCCCATGCCAGGGATATACGTCGACTTTGACTTTGTCGGCGCGGCGCCGAAATGCCACTGGGACAGCGCGTCGTGAAATTGCCCATTCGCCGACCAAACGGTCTGCGAACGCCACAGTTCAGTGGCGTTGAAGTTGCCTGCATGGCAGGCCATGCAATTCGCGGCGCCCAATTTCTGGTAGAAACCGAGAACGGTCTCATCGACCAGCGCTGACATTACGCGCAAATCCTCGCTCAGTTCATTATCCCGATCAGGTTCATCCTGCGCGGCCGCCAGCATTGGCAAGCACAACACAATGAATCCCCCCAGCTGACATCGAATCCATCCGTTACCTAGCCAGTTCATCATTCTTCTCCCGGGGTTGAAGTTGGCGCGACCGGCGGCCCCGCCACGGCCGTAAACCGCGCCAAGACGTTGCCCAAATCGCGCATATTTGCTTTGAGCATGGAAATTCGAAAATCACTCCGTTCGACCTGCATTCGCAGAGCAACGATGTGTCGTTGCACAGCGGTTGCCAGCTCTTGGTTCGCACCCATTTGTGACTCCAACTTCTCACTGAGAGAGGCGATCGCAGCCTGCAAGTTGTTAATCTGTTCTTGCTGTTGAGCGAGTTGTTGCTCGGTCGCTTGGGTGTATGCAGATTTGGTGGGAGCGGCGGCTTTTTCTGGGGCTTGATCTGATCGTCCGTTCTCTTCTCCCCATGAAAAAACCACGCCATTATCGCCCCAGGTTGTCCGCAACCCGAACAACAGGGCCACTGTCACCAGCAGGCACGCTGCCGTTGCGACAACCCCCACCGACCTCCACCGCCGCCGCGACCGATCCGTACGACGACGATCATGTTGAATGATGTCGTTGATCGAGATCAGATGTAGTGGACCTTCTTCTCCGTCAAGCATGTTCAATGCCCGATGCCCAGCTTCGAGCCGTCTGGCCTCCGCCTGACATGCCGCGCAGTTGCGCAGATGATCGTCAAGCTTCGCCGATATTTCCGTGGCAAGCTCTTCCGAGTAGAGCCGTTCGATGAGATGTTCTCGTGCTTGTTCGCAATTCATGATTCCCATTCCGATTCGTCGATGCCTTGGCGGCGGAGTGCAGCTTCCAACTGTTTGAGCGCCAGATGAACTCGCGACTTAATGGTGGTGCAGGGCGTTTTGAGGACGACCGCAATCTGTGGAAAGCTGAGATCGGCAAAGTGACGCAAAATCAGAGGCTCTCGCAGTTTGTCGGGCAGCTCTTGCAAAGCAGCCGAGATCAAGTTGCGCCGCTCACCGTGAAGGGCACTCTCTTCGGGTGCGCCGTTTTTCCCTGCATTGCCGGCTGTGAATGTTTCCTTGCCATGGAATGAAACTGCAGGACGACGGCGTTGCCGACGACTGGCATCGCGCGCCACATTCAAAGCAATCCGATAGAGCCAAGTCGAAAACTCCGCGGCAGGGCGATATCGGTCCCGCGCCTGAAACACGCGAAGAAACACTTCTTGAACCAGATCATCGCGATCAGAAAGGTCGCCACCGGTGATGTCTCCGGACTGCTGCCGATTTGCCAGTTTGGCCAAGATTCGGCACAGAGGAGCTTGCCACCGCCGGACCAGGTCATCAAACGCGGCTCCATCGCCTGATTTCAGGCGGCGCATCAACTCGTGATCAGAAACAGCCATCAGCATCAAACGAGCCCAATCAGCCTGCCTTCTGACCCGTTACACGCCCCATCACGCCAACAAGACGAAAGATTTTTCACCTTGTCGCCTTTTCCGCAGAGAGCGACCTGTCAGTGGCGATCCGACTGGAGCGGTGCCTCTTTGCCGAAAGCGAGCGTGTAGCCACGCGTGCCCAAATGTGCCAGACCCCGAGTGGCCAATTCCTCAATCACGAACTGGAGTTTTTCGCGGCTGTCGAACCCCCATTCGCCCATCCGGATCTCCGCCTGATCTCCAAAGCACTCCCGCGCATACCGGACCACCGCCGTCAACACCCGCTGTGACGTCAGTTCCTTTTCCTGCGTGACTGTTTCGCCTGGCTCGTCAGGCGCAGTGTCTTCATCGAAGTAATTGGGAGAGAAAAAAATCGCATCCGAGAGAAAGTGGGCACCTTCCGGCGAGCAGTCGACATGCGCTGCAAATTCGCGTATCGACGCCGAAAACTGTTCTCGCTGCTGTCGTCCCGAGAGAGTTTCCGGGCTGGCGGATGAGCACATCGCCGGTTGCTGTCTCCGATGGGACGAGCCGACAGAAATCACCCACCAGCCGGAAAGCAGCAGAAAGCCGGTGGTGAAGATCACCCAGCGTTCCATCTCTGGCATGCTGGCCACCTGGAGAATGGCGAACATCCCAACGATCGATGCTAGCAACAAGAGCATGCCTACGAGCGAAAACGTAGGACGGACGTCGCGCGAGTTCTCATCGCCGCTGTCAGCGTGCTGAGAAATTGTGCCTGCCGTGGGATCTGTCTGGCAGCAATCGCCCGAATTGCAACCTGGCGCGGCGCTCGATTCGCGTTCGCTTGCGGATGCGTCAGGTGCTGATCTGTGGGTGTCGCTCATGCAAGAGGAATTATAGCCGGCAAGACAGACGCGCGATCCACCAATTTCGACACCAACTCAAACTGCCAGGATGCTGGTGTCGCAGATCGCGAAGCCTCAGGCCGCGGAAACATCCGACACCAAAAAGCCGGAGTCTGCCTCGTCCCAGCGCCGCAGTGCGAAAGCAACCAGATGTCCGCCGAAAGCAACGGAGATCTTCAGCGCGTGCTCGTACGCACCCCGACGACCAACCAACGGTAAATAATCAAGATCGCACGCAGGGTCTGGCGACGTCAAATTGATGGTCGGAGGGAAAAAGCCATCCCGCAAAGCCAGCGCCGTAATGGCTAGCTCGACACTCCCGGCAGCACAAACAAGGTGACCGATCATGGATTTGGTCGAGCTAACGCAAACCTGGTTGGCCGCAGTCCCCAGAGCGTCACGGATCGCCCGCGTTTCCACGGCATCATTCTGTTGCGTCCCCGTCCCATGCGCGTTGATATAGCCGATATCAGCCGGCCTCAGCCGCGCTTGCCGCAACGTTGAAGAGATCAGGTAGGACAAACTCTCGGAGTTTTGATCGAGCCCGGTCACATGATGCGCATCGCCCTGCATCTTAGCGGCAGCGATCTCCGAGTAGATCTTGGCGCCGCGCGCGACCGCATGTGAGAGACGTTCGACAATGAACATCGCCGCACCTTCGCCCATCACAAATCCACTTCGTTCTGCGTCGAAAGGACGCGACGCTTGGGCGGGGTCCTCGTGTTCCGCCAGCACACGCATCTTCTGAAAGCCGGAAGCAAACAGAGAATCAATGGCGAAAGAACTCCCGGTCAGTGCCACATCGCACTGCCCGTCCTGGATATTTCGCACGGCGGCCAACGCATCGACGAGTCCACTTGCGCAGGCCACGCTATGGCTGGTTCGTGGACCGTTGAAACCAAAATGCTGGGCGACGCTCCAACAGCAGGAATTGGGCAACCACTGCTCCCACCACTTGATGTGCGGATCAGGCAACAGATCAGTTCGCCCACAGACTTGGTTGACATACGAGGTATCGCCCATCACGCCACTGATGGAGCAGCCGAATCGATCTCGATCAGAGTTGGCCAGATCGATCCCAGCATCGGTAATCGCTTCCTCCGCGGCCCTACGCGCGAGGGGAAACTCCTTGCGCTGGCCGGGAAAGTCCGTCGGCACATCAACTGTTGCGCCCAGAATGAAATCGTCCGGAATTCCAGGCACTCCGCGCAGCCGTTGCACACCTGATCGGCCATCTTTGATCGCCTGCCAAGCCGTCTCTCGATCCAAACCAGTTGATGTCACCAACCCGATGCCGGTGATGACGACCGGTTCAAACTCTGTCTTATGCCCGATGGCGAATCTCGTCATGCCGGGTTCCGACGGGATGGCTGGTGGGGGGAGTTGGCCGTCATGAGCCGACCGTTGTGCTGTTTCAACATTGGCGCCGTTGCGGTCAGAAACGGCGGATTTTGATTCCGCCGGGCTCGCTGACACAGACGGGACGAGAATATACGCGCCTTTCCGCATTCCAATCAAGAAAGCTTAGGCAAGGCTGATAGACCGCCGACGTTTGTGGACCCACGTAAAGAAAAGCACTAAGAATGTGCTTGCAATGCTAGAGTGAACCGTTAGATTCTTGGGAATTCGTCCCATTATTCATGAATCAATGCATGGATATGGGGAAAACAACCCAATTAGAGAATGGAGTCGCTAGCGGACGCAGAGAACTGCCCACGTCCCATGGAATCTGAATTGCTCTTTGGCGAGTTTCGACGATCGTTCGACGATCGGTTTCGTGTCGGGATTCCCGCTGAACTGCTGGAACCGCTGAATTTGCAAGCTGGGCAAGCAATCCTGGCGAAAGAACGCCCAGGCTGTTTGAGTTTATGGAATGCGACCGTGTGGCATCAGCAGATGGACGCAGATGTCAGGGTTCTTCAAGGAAAAGTCCAGGCGGGACGCTTGGAAGGCCGCTTGAATGAAGTGCAGCAAATTGGACGGCTGCTTTCCACGCGGCATCGCGACGTGAAGGTTTCCGAACGCGGACGATTGTTAATCCCGGAGGGTTTTCGCGAGTTCCTGCAAATTGAACCCGGCGAAGAGAGCATGATCGTCGGTGCCGCAGTGTGCGTTGAAGTCTGGCGACCCGCCGCATGGCTTGATTACCTCAACCGTCGCATGCCACGGTTCCGCAAACTGTTTGACGGGCTTGTTGATTGATTCACCGCGATGGGCGTAGAGCAACGGCAAACACGCGCGAACTAACGAACACCAAACAGAGACATCATGGCGGACCCCCTAGCGGATTCGCCATCTCCCCCACGAATCACGGAGGAAGACCTGCGAATATCTTGGCCAGAACCATTCTGGCTGATCGTGTTCGCACCATGCCCGGCGACGAGGCTTGCAGCCCCGATTGTCCCCTCTGCGTGTCACCCCAGATCGGGAATGCGCCACGGACGGGTCACCCAGCGGCCAAGGATGCAGCCACACTGATCTCGCGCCGGGTGTGGGTTTTCTTCCTGTTGATTTCACGACACCGTCGCGCGAAACCCTCGCGCATGCGCTCGGCTGGAAAACCCTTGCTCGGCTTGGTGATTCGCGACGCCAATTCGGTAGAACTCGATGGCGTTGCACCGCTGCGAAGCGCCGTGATCACGTCTTTTTCGCACGGTTACCGCTCGTGAATCGCCACGGCAAGAAATGCAGAGCTATTTCTCAGTCTGAACCAGGTCCAGGAGTGAAGCCGGCCTGACGAGCAAATCGCGATGGCACGATTGGGAAATTCCACTCTGAGTCGCCAGGAAACCACCGGTCAGGGCAATGTCCCATCCAGTCCCGCCCGCCCGAAAATCTATTCTTAACACGACTTGCAGGCTCGGCGGCCTATTGTGAACCATTGCCATGACTATAATGTTCATTCGTAAATTGAGAAGCACGCCCAGGGCGTGATGTTGTTGTTTGAGGAATTGATGGCAACCCAGGAGTTAGCGGAACAGCCAGTTGGGCCAGCGTTGCAGCCGCCAGAACGACTGAGCCCGGCAACGACCGAGCCCTCACTTTATGGCCGGTCATTTTGGATGGCGTTTGGCGCCAACCTGTGCGCCACGGCGGTCATGGCACTGCTCTTCCGCTTTTCAGACTTCGTGACGCATCTTGGCGGGACGGAAGCGGACCTAGGCTATATCGTCGGCGTCGGCATGATCGGCGCCTTGTGCATGCGACTGGCACAAGGCTTGGGCGTTGATCGATTCGGTCCTCGCCGAGTTTGGCTGTTGAGCCTGGTGCTGTTGGCCGCCGCCAGTGTTGGCCATCTCGCCATCCAGTCACTGCATGACCCGAGCGTCTATCTGCTGCAAATCGCAATTCGCACGGCTTTGGCGGGAGCGTTTGGCGCGTCGATCACTTACATCTCTTACCAGGTTCCCGCCGCGCGGACTGTTGAAGTCCTCGGCTCGTTGGGCTCGTCCGGGTTTGTGGGCATCATGCTGGGAACGGCGCTGGGAGATTTTGTCAGCGGGGGTGAATACGTCACCCGATCTCATGTGGACGCAATGTTCGTGCTCTGCACGGCATTGGCACTGGCAGGAACGTTCTTCGCGTGGCAGGCAACGACAAACCCCGTTCGACCACCGCAGCGGCAATTGCCGCCTCTCATCCCGGTTATCATGAGATTTCACCCAGGCGTGCTGCTGCTGGTTGCCCTGGCGATTGGCATTGGCTTGGGGATGCCAGGCGTGTTTGTCCGCCCTTTTGGTGAAGAACAGGGAATCACCGTGCTTGCCTGGTTCTTCTGGACGTATGCGCCAACCGCGTTTGCCGTGCGGCTGATGACGCGGCGTTTTTCGTCCATCTATGGCGTACGGCCGATGATCTTGAGCGGTTTGGCCAGCGCTGTCATTGGATCACTGAGCTTAATGCTGGTGTCCCGCGGCTGGCACTTCATGCTGCCTGGCTTTTTCTTTGGATTCTGTCATGCGTTGATTTTTCCGTCCGTGACCGGCGCCGGCAGCATGCGTTTTCCAGCGAGATATCGCGGCATCGGCGTCGCCCTCATCTTGGCCATGTTTGACCTGGGCAACCTGATCGGCGCCCCCCTGGGCGGATCACTGCATGAGATGGCCGTCCGCTATGACTTGCCAACCTGGCCAATTGTGTTCTCAACGTTCGCCGGACTGTTGCTGACAATCGCCGTGACCTATGCGGTTGTCTCGGGACGAAGTCAAACACGCCCCACGAGAAGAAAAAACCGCTCACTCCGTCAGAAGTCAAAACTTGACTGCCAATTGCGCTAGCGACTCCGGTTGATCGCCACCAGCAACAAACTTGCCGGGGAGACCTTGGAGACGCCGCTAGTGGCCCCAACCGGGAGACGAGCCTCCTTCTTCAGGGACGGGGGGGGGGGAGGGATCTCCTCCGGGACCGTTTTTGGGATCACCTTCCATCATACCAGGGGGCCCGTCTGGGGGAGATGTATCAACGGGATCAGATTCGCCGCAGCCAAACGCTGTCATACCGAAGATGAGGGCGAGTATCCAACGCAAGCGGACCATATCTTTATTTTCCTTTTTGAAAACGAAACGCAAACCTGTGTGGATGCTGTTGAGTGGTCATGCGAACCAAGGCAACGCATTTCCGATCTGCCCCCCTCGAAACGGACTTCATCACTAAAGCAAGAACCACACCCAGCGAAACACTACACGTGCTCCGCTGGAATGTGTTTTCTCTTCAATCTGACTCGAACCACAGCAAGCCCAATCTTTCACTGCGCGGAATTAGTAATGAGTCGGATTACTAACCACTCCGTCCGCGATACCATTAATGTAACGGAATGTCCACAAGTCAACGGAGTTGCGGAGCGGCCGCACGGAAGCGTCAGCCGAAGCGAACTGAGTGATTTGCGGATGGCGACTGCTGAACCGATCTACAGGTAAATCAGTTAGACGACTGCTGTTCTGACGCCAAGGCTGGTTCAGACTTGACATCCGCATGCCACCCATCCACGATGCTCTGTATATATCACTATCGCCTGCGCTTAGCGGACCGCCGAGGTACTCACCAACCGCCAGCGTGTTGCTCGTTCCATCCAAGATGTCGGAGATGGTATGTACACGGTTAGCGACAAATAGTCCTCTGTAGGTGGTCCCACCCCCCAAACCTATGCAAGGCATATATGTCGAGAGCCCAGCATCATATGCGCCCTCCCGTTGTCCAGGAGACGTCGTGCCATCGTCATATGCAAGAACAAACGCAAGCTTGCGATCTCGGCGGGCGTCAGTTTCAACCGAAGGGCAAATAAAAGCGTCAAAGGTCTCTTGGGCCGCCACATTGCCTGCAGCCGCCACATTGCTATGTGTCGGCAAATACCAATATGTCCAGATCCCGGCCACCGCTGGGTGACGAAACCAATTTGTGGACAACTCCATATACGCATTTACCGAGTTCTGCATCTCCATGAATGGCTGGATATGGTTGAGCGCCCCATTGTAGACTGCGCCCCTCCCAGGCGGAAAGTAGCCGTTCGTGTCATGGTAGTTGTGAAGGGCGAGGCCGATATTGTGCAGCTTGGACGAGCACTCCGACCGGTTGCCCGCTTCACGAGCGGCCTGAATGGCTGGTAGCAGTAGTGCGATCAAAATCGCGATGATGGCGATCACCACCAGCAATTCGACTAAGGTAAAACCACGTTTTTTCATAGTGAGTCCCCGAACAATGAGAAGAACCAATGATGTCCTTGAAGAGCAGTCGTACCGCGGCAACGGTAACTGGCATGATCAACAACCGGCAGGTACTCTACACTGTCGAGCTAGGTTCGATCTCATTCTCGCCCAATGTGTCGCATCCCAAATAAATAATTTACTATCCATTTAAATTATGCATATTTATCAATAAACCTTTTTCAAACAAATTTCAAACAAAACAGAATCAATCATCTAAGTGTTTGACAGAAAGGTTTTATGACATCAGCGTTTCCCGTTAATTCACCAATCATTTACCCCCCCATAGATAAATTAGATAAACAAAAAATTATTTTGAAATATTCACAGACACGGCACCATGGTCGTCATCACTCTAGGAAAACAGAGTGATAATCATCTTTAATGCCACTTGCATCAAAGGTGATCAATCATGAAATATCAATAGTTATTGGTGCAGAAAATCTGGCTGCCATCACCCCTGAGGTTGGTGTGGCCCACCAGCTACATGGTCATTGGCTTACCGAGCTGCGGCCTCTTCCCACGCCAGAGTGCAGCCGTCAGTAACAGCCAATCGGCCGTCCAGATCAGGCCTGTGATGATCAACCCGCGGCCATCTTCAACCACGGACGGGACTTCAGGTGGACGTCAACAGATAGTCCACTCGCCCATCACCAGCCCTGCTGTCAGGTGGTGGAGCAGGGCTTGATAGAAAATCGAGCCTTGTCGGTGCTGTCCCTATTCATCAAGAGGCGCCAACTGCCCCGAGTTGGCGCCTCTTGATCGACCAAATGGACTGCGACTAACACTACCCCTCATCGCCAGAGCTATCGATCCCTGCGCGGCAAATGAATCTGACACGGTGCCAGCATCGCTCGCGTTTCGCGGAACATCCGTCCAGACGAGACAGCCAATGGCAGCGCAGTGATCGATAGAGGGACCACAGGCCAACGAAGCACTCCACGCTCCGCCGGCCTATGTTTCCCTCGATCCAATTCAAACCCCGGCAAGCTTCGGCCGGTTCAATAGATGGCGGTCGATATGTTGACCTAGTATCGACTCGGGTCCGCCACCACGCCGTCCCGGATTCCGTTGAGAGCAATGAATGACGCCAGATCGATACTATTTTGTATCGGTCGAACCGAAGCGTCAGCCAGAGCGAACTGAGTGATTTGCGGATGGCGACTGCTGAACCGGTCGATAGGCGGCGTGTTGCCGGGGGCCTGAGGCCAAGGTGTTTGCCAACTTGTCATCTTCACGCCAGCCATCCACGGTGCTCTATATATCGTGGTACTGCCTGCGCTAAGCGGACCACCGAGATACTCACCAATTGCCAGCGTGTTGCTCGTCCCATCCTTGATGTCAGACAAGGCTCTTCTATCTTCTCTGTCCGTTCCGTCCGTTGCATACTGCTCTCCTGGGCTGCCGAATATCCCTGCGGTGTCAGGGCCATCCCCCCAGCCAGCGCATGGCACATATGTCGCGAGCCCCGAGTACCATCCCCCATACCATACGCCGCCGACGCGAGGGTCCGGCACCCCCGATTCGTCAAACACTATACGTCCCATTTTGAAACTCTGGTGGGCGGAGTTCTCAACCGAAGGGCAAACAAAGACGTCAAAGCGAGTCCTAGACGCGGTCCAAGCATGGGTGTACCAAAAGTCGCCGCCGAAACCAACGTCGTCTGGGTGCGCAAACCACATAGGGTGATTCGCCACATAACTCTTCGTCGAGTTCTGCATCTCCATGAATGGCTGGATATGATTGAGCACGCCGTTCTGCATTACGCCGCGCCCAGGGGGCAAGTAACCTTTCACGTCATGGTAGTTGTGAAGGGCGATGCCGATATTGTGCAGCTTGGACGAACAGTCCGCGCGCCGGCCCGCCTCACGAGCGGCTTGAATGGCTGGAAGCAACAGAGCGATTAGAATGCCGATAATTGCGATCACCACCAGCAATTCGACCAACGTAAAACCACGCTTTTTCATAATGCGTCCCCGAACAAATGAGAAGAACCGAGATGTCCCTGAAGAGCTGTCGTACCGCGGCAACGGTGACTGGCATGATCAACAACCGCGGATACTCCACGCCGTTGAGCTAGGTTCGATCTCGTTCTCGCGCGGTTTGTCGTGGACTGAATAATTGAGTTACCGTTCTTCCCCGTGTCACGCTTTTGCTAACAGAAAATTATTGAGTTAACCTGACGGCACCATCTAAGTGCCTTTTGAACAATTTGTTACATCAGAAACATGCTTCCGCCAAACTGATCAAAAACCCCTCGATAGATGTAATAAATAAGCAGGGAAATATTTTGATATATTCGAAATCAAGACACCGTGACCGCCATCGCTCTAGGGAAACGAGATGATAATCACGATGGATACCGCTTTGCAATTGAGATGCACACTCTCAAAATGCCATTCAAAAACAGAACAAAATTTCGTCGCCGCCACCTCGAGGTTGCAACCACCAAGCCACATGCTCATTGGCTCGCCGAGAAGATAGCTTCAGCGACGACAAACCATTCACGACAATGACCTGCGGTCACCTCTTCCCACGCTTGGGGAATCGTTGTTCGCAGGTCATTAAAAAAGCGGCGGCCGCGCAATGTGATGACGCTGGGGAGCGTGCTATTCTTGGCCGCTCAGATCAGGCCCGGCGATGATCAGTACGCGGCCGGTCTTCGGACCGCGGGCGGGACTCCAGGCGGACGTCAATAAAAAGTCCACGCGCCCATCGCCATCCACGTCGCCGATTCCTTGAGCATCAAAACCGAAGGTGTCTCCCTGTTGCAGACACGTCCAAGTTGTCAGCAAAGCCCCGTCCGCCCCGGAGTACAGGTATACCTTGCCGCCGGAGGGAGCTCCCTCTTTGTTTTGCCAGGCTCCGACAACCAGGTCGCCGATACCGTCTCCGTTTGCGTCGCCGGCATCTGAGATTGACGTTCCCAATCCTTCGCCAGGCTGGACTCCCTTAACGTCCAACAATTTTTCCCCGTCAGCGCAGGAGTAGACAAAGAATCGTCCGCCGCCTGCCGCGCCAGAAGAATCCGAGAAATCAGAACAGAAGAGGTCCGGTGTGCCATCAGCGTTCAAATCGCCTGGGAAAGACAGGAACATCTGCCCAAGTTCTTTGGCGCTGCTGTCGGCTTCAATGGTGAAAGCCAGCTTGGGTTCCACGCCTTCGAGTTTGTAGACGTAGACGCGGCCGCGATTGCCAGGGCCAGCGTCCTGCGCTCCGACAGCGAGGATGGGATGTTCCGGATTTGCGCTGCCGACGATTGCGCTGCCGAACTTATCGCCGGTCGATTCTCCCTTCAGCTCGAACAGGACCGCGCCATCTTTTCCGGAGAACGCACGACACAGCCCACTTCTCTGTTCTTTTCCATCGGCTGCCAGGGCACTCACGGCGACGTCCGCATGGCCATCTCCGTTGAGATCTCCCAACCCGGTCACTTTATAGCCAAACCGCCCGCCTGGCTGTTGACCGCGGAACGCATGCAGCAGACGGCCATCTTTCCCGGAGAGAACTTCGGCAATTCCCGCTCCGTTGATAGGCCCACCCACGATCACGTCCGGCGTGCCGTCCGCGTCAACATCGCCGGCGGCCGCGGCACCGTTACCCAACCGTTGGTTTGCCTGGCCGACACGCGAGAACAACAGGCTTCCTGTGCGGCTTGAGTAGACGTACACCTTGCCGGCGTTATTGTTAAAACTCGGCGCCGTGGTCACAAAGTCAGTGACGCCGTCATTGTCAACATCGCCAATTTTCCGCGCCACCCAACCGAACTCATCGTTGGCTCGCTGGCCCACAAGGGTCGTGAGCACATTGGTTGGCTCGGCAAAGAGCTCATCCCCGGTCAGAATGGGCGGCAGTAATGAGTCAAACTCGTCGTGATTGCGCACGTTAACCAGATCGGGATCGGTCGCCAACAGCGTGCTGTCTGTAAACCCAGCGTTCACGGCCTGCTTGAGGTACTTCATCGCCTCGTCGGAATCATTCTTAAGCGCATAGACACAGGCGGCGTTGTAGAGCCCGGTCGATTTGACTGGAGCAAACGTTGCTGCTTTGAGATGAGCTTCCAGCGCGGTGTCCAGCTTACCTTGCGCATGGCGCGCATATCCCAGCAACATCCAACCGCCGCCGGAGCTTGGGTTTTGCTGAACGACCTGAGCCAGGATGTTTTCCGCGGACGCAAATTTGTTTTGGGCGATCAGTTGTTGCGCCTGTTGAATGGGGTTTTGTCCCCCGGCGTTTTGATTGATCGGGTTCTGCAAGCTGGGATTGGGTGCGCCAGCGCCCTGACCTGCCGAAGTCACAGCTTCTTCGCAGCCGCTGAACAAGAATCCACATGTGGTGGCTGCCATCACAAGCAACCGTACGTGCTTGAAACGAGCGAACATGGCGGGCCTCGGAAGTGCATGAGAAGAAATGACAAGAACGATCCGCGAGGTTTTCAGGCTTGTGCTGCCTGACGACCTCTCTTGCGCGCCAGAATACGATATTCCGAAACGCAATGTTTGTACGATCGGCAACGCTTTCCGTCGAATACGCAATGAGTGGAGCTGCCTCCTTCCGTTTGCAGGGCAGTATTCCCGCAACAGCGTGAATGCTAAACTCGCAGGGTCGGGCTCACCGCGTTCGGTGGCGAATCTTGATAAGCCAGGCAAGACAGCAACGAGACAGTCATTGTCAGTTGCCTAACACAGTGAGCCGTTTCACGGAGCAACTCTTTGGCCCATCTTGTCGCTCAAGGTCGAGAGCCTCGGCATTATTGGCGTCGGCGGCTGCGCCCCAATGATCTGTTTGTGCTTGGTCGTGCTGCGGATGATTGGTCAGTCATCTGGGATGAACGTCTTTCGCGCCGGCACGTCGAGATCGTCTGGCGCCAAGGCCGCTTGTATGTGCAGAAAGTCCCGGCGGCACGCAATCCGGTCTTCTGCCAAGGCCAAGAGAACGATCAATTCTCGATCGCGCCGGGTGAACATTTCGTCATTGGCGAAACGACATTCACGCTGCTGGATGAACGTTTGACCATCGCATCCAGGCTGCCCAAACCAGCGGAAGAACAAACATTCACGTCTGACGCGCTGCGGAGCGTTAGTTTTCGCAACGCGCATCATCGCCTGGAAGTGCTGGGGCGTTTGCCGGAAGTCATTTCCGGCGCGGCCAACAATGATGAGCTCTGCGTACGGTTGGTCAATTTGTTGCTTTCCGGCTTGCCGCGCGCGGCCGCCGTGGCGCTGGTGGCGACCGATCCGGACCCGCGTGAGGATTCGCCCGTGGCGGCCTTGCATTGGGATCGCCGCTTCTCCGCGCCCACGGACTTTCAGCCCAGCCGAACGTTGATTATCAACGCGGTCCAGGCAGGCCACAGCAAGCTGCACGTTTGGGGGAATACGGAAGACTCGCAATCGCTCTCCGCCACAATGGCGGAGAATTTTGATTGGGCGTTCTGCACGCCCGTACCCAACCTGGCCTGTGCTGGTTGGGCACTCTACGTTGCCGGAACTTTGGGAGGGCCCACGGCCAACACCCCCAACACAATTGGCCCTGGCGACCTGAAAGAGGACGTCAAGTTTACGGAGATCGTCGCCGCCACGCTGGGTTCGCTGCAGCAACTTCAAAGCTTGCAGCAGAGGAACGCAGCACTTGCCCAATTCTTCCCGCCGGCCGTTCTCGACGCCCTGGAGCGCCACAATCCGCAAGATGTCCTGGCCCCCAAAGAGGCCGAAGTCTCCGTGCTGTTTTGTGACCTGCGCGGATTCTCGCTCGACGCGGAGCGGCATGGCGATGATTTGATGGGCTTGCTGCGTCGCGTCAGCAAAGCTCTGGGGGTGATGGCGCAACACATCTTGGATGAGCAAGGTGTGATTGGCGATTTCCAAGGTGATGCGGCGATGGGCTTTTGGGGTTGGCCGTTGGAATCCGCGGAGATGGTCCGTTCCGCTGCGCTAGCCGCCCTGGCGATTCGGCAGGAGTTTGAAGCGGCCGCCCGACGTCCCGATCATCCGCTGGCAAACTTTCGCGTGGGAATCGGCATCGCCACAGGCCGCGCTGTCTCCGGCGGGATCGGCACCAGTGATCAACTCAAGGTCACGGTCTTCGGGCCGGTCGTCAATCTGGCTTCTCGACTAGAAGGAATGACCAAGCTGTTGCAAGCTCCCATCTTGCTGGATGAAACAACGGCGGCCTGGATTCGCCAACATGCCTCTGCGGATCAGGCGCGCGTGCGGCGCGTTGCGCGCGTGCGACCCTATGGTATGGACGTGGAATTGGAAGTTGCGGAACTTCTCCCACCTGATGATGGCGAGGCGTTGACTGACGAACAAATCGCGGACTATGAATCCGCGTTGGATTCATTCATTGCCGGTGACTGGAGTTTGGCTTGGGAAAGATTGCACAAGGTGCCGCCTGCCGACCAGGTGAAGGACGTGCTCACAGAAGTGATTGTGCGTCACAAACGCGTGGCTCCCCCAGATTGGAATGGCGTCATCAACCTGGATCGCAAGAGTTGACGGCAGTTGATCTCTCCGCAGCCTGCGTGCATTCTGACGCTTGGCAGGCGTGGGTTGAAGGATGTCAACAGGGCGTTTATCAACAACTTATCAGGCAAGCGCAAGGCGAACGCCTCATGGCCGCTTGGTCAACGGGGGATGTTCACGAATGAGACGGACCCATGACGGATAGTTTGCGTGCACTACTCACGAACGTCATCGACTACGCGGGGCTCTTTCCGCCGGCAAAGCTCCCGCTTGATCAATCAGCGGCAAATTACATTCAGTACAAGCGGTCTCCCAACGCCTGGATGGTTGGTGGATTCGTTTGCACGGTTAACCATTTGCCGGCGCTTGCCAAACAGCCGGCGCTCGGCAGACTCTCGAACTTACCGCTGGCGTTGGTTGCCACGCCGGCAGAGAGCCTGGATGAAGCTCGGTCATCCTTGCGCGCGGATTTGCAAGCGGCGCAGTCTTTCGTTGACGAGGTTGCCGCGACCTGCGGCGTCGCCGTACGCGTCGCAATCGAATGGCGTTTGCCGCCCGATGCCGCGGAGGACAATCACGGGATTGTCCGCGCTGTGGAATGCATCCCTGATGACATTGCGGTTCCGCTTGAGTCCGTCGCTTGCGAAGTCCCTCTGTCTGCGGTCGCAAGCCACGCCCAGACGGCAGGCAGCTTTCAGTGGCGCACCAATGTCAAGCTTGGCCTCAAGTTTCGCACCGGCGGATTGGAAGCTGCCGCGTTTCCCACGTCTGCCACGTTGGCTCAAGCGTTCGCGGATTGCATCAAACATGGCACTCCCTGGAAGTGCACCGCGGGATTGCATCACCCCCTGCCGAGAATCGACGCCGGAGTTGGAGCTCGCATGCACGGCTTCATCAATGTGCTGACCGCGTCCACATTGGGCCAGGCTCATAAACTTGACGCAACCGTTCTGCAAGCCATGCTCGATGACGAGTCGGCGAAGAGCTTTGACGTTGCCGAAGACCAGATCTCCTGGAGCAGTCCGGAGCACGGCGCATTCTCAGCAAGCGTGGCACAAATCACCGCTGCCCGGGAAATCGCAATGAGCTCCTTCGGCAGTTGCAGTTGTGAGGAACCGTGGGACGATCTGCTGGCGTTGGGTTGGCTTTGACCGCTGTTAGGGGGCACCGGAGACATTCGGCCGAGACTCAGCTGTTTGTGCTGCATTCCGCCGATAGGTCGCTGATAGCACCGCTTGAGTCTCCCAAGCGACGGATTTTTCGGCCAATCTGGCGGCATCGCTCGCGAATAAACGCATAGCCTGCGAATAACCATGTCCCGCGGATTCGTCTGAAATCAGGGCATCCGGAAGACCGGTCTCGCCGGCGAAATCCGCCCCTTTAGGCCCGGAAACTGCGCGAGAGAGCGCCAAATCAATGCCCGGTGCGCTGGGGTTCCAGTTCGGTCTGGTGGCAGCAGACCGGTTGATTAGAATGGCGGCTCCGCTGGGGTGGAGCGAGAAATCAGAGGTGCGGCAGAGAATCAGCCACGCCCTCCGCCAATGCCCGCGTTTGCGATCAGGAATTGCCCGTGACAAGACCGACCGAACCACAAGAAACGCTCGATCTCAAGGACCGGATATTTGCCGGGATGCTCGCCTGGCTGATCCCCGGCGCCGGCCACTTTTATCAAGGTCGCCACGCCAAGGCGACGATCTTTTGCGTCTGCATCCTGGGCTTGTTTGTGTTTGGGATGGTCATTGGCGACGGCCGCGTTGTCTACGCTCAGTGGCAGCCGGCCAAGTATCGTCGCTGGCCGTTTTTGTGCCAGGTGGGTTGTGGCGGGCCTTCACTTCCGGCGCTGGTGACCTCCTATAGAAACGCAGACAGTTTCTTCAACTCGGAGATGTATGTGGTACCCGATTGGAGAAATCCCGGCCAAGACTTGCCCTCTGACTTGGATAAGCTGCACAACAGCCTGAATCGCCGGTTTGAGATGGGCACGGTCTATACAATGATCGCGGGGTTGTTGAATATCTTGGTGATCTATGATGCGGTGGCCGGTCCGGCCTATGGCTTGCAGCGGCGAAAGCCGCGCGATGAAGAAGACAAATCACCCAAGAAGCAAGATGCGGAAGACAAGCCCAAGGACGAATAGCAGCCAGTCACCGGCCCCACTCCAGACGATCACCAAAGAGATCAAGAGTAGCAATCATGCAAAACGACTTGTGGTACGCGATTCCGCTCATCCTGTCCGTGAGCTTGGTCTATGCAGCCACGCGGCATGAAGACATGAACTTGATCTGGCGGCATGCCATCCGGGCCGGACTCTGGATCACGGGCTTGATGACGTTGATCCTGGCCGTGTTGTTTGTCGTTACGATGTACTTGGTTTGACAGAGTCGGTCGCGCGATTTCGCGAAGATCGCCTTCGCGTGGAGCGCTCTCCCCCAAGCCACGCTGCTCTCCCCATCACCTGCGACGGAAGGTTCACTCTCATGAGCAATCCCTACGAGCCCCCGCAGGGCAACTATGCTCCCATGCCCCCAGGGCCGGGACAATTCACCGCCGGGGCGGAACGCTTGGGCGATGTAGGCATGGTCCGCCAAGTGACCGTCGTTGGCATTCTGAATCTCGTGCAAGCGGGGTTGGAATTGATCTATGGCGCCTTCGCGCTGTTTCTTGGTCCGCTCATGAGCCGAGTTTTTGAATCCATACCTCAACAGCAAAATCGACCGGGAATGCCGCAAGGTCCAGATCCGGGCATATTCCAATTCATCTCAACAATCTACATCGTGATTGGCTTGGTGCTGATTGCCGTGGCCATCTTCCGCATCTTGACGTCTGTTTTGAGCTTTCGGTATCGCTGCCGCGGATTGGCGATCGCCTCCTTGATTGTAGGACTGCTTCCCATCTTTACCGTCTATTGCGCGCTGACCGCCATTGGCATAACCATCTATGGCTTGATCGTGCTTTTCAACCGGGACACCAAGCGCGCTTTTGACTTGGGAGGCCAAGGCTATACCAAGGACCAGATCTTCGCCGCCCCCCGCTACGGGTAAAGCCCGCGACTGACGAGCAGCGGTACCACTGTGCCAGGGTGTAGGCGTAGTTGTAAGGTGGGTGAAACTCACCTTGAAACCGCGCCGGGTGCCGGGTGCCACTGCTGGCTTGTCCAGCAGTGCTCTTCTTTGGGCTGCCGTCCGT
>JALCBR010000109.1 GCA_028066245.1 Pirellulales bacterium | reverse complement strand
CAGTAGCATGGCTACCGTCAACCTCCTATGGCGCTCGGCAGCGCGCGTGTCGGCCGAAAACACCCCCAAATTTGACTAATGTCAATTTCGCCCGTACGCCTGAGAGCGTGGGTGTGGGCTCCTCGGGAAATGGACTTAACAGCGTTCGTCCAGGCGAGCGGAACAGCAATCGGACAGATGCTCTAGAAGCCCAAGCGATGGCGTTGTTCTCTCAGTTAAACTTCCGCGTGTAGCTCGTGGATTGACGAGTAATGGCGCGACCAAGTGGAGCTATCGCTCCTGGGTCTGCGACAGCCGGCGAGAACTCCTTGCTTTCCCTGCGTTGCTTCGCAAAGTGCGATTGAGCAAGATGATTTATCCTCGTCCGCCACGACCGCGACGATTAGATCGTCCGTTAGAACTCCGACGCCGGGAATCGCCAGAGCCACCTCGACCGGAGTTGCGTCGGATCGACGTCTCCACCGGTGTGCCGAACCCGGCCAGACTATCACCCAGGTTCAAAATTTGCGTCTTTTCTTCGGAAGAGACTGTGACGCGCTCGTTCTCGAGATCGATCGCGACGACTGTAAACACGATCCCGCTGATTTCCACGGTCTCACCTGCATGCAGTGTCGGTTGTTCGCCAGTGGGACGAACATCAATGACCACACGTGGACCGGAACCGTTGTTGCCCAGGTAAGTAATGTAGGAATACTTTGTGGCGTCAAAGGGCACTTCAGGCGGTGGTTCCACTTCTGGAGCAGCTTTGGCGACATCGACTGAGAATGACTTGCTCACAACGCGTGACATCATGCCGATGTCTTTCACATAGACCAAGATATCTTCGTAAGTTGCATCCTCATCGCGGTTGCGGGGTGAAAAAGTGATTCTCCCCGAGCGGGCATTGATGCTCATTCCTGAAGGCTGATTTTCCAGGGAGTAGGTCAAATCGCGACCTTCAGGATCAGTTGCCGATACGCGAATCGTGATCTCATCTTCATTTGGTCCGACACGACGATCACGGATATCTGAAACCCTCGGTTCAAAGTTGTGTTTGAACAAATTGCGGTCCAAAATCGCGTATTGAACAACTTCCTGAAAGTGTTTTTGGGTCCAGCGGGCGTCTTCTTTTATCTCCGGTTGCCATTTTGTTGTGGCCACGGCATCTCGCATGACCACCGCTTTCACTGTCGCGGTGATCTGCAGGTCTTCTGTGTACTGGCCTTCCCCTTGACGTTTCACAGGCGTGATAGTCATTTGGCTGATGCGATGCAGCACATTGGAACGGTGGAACCTGTAGAGGAAACCAGAAAGTTGTTCCAGTGTTCCCTGGCCGTTGATGTGGTAGGTCAGCAGATGAAACCCTGGCTTCTTGTTTTCATCCCGCCCTCCCATTGGCTTGGGCCCGCCGCCGGCCGGTGAAACATCCAGTCCGGAAAAGTCAGCTTGCTGATTGAGCCATACTTGATAGTCACCCCGCGCGATGGCCAGGTTGCTGGGGAGGGAAGTTGCTCTCCAATCTTGGATCTCGAAATTCCTGCGTTTCAGATCGTGTGCTTTTAGTTCAGCTTTCTGGAGCTTATCTTCCGCGCTGGCGACGTCCTTCTTCGCCTTATCAATCGAGTCGATGGCTCCATTGACCAGGTAGTTGGCCAGTAGGATCACGCCCATGGCGCCCGCAACCATTGCCAGGATTTTCTCTCGATGTTGCATCTCGAAACTCGTGTGGGGCCACTCAAAGTGTCGGCCTGACCAATCGTGATTTGATGTCCAGCTCGCTATTCTTCGTTGTTGGGCGAGGTGGCCCGCTCCTAGTCGCCAGATTCATTGGACGTGCTGGCCGCGGGCTTGTCGTTCGTGCCGACAAAGTTAGCGTCCGACTCCAGCTTGACGGTAATGTCGAGCGTAAAGTTCTTCGCAAACCCGTCTGACGGGTCTTCAATGTTCGAATCACTCCCCAGCGTAACCGTATGGCGTTCATCGGTCAGCTTTGGACGGAGTAGGGGCCACGCTTCTGCGGATGCGCGCCCCGCGAGGCTGATGTTGCCTCCGCCGTCTTTTTCTGAGATGACAATGTTATCAATCTCAGCATCAAGTGGTTTGAGGCGACTTGACACGTATTCGACTTCCGCCAGCCAGTCGATGCTTTGATCGCGAAACTCGGCCAGGGGAGCGTAGAGTGGATTGATGATTTTCAGCTCTTCGTCCAAATCTCCCAGGTCGGCAATCTGCTTTTCAATCTTCTCCAGTTTGCTGTGGTGTCCGGAGATCGTGTACCAATAGAGTAGCAAGGGAACCAAAATCAACGCCGCCGCGATGCCGCTGATCATGGCAATGCGGTTGCGCTGGCTAGCAGGCGCCGGTGGCTGGCGAGGATTGAGAAAATCAAAGGAGTGTTGGACGTCCTGGACTTCATCCAGCATAGCCCCCAGCAATGCGACAAACACGCCAGGGTTCGCGATATTGGCATCCGCCGCTTGGGGTGCGACCTCTACTTGACTGAAAGGGTCAAACACCTCGCACGGAAGGTTGAGCGTGGATTGAATCATCTCCGCCAAGCGGTGATGTCCGGGCGTTGCGCCACTGAGATAGATCGCGCTGACGCGTTCGCCCCGCACGATGTTGTGCGCAGCAGGCAGCGTGCGGCGGACTTCTCCCAGCAGCGAGCCTGCGGGCGCGTCAGGTTGGAGAACGTCCTGCGCCAAACGAGCGGTCCGCAGCAGTACCGGGTCACGGCCATGCAGAACGGTAATGTCCGCCTCGTTGGCTTCGATATCGATCAGCACAATCAACCGGTGCTGGGCTGATTCCGGCCTCCGCAAGAACAGTGAAGCCGAACCGCAAGGCCGCAACACAGCTCGCGAAAGCCCCATGCCGGCATCTGAGCTGAACTGCTTGATCTGCTTGAGCATTTCCGGCGGAATGGCCGCAGCCAGCACCGTATACGATTCTTCTTCCTCTTCCTCTCCCGGTCGTTGAGAGAGAGGCAAGTAGTCCAGCGGCCAATCTTCGTTCAGCCGAGCAAACTCTCGCATCGCCTGGAATCGCACCAGCGTGGGAATTTCCTCGGGCGGAGCCTGTGGCAGGGACATCTGCTTGAGTTCAACGCGGTTGCGGTTGATGACCGCCAAGGCCTCCGCTTTGCCCATACCTGCCTGCGCAAGCGCTTCAGTTAGCCCGGCAGGGACATCTTCTTTGGACTGCTGCTCGGCCGGTTCTTGGGGCAACGGGATGATCCGCATGCTCTCAACGAGCAACCCATCCGCGCGGGATGATCCTCCTGCGATTCGCAGTTCTTGTTCGTCCCATTCGTAGGCAACGTATTTGGGCATTGAAGAGTTATGAGGTGGGAAGGAAGGGAATTGAAGGCGAGGGGAGGGCTGTCCTCTATTGATTGAACCCCGTGGAAGCAGGTTGGGCGCCGCTTCCCAGAGTGCCCAAATCGTAGCCGCGCCCTAAATGGCTAATATTCCTCCACAGTAATACCCTGGGCGAGGCACCGCCAGCATCGATTACAGCTTCCAGGCGGGCGGAAGGGCCACCACCATCAGAAAAGCCCACAAATTGGCCCCGATAAACGGCGCCGCCGGCACAAACAAACGGCAGCAGTGTCTTCATTTCTGAGAGCGTGACAATGCCCTCATAGAGCAGCCAAGTCTCATGGCGGAACGGATCATCCGCGTTTTCAGGTTCCGGGAACCGGGCGCTGGCGACCGCCTCGGCGAAGCCCTCAGGGGCGCCCGGGATGCCGCGCAAAATCAACTCCGGCGCCTGGTTGATATTGATACGTCCGGGGATGACTTCTTCGACGTTGATCGCGCACCAGTCCATGATTTGCGGCAGATATTCCCGCATTGCGAAGGGCTCTTCCGGAAAAGGAGACTTGAGCAGAATGGTCTCGTCATCATCGCGACCGTCAGGGGAAGGAATCGTGACCTCTACATCTTTGCCGATCAAATCGAGTACGCTCTGAAAAGTGCGGGCAGACTCGGCTTCTGACAAATCTCCCAGCGAAAGCAGAGCGACGTCACCAACCTCTGCGTTCGAGTTGTTCGCCTCATCGAACATCCGGAAAGCGACGATGAAATTCACCCAGTCTTCACTAAATCCGGCGACTTCAGTGAGTTCTTCTGACAGAGCTTGCAGGTCTTCATTGTTGAGGTCAACCTTGGGACCACCCTCAGGATTGAGGTTCGACTCGGCGGAATACAGCGTCAGATGCGCAGCCCAACCAGAGATGGCGAGATCCCCGTCTTCAGTCTGGACGTTGACGCCGAGCACACCGGCTGTGTTTGCCTCGGCCGTTTCTTGCAGGTGGTTGCGATTGCCATCAATGCCAAAGAGCAGACCCGGCGTAACGCCGCGGACCAGCAGCAGTTCTTCCACGGACGTCAACGAACGGTTGGCACATTGATACGGAACGGCCAGTCCCGAGTAATAGTTGTTCTCAGCGCCGAATTCACGCGGGTTATCGTCAACATCGATCCAATCCAAGATCGAGTCGGCAATCTCTTCGGTCATGTTCGGCAACTGCATCAACAGGTCACGACTGCCGCCCACACTGACGGCATCGGCCAACAGTACGGCATTCAAGTTGATGCGAGAGGATTCATCCTCCAGGCCGAAGCGAATCCCCGTTTGGCCGGGCTGCGTAACATAGTCCGGAGCAAGAACCGTAAATCTCCCGTGATTCATGAGGTCTGGATCATCGAGCGCGATCTTGCCCATGAACAAAGAGGGATTGTTGTACAACCCTCCCATTTCAATGATCTGCTGGCCGGCCACGCTACCGTCCAAAGGAGTAGAATGTTTGAGATACGTGAGGTACCTGGCAAACGAGATGCCTGATTCCGCCAGGCGCCGGGCTTGCGTCACCTCCGCTTCCACGCTGGAAGTTTCATTGTCCGTGAACGTCAGTTCTGTGTACGTATAAGCGGCCAAGCTCAGGAGCACGATGGCGACCAACACGGTCAACAACAACGAGCCACGACGACGGCGCGGCACTCTTGTCCGCGGTAAGTGGCAGTAACATGATGCGATGGCGCTCATGATGTTCCTCCCGCATCAGCATCCTCGTCGGCTCCGCCCGCGTCTGCGGAACTTCCTCCCCCAGCATCTTGCGAACTGGAACTCGAACTTGAATCTGAAGACGCCGCATCTGACGACAAGGCCGCCAGGCCGGCGCTCGATGTGGTTGGCTTGGACGTGGGCAGCCAAACCACGGTTTGATACTGAGGGAACTGAAACTGAGCTTGTCGCTGTTCCTCAACAGTCATCACTTCCCAGTCGATAGGATACATTTCGATAATGATCCGCACCGCCACCGGATTCCCTTGACGCTCTGTGGAGTCCCACTCGATGACCCATTCCGTGCCGTCAAAGTATTCAAAGTTGAGTGCGCTAATCCGTTCCGAAATGATCACTCCTTCTTGCTCGATGGATTCCAAGTTGCCGTAGTAAGCGGCAAACTCGGTGGCGGCTCGATTGACGGAGCGGTAATACAGCCCGGTTTCACCATCATCAACAGGCCCGGGTTGCAGGGTGGTTTGAGCCAGCATCTGGTTCTCTTGCCCGAGGACGTAGTACGTCACGGTCTTGATATCGCTCATCAAATCCGCCGCGGAGCTTGCCTCAGAACTTGACGGAGCGCCTTCGACCATCGAGACATACTCGTCCACCCGCGGAATCCGGCTGACGTCCATTTGGATCTGCAATTCACTACCGTACAGCCCAGGATTGGGGAGCTCCTCCTCGACGGCAGGCACATCTGAATCCGGATCACTGCCGGCAGTGGTTGGGGAGTCGGCATCGCCAGATTGCTCTATTGGTGGGTCACCGCCCCCTCCAGCTGAAGCACCTACGCCGGCCAACGCGGAAGAGCCTGCCACGGCGGTCATCGCGCTTGACATGTCCTGAGGCTCGTAGATCACCGTGTTTCGCAAGTCATCAGCGATGCGATTGAGAATCACGTGGGCAAGTTGCGCCTGTTCGACTTCCAGTCGCCCCTCATCGGCAATCCTCAATTGTAGATCGATGGTCATAAAGAGTGCCGCAATCACGATCGTGGAGATCGCCATCGAAAGCATCAATTCCAATAGCGTGAAACCGGCGCGAACGGTCATGCGTCGCTTCGAGCGCTTCATTGGATTCCTCCGCTCGTTTCAGCCATCTCAGCTGCCTCCTCGGCGGCGGCCATCTCATCCATAACGACTGGATCAATCATCCAACGGGTCAGGGTGAACTCAGTCGCCGTGCTGTCAAACCGCTCTGACGATGACTGCCTGACCGTCACAATAAGCGCAGTCATGCCCACGTCTGTCGTGGGCGACAACTCCAGGTCATAGACCCATCGATCATTCATCTCCGCTTCATCAGGCGTCAGCAATTCCGTTGGCACATCCGCTTGGTTGGTCGCTTGAGCCGCGATCAATCCCGACAGCACCTGGTCCATGATCCCTTCGGCCATCACAACCGCGCGCGAGCGTTCGTGGGCTTCCTCCGCGTTGTTCATGCCCATGCTCATCAACTCACCCAGCACGGCGATTGCACCGACGAGGATCGCTAATGAAAGCAGCACTTCCAGCAGGGAGAATCCGGCCCGCGCACGCTTTCTTCGACAAAGCCCTGATGACCTCATTGGCTTACCCCCCCGATTTCATCAGGCAGCAGAAGATCGCTCTTCTTTGTCAATCCGGTCATCCCGTTGAGCGTGACTTCCAGGTAGACATCATCCTGATTTTCCACGGAGCCAATTTGGATGCGGACGGTGGCGGCCGTAGCGGTGCCGTCAGGGTAGAAAAAGATCACCTGATCCGCTGAAGTTTCCGCCAACAAGGCAAGGGCTCGGGATGAGTACTGCGATTCGACGACTGAAAAAGTGACGCCCTCGTAGAGCTCCTCCGCATTTGCGTTTTGCTCAAGCGGCTGATCATTCTGAGCTGCCCCGCCCATGAGATCTGGTTGTGTTTGGACCAGAAGTTGTGTCGGGTCTGTGGCGTTGACTTCGCTGTAGTCATCCTGCCAGGGCTCCACAACATACGTGCCGGTCTCCGGCTCATAGCGAAAGGCATGGATCACTCCGTTCTGCATGGCCCGAACCCGAGCTCCGGCCAGCACGGAACGAAGTTTGTCACCCGACCGCCTCAGTGCGTCAGTCTCCAGGGAATCCATGAGGGCGGGCCAAGCCATGGCAACCATCGCGATCAAGATGGCCATCACCAGCAAAACTTCCATCAGCGTAAAACCGCGACGAGCGTTGACTCGCCGCGGTTTTCGGAGGCATCCACATGAGTGCTGGTTGATCACCATAATCAGGTCCAGCGCGCTAATTGGAGCTGTCATGCTGACAAAGTTAGGCAGACAACACGCGCAGCGCAGCCTGTGAGGTTTCAGACTCTTGCGAGGTCAGTTTGTGATGTCGTCTTCGTTACCGGAAGTTCCATCCGGCCCTGCGGAAGAGATGACAATCTTTCCGTTCGCGTCCGTCGTAAGTTCAAAAGGCCGGTCCCACTGGTCCATGGGAATTTCGCCCTCGAGATAAGGCCCGCGCCATCGTGACCTGCCCCCAGAATCTGCGTCGCCCGGATCTTCCAAGAGGTTGTCCAGCGTCTGCGGCGGAACCTTCATGTCCATCTTGTACTTCTTGCAGGCCGTATCGAGGACCTTGATCTGGCTCTGTGTCGCATCTTCGGAAACGCCACCCAAGATGCTGTCAAAGTTCATCACCACCAGAGAAGCCAAGACCACCAAGATGGCCATGACCAATAGAACTTCCATCAGCGTAAAACCGGCCCGTGCCCGACGCCTGCGGCACGTGGTTTTTCTGCGATCCATGACTCTTTCCTCCGTCTTGTGATTGTGATCAAGTGTGCGACGTATATACGGCGCTGATCGCGTGTGAAACGAGTGGTCGGTTCGATGCGCCACCCAAACTTGACTCTTGAATTGTTGCCGTGTTCTTACGAATTAAACCCACAAACAGGCGGAATGGTTTCCGATTCACCCTGTTTCCCAGTTCGATTTCTCCCTAATTCTTGATGATTGAACCCTGGCATGTGATTGGACCGTTGCTGGCAATGGGCTCAAATCGAGCTACTCATGCGAATCACAGGTAAAAGTAGCGCAATGGCCAGCATCAGAACGATCAAGGCCATCAGCAACAGCAGAATTGGTTCCAGCAACCTAACGACCAGATCCAACTGTCGCCAAGTGCGGTTCTCTAACCCCTCCGCGACATTGATCAGGACTGAGTCCAACGTATTGGCCTCTTCCGCCACGGCGATCATCTCCGTGACCGCAGGCGGAAAATGCCCGGATGCCGCCAAAGGTCCCGAAAGCGATTCCCCGGCAGTAATGTTCTCCGACGCTTTTGCGATCGCCTGCGAAAGCACGCGGTTTCCGGCGGAGTCCCGACTGATATCCAAGGACCGCAGAATCGGTACTCCGTTGCGGAGCAGTGTCCCCAGTACGCGGCAAAACCTGGACACGGCCATATTGCGAAAAACAACGCCACCACCGGGAATCTTGAACTTGATTTTGTCGCGAAGCAGTTTGCCCTCTTCAGTTTCCAGCTTCCGGTTGATGAAGATCCCGGCTCCAACAAGCAAAACAGCTGGAATCCACCAGTAAGCCTGCAAGAAATCGCTGATTGCCAGCACGATATCCGTCATCACCGGTAATTCGCCCTTGTTGCGGAGCCGGTCGAACATAGGCTCGAACATGGGCACAAAGAAGATGAGCAATATGATTACGACAAGCGTTCCGATGCCTGCCAGCACAGCGGGATAGGCGATCGCACCGATCGTGCGGCTCTTCATGTCTTGCTGATGTTCTGTGAACTCTGCGACACGATCGAGTGCCTCCTCCAGAAACCCCCCCTCACCGCCGGCACGGACCATACTGACCGCCATTTCGCCAAACACCTTTGGGTGTTGCAGCATGGCTTCCGCAAGCGTACGGCCATCTTCCACCGAGGCGTGAACCTCCTGCATGATCATCTTCAGCTTAGCATGCGACGCCTGACGTTTGAGCACGTCAAGAGAACGCAACAGCGGTACACCACTGCGCAAGAGGTCCGCCAGCTGAGCGTAAACAGTGGCAATAAGCTGTGGTTTGACGCGTCCTCCGCCTATCGTACGCCGCTGCTTCTCGACCTCGATCTTGACGGGATAGAGTGCCTTGGCGTCGAGCGCAGCTAGAGCTTCTCGCTCAGAGTTGGCAGAAAGCCTTCCCGTTTGCTGTTTCCCAGCGAGATCGCGTGCTGTGTAGGCGAAATCCGGCATACGGAAAAGAACTTTGCGATTAAGCCGCGCCAAGTCGAGATACGACTGCGGCGGGCTGGGAATGCTTACGGATTTGCGCGGCGCAATTCCGCCAGGAATTCATTTCCCTCAGTTCATCGGGAAGTCATTTCCACTAGAAACCCATTGTAGTTGCCTTTGAGTTTTCCGCAGACAAAAAGTCAGGTGAAAAACTCGTGCAACTGCCAGGGCGCCGCCAAGCAGCACCTACGCAAGGCAGTCAATGCTGTTTGGCATTGGCCACTAGTGCCCTTTGGCAACACGCAACACTTCATCCACGGTTGTCTTGCCAGCCAAGACTTTGCGCCAACCATCATCCTGGAGGCCGATCATGCCATCCTTAATGGCGGCGTTACGAACTTTCCAACTGCTGGCTCGGTCTTGAGCGAGTTCACGGACGGCCTCCGAAGTGACCATCAGTTCACAGATACCCACTCGGCCAGCGTAACCCGTGTGTCGGCAGTCTTTGCAACCACCCGGCTGGAACAAATCGCCGGTGAGCTTATCTTTTGGGAACGTAGGCGGGAGTTCATCCAAGTTTGGCTTGTATGCTTCTTTGCATTTGTTGCAGAGCGTTCTTACCAATCGCTGCGCCATCACTGCTTCCACGGTGCTGGCGACCAAAAACGGCTCCACTCCCATATCGACCAACCGCGTGTATGCGCTGGCCGCGTCATTGGTGTGCAGCGTGCTGAAAACCAGGTGACCTGTCAGCGATGCCTGAATGGCGTTCTCTGCTGTTTCCAGATCACGGATTTCTCCCACCAGCACGATGTCCGGGTCGTGTCGCAAAATCGCCCGTAGCGAAGCGCTAAACGTAAATCCGATCTTGCTGTGAACCTGAATTTGGTTGATGCCCGGCAACTGATATTCCACCGGGTCTTCTGTGGTGATGATCTTGGTGCCTTCGCTCTTGATCTCTTCCAGCGCGCTGTAGAGCGTTGTCGTCTTACCGGAACCTGTGGGACCCGTCACCAAGATGATCCCGTGTGGCCGACTAATCACGTCATGGAAGATGGCGTACTGATCGTCCTCCATTCCCAATGACTTCAGATCAAACTTCATGCGTCCCTTGTCTAAGATACGCATGACGATGCCTTCACCGTGGATCATCGGGATCACGGAGACACGCACATCGACTTCTCGTCCCGAGACGCGAAGTTTGATGCGACCGTCCTGGGGCAGGCGCTTCTCCGCGATGTTCAGCCGGGCCATGATTTTTAGGCGGCTGACGATGGCGTTGGCGTACCGGTTGATTTCAGGTGGAACCGGTTGCCGCTGCAAGATTCCATCAATGCGATACCGTACCTTGAGCCCGGCTTCTTGCGATTCAATGTGAACATCGCTCGTTCGCGCTTCCAACGCTTCAACCAGGATTTCATTGACCAGCCGAATCACGGATGGTTCCTGGATCATCTCGGACAGTTCCGAGCCATCCATGTCAACGTCGTCCAGGAATTGGACGTCGTCTTCGTCTTTTTCTTCGTCAGCCTTGAGCAGGCCAGAGATGGTTTCACTGCCGACGCCGAAGTGCGTCTTAATCAGCTTTTGGATCTCGATCCGATTGGCCAACACCGGCTCAATCGACGCGCCAGTCTCAGAGGCAATCTCATCAATCGCATACAAGTTGGTGGGATCACTGGTGGCGACAACCAGCGAACCGTCCTTACGGCAAACTGGAAACACCGCTTCACGGTGCATAATCTGCTTTGGAAAAGCCTGAAGCAAAGTCAGGTCAACGTCCGCGTCAGCCAGATCGATATAATCCAGACCGACCTCTGTTCCTACGGCGCGCAGCGCCGCTTCTTCGGTCACAAATCCTAGTTCGACGGCAATTTGATCAAGGCGACCGCTACCATTGGCCTGGTCTCGCGTGGCCGAGAGTTGCTGATCAGTCAGCAACCCGTGCTTCTTGAGGATTTCACCAATTTCCATGGTGTTCAATAATGCGCTTTTTGTGAGGAAACCACGGAGGATGCCGCAAGCTGGCGAAGCCTGCCGTGGCCGGTTGCGTCTGCGTAAAGGCGGGTGTCATTCGACCGGTTGGATGACCAATCGACGCGAGGCGGGACCGAGCAAGGGAATGACGCGGCCTCTCTCGACCTATCGTCTCTGACTCGGCTTGTCCAGTTAGTTTATCCTAATTGGTCCCTCGCAATCTACTCCCGTTTGTCGTTTTGGGTCGCCAGTCATCGGGACAATTGGGATGCTCCCCCAATGCCTACCTAGCCAAGTTGGCATAAGTTGCATGCTAAACAGAGTTTGTGATTTTTCATCTTCCGGCATTCCCCGACAGCAAAGTTTTGCCAGGCACCTTCGCATGCAAGGCATCTACAACTAAACCCCTCACCAGGTGATGTGTTCCGCGTAGATGGCTTTTCCCTTACCCGAGTTAACATGCTCCGAACAGGCATCCATTGGTGCTCAACGAGCGATTCGCCCATGGATGTACATATCGCCACCAGATTGTTCGCAAATGGGAGTTTCCAGATTCAGGGTCTGCCTGATCTTCTCGACGCCCATTCCCGCAATCGGCGACGGCGCCGACTCACCTCCCACCACCCTCGGAGCCACGAACACGTGGATTTCGTCAATTAACCCCGCGTCTTGGAAGCTCCCCAAGACCTGGCTGCCGCCTTCGACAAGGAGATTTGTCATTTGCCGGCGGCCAAGTTCGCTCAGCAATTCACGGATTTGCTCGGGTTTTTCGCTGGATTCCGTTTGCCAGACCTCGCAGCCGGACGCCTGCAATTTCTCAATATTCTCCACGGGAGCTTCCTGCCCGGCCACGACCAGAACTGGCGCATCTGCTGATTTAGTAACAAGTTGCGATTTGGCAACTAGTTGCGCTTGTCCGTCGAGCACGATTCTGGTGGCAATCCGTGGCGGCCACCTCGTGTCAGGATTCTGCGACGGATTCCCGTCCTGCAGTGAAATGCCCGCGTCCGACACCCGAGCGACAAGCTGCGGATCATCTGTGAATGCAGTCCCGCGGCCGACGAGAATTCCATCCACACGCCCCCTCAACTGATGCACAATTTGACGAGATTCCGGCGAAGAAATCCAACGGCTTTCGCCGGTCCGGGTGGCGATCTTGCCATCCAATGTCATCGCCCACTTAGCGATCACCCACGGCCGCGCACTTTCCGTCAACATCAGGTAAGGCTCCAACACAGCCCGGCCTCCGTCCGCACAAACTCCCGTCTCGACCGTGATGCCTGCCGCTCGTAGTTGGTCAATTCCTCCGCCGGCTACCTGCGGAAAAGGGTCAGGGCAGGCGATGACCAGCTCTGCAATGCCAGCAGAAATGATTGCTTCGGTACAGGGCGGCGTCTTCCCCTGATGACAACACGGTTCCAGCGTGACGTACATGGTGCTGCCGCGAGCTCGGTCCTTCGCAATGGCCAGAGCCTCGATCTCCGCGTGTGGTCCACCGAAGACTCGATGCCACCCCAGTCCTACGACTTCCGCGCCATGCGCGATCACGCAACCGACCATGGGGTTGGGCTCAACAAATCCCTCGCCTCGCCAGGCAAGTTCTATCGCCTGCCGCATGTGGAAATCGTGCATACAACCGGAGCGTAAGGAGAACCAAAAAGCACCAACGACCGACCAGTATCCGCGGAACCTGACGCTTACTCAACCATCTGCTTGGGAGGCAAGACCAACGTCGAGCCGGCAGTTTCAACCGTTTTGCGAACGCCAACTTTTATGGCTGGAGAACCGGAGAGATTGTCCAGAGCGACGCACTACCTGGTGGTCGCATTCCAATGCCTGACGGGGGCTTGCTGACCACGGGTTCCGCTCCAACATCCACTCACAGTGACGCCGGTTTCGTCAAGAAAATCAAACGAAACAGATGCTGCTGAGCTTGTCAGAACTTTCACAGCCAGGGGGGCGCCAAGTCAGGCTGGTCTTGTTCTGTCACGAAGCGCCCCAGCCGGAACTGGCCACCACCTCGCGCATCGCAAGACGAGACAGTGGCTCACGTCGCTGAAACTCTGAATCTAACTACGAGCTACCTTCGCAATTTGAATCGATTAATCCCATGCTAAACCCACTTCCAGGCAGGGCATACACCGCGCACCCAATGGTGTGAAAAGCTTGAGTTCTACGGATCGATCAACTCGATGGTTAACGAAGTCGGTGAGAAAAACAGATCCTTGCCGCTCGTCATCGTCACATACCGAAACCGAGATTGCCCAGAGCTACTATTGATCCATGCGTAAGGAATTAGACAAGACGTGGCGTATCGGTTCAACTGTG
>JALCBR010000108.1:1852-13850 GCA_028066245.1 Pirellulales bacterium | reverse complement strand
TTGTGCGGAATCGAATTGGTTCCGGCCTCGCAATATGGCTATACGGACGAACCTGTTGCCGCGAACCTGGCATTGGCTGTCCCGCGCGACTCAGTTCTGATGGCAGCTGGTCAGAGCATTGTCTACGTCGAGACAGAGCCAGGCCGATTCGAAATTCGTCCTGTTGTTTTGGGTTCACGGACCGGCGATCAGATCGTCGTTCTGCGTGGAGTCAACGAAGGCGAGCAAGTTGCCACTAATGGGAACTTTCTCGTCGATTCACAAATGCAACTTGCCAGAAAGCCATCGCTGATTGATCCAACGAAGCTCCGCTCCTTGACTCCTGGACCTGCTTCGGAAGAAGTGCTTGCAGCGCTCTCCAATCTGGAACCTGAGGATCGAGCACTGGCCGAGCAGCAGCTGATTTGCCCAGTGGCGGATTCGCCGCTGGGATCGATGGGGACCCCCATCAAGATCGGGGTCGAAGGGCGCTCAGTGTTCATCTGTTGCGCCGGTTGCGAGCAGCGTTTGCTTGATAACCCGGGCACATACATCGCGAAGTTAGACCAGCCGCGGGCTCCAACAGTTGACGAGCAAGAGCAGATCGATCGCGAGTTGGCCAAGTTATCGCCGGAGGATCGCAGTCTTGCTGTTAGTCAGCAGATATGTCCAGTCACGGACGGACCGTTGGGAGGCATGGGAGTTCCCAAGAAAGTCTATGTCCAAGGCCAGTATGTATTCATTTGTTGCGAAGGTTGCCGCGATAGTCTCCTGGCTTCACCAGAAAAATACCTGGCGAAGTTGGCTCAGTTGCCACACGGTCACCCCAGCAGCGAAGAGTCTGATTCGCCGTTACCTCCCATTGGCAAGCCGCAACCAATTGAGTCTGACATTCCGCTGCCGCCAACGACCAAACCCAAGCCGGTTGATGACGGCCAGGCAAGCTCGGAAGAGCGTACTGTCCCAACGCCAGCAAATGCTGACAGAGGTACGCCCAGATGATCCGTGCCTTGTTGGCATTTTGTATTCGTGAACGCATGATCGTGCTGATCGGTTGCCTGGCAGCTATCGGCTACGGTTGGTATGCCACGAGTGCAGTTCCACTGGACGCGATCCCAGATATTGGTGAGAACCAGGTCATCGTCTTGACCGAGTGGAGCGGCCGGTCGCCCAAAGATATTGAAGATCAGATCACTTATCCGCTTTCCGTGACGTTGCAGTCGGTCCCCGGCTCAAAGAGCGTGCGCGCGACGAGCATGTTCGGCTTCAGTTATGTCCAAGTGACGTTTGATGCTGACGTTGATTTCTATTGGGCGCGATCTCGCGTCGCTGAACAGCTGTCAACAGTTTCGTCATCACTGCCAGAAGGCGTCAGTCCGCGCCTCGCTCCCGACGCAACAGCGTTGGGACAGATCTTCTACTACGTGCTGGAACCTCCGCCGGGCATGGACCTGGCCGAACTCCGCTCGAAGCAAGACTTCTTCATCAAGTATGCCCTGCAATCGGTGGACGGAGTTGCCGAGGTTGCTTCCATCGGCGGTTATGAGCTGCAATACCAAATCGAAGTCGATCCGGATGCCCTGCGCTTTCATGGCGTTTCGTTGGCCAAAGTGATCAATGCGGTTGAGGATTCAAACATTGATGTCGGCGCCAAGGTCGTCGAAAGCGGAGGCATGGAATCGCTTGTCCGCGGCAAAGGATTCATCGGCGCAGGCAAGACCGAACTGGAAACCCTGGAGCAGATTGAATCGACCGTCGTGATGACACGCGATGGCGTACCGGTCAGGGTCCGTGATGTTGCGCAGGTTCAAACTGGGCCGGCCATTCGTGACGGCGCGCTCGACTACAACGGCACCGAGGCGGTTGGCGGTGTGGTGGTCATGCGCTACCGCGAGAATCCGCGCGACGTGATCCAGAATGTGCTGGCAAAGATTGACTCGCTCAAGGGCGAACTCAATGGGATCACAATCAAGCCTGTTTACGATCGGACGTTGTTGATCGACGAAACCGTCGGCACGCTGACCGAAGCGTTGATGCAAGAAACGATGATCACCATCGTCGTTGTCGTGCTCTTCTTGCTGCACTTCCGGGCGAGCATCATGATCGCCATTACGCTGCCGATGGCCGTGTTGATGTCGTTCGCGGCAATGCACTTCTTCGGCGTCGACGCGAACATCATGTCGTTGGCTGGGATCGCGATCGCAATCGGCACGATGGTCGACATGGGCATCATCGTGCTGGAGAACATCTACGACGCCCTTGCGGATTGGGAGAAGTCAGGTTCTCCCGGGGGCGTGAAGCGACGTCTGGCAGTCATCAGAGAGGCGGCAGCGGAAGTCGTCCCCGCCGTGATGACGGCCGTCTCGACAACCATTGTCAGCTTCTTGCCTGTGTTCTTTCTCACGGGTCGCGATCACAAACTTTTTTCCCCTTTGGCTTGGACAAAAACGTTTGCGCTGGCCGCCAGTTTGGTTGTCGCGGTCACCGTTGTGCCGATGCTGGCGCGTGTGTTTCTCAAATCGGTGAAGACGCCCAAATGGGCCGGCTTCCTCGCCGGTAGCGGAGTCGCGGCGATTGCTGGATCGCTGATGTATTATGTGTGGGGCCCACACCTGCAGGAGTGGATGGCTCAACCGTCTGAAGTCAAATACTTGAAGGACGTTGGAGAGACGGCGGCTTTGGCCTTTATCACAGCTTTGGCCGCGGCGTTGGGCTTCTTTATCGGATGGTGGATCACGCGCGAACACGTGCGTCCGATGGAGAAAAATCCGGTCAGTCGCTTTGTTGTCTGGCTCTATGCAGGCAGGTTGCGAACTGCGCTTAAGCACAAGCTCATTATGCTCTCGCTGCCAGCGATTGTCCTGTTGCTTGGTCTTGTCGCCTGGCTTGGTTTGCCGAAGATTCTGTGGCCAGCCGAGCACGTGGCGGAATACTTCGGAGCCGATTTGAAGAAGATTCCCGGCTACGTCGAAATGACGCACAAATTCACGGGCTTGCCTTCGGATGAGTGGATTGCGCTGGACGAGGGGACCTGGTTCTATATGCCCAGTCTGTACCCCGCCGCGAGCTTCAACCAAGCGATGGAAGTTCTGCAGACCCAAGATACGCTGATCAAGGAAATCGACGAAGTCTCCGACGTCCTGGGGAAGATTGGCCGCGTTGATTCGGCACTTGATCCTGCGCCGGTGACGATGATTGAAACCTACGTCATGCTCAAGCCACGCAACGAGTGGCGCGCTGGCATGACAGAAGAGATGATTTGGGACGAGATCAATCGCGTCGCCACTTTGCCGGGCATTCCTACAGCCTCTCCATTACAGCCCATTGAAGGACGCGTAGTGATGTTGCAGAGTGACATCCGAGCGTCGATGGCCGTACGGATCCTTGGAGATTCTTTGGAAGGACTTTCGGCCGCGTCAAATGCCGTTACTGAAAAACTGAAACAACATCCGTTGATCAATAAAGACTCGGTCAGCCCTACAATTGTGCTGGGCAAGCCTTATTACGAGTTTGAAGTGAATCGTGAGGAAGCTGCCCGTTTTGGCATGACCACCATGATGGTGAATCAAGTCATCGCAGCGGGGCTAGGCGGCGTCAACGTGACAACGACTGTGGAAGGACGGGAACGCTACCCGATTCAAGTCCGCTATAGTCGCGATGTGCGAGAACGCTTGGACGAACTGCCAGAGGCGCCTGTCGTTACAGAGACAGGAGAGGTTGTGCCACTCAAGCAACTCGCCGACGTCAGTACATCGTGGGGCCCAGGCGTGATCAAAAGTGAGAATGCTCAGCTCGCCGCGAATGTGACCTTTGTCCCTACCGGCGCTGTCGGTGACATCGAGACCGTCGAATCTGTCGAACGAATGCTGACCGATGCACGAACCTCAGGAGACCTACGTTTTCCGCCAGGCAATTTTGAACTGCAGTATGTCGGTCTGTTTCAGGATCAGGTTGAATCTTACGAGCGGCTCCTCTGGATTGTGCCGACGGTTTTCCTGATCAACCTTTTGCTGCACTACTTGCACTTCCGCAATTTTCCGATCTCGCTTGTGGTCTTTTCCGGCATCCCGTTCGCTGCTGCCGGCGGCATGATTGCCGTGGCGATCATGGGCTTTGAGATGAACACCGCGATGTGGGTTGGATTCATCGCGCTATTCGGGCTGGCTGCGGATGACGGCATCGTCATGGCGACTTACATGCGAGACATGTTCAATCGGCGAACGCTTCGCAGCGTGAGTGATATTCGCGCTGCAATCTATGAGGCCGGACTTAAACGCATTCGCCCCTGTACGATGACGACGATCACGACGTTAGCCGCTCTGCTCCCGGTGCTACTGGCGACAGGCCGCGGATCCGAAGTTGCCAAAGCGATGGCGCTCCCTGTCTTTGGCGGAATGCTCATTGAGCCGCTAACGACTTTCATTGTTCCAACTCTCTACAGCGCGTACATCGAATTCAAAATGCGAGCTGGCTTGCGCGACGAGTATTGGAGTGAACCACAAACATCATCAAACAAGATTTCGGCTGAGCCTTTACCTCACAAGGTCAAGCCGACTGCCAAATTACCTGTCCTTCACTAGAACTTTCCAAAGGATTGAAGAACGATGAAAAGAGTTGTTTTGCTGCTGAGCGTGTTTGCCATCGCTGCGTTTTTCGCAGGGCAGGTCAATGCTCAAGAACTCTCGGATGCTGACAAAGTCCTGATCGCTGTCCAAGAAATCTGCCCAATTACGGGCGAGAAATTGGGCTCACATGGCACGCCGGTCAAAGCGAAGCTTGGCGAACAAGAATTGTTCCTGTGCTGCAAAGCGTGTATGGAAGGCGATGTCGATGCTAAGCACTGGGCCACCATTCATGCGAACTTTGCCAAAGCCCAAGCCAGCTGCCCTGTCATGGATAAGCCGCTGCCTGAGAAGCCCAAGTGGGTGGTCGTGAAAGGGCATGTCTTCTATGTCTGCTGCCCCCCATGCACAGACAAGATTTCCGCCGAGCCTGACAAATACGTCGCCGAACTCGAAGCTTTGTACAAGAAATCCCTTGAGGACCGAGGCGTTGAGATTCGCTAGTTGACCGGTTCAAATGGCCGCCTGCGAGTCACGAAAGCCGACTCGCAGGCGGCTTAACCGTCACAATCGGCACTTCCGGCCCGAAATCAGGCTATCAAGCAGCCAGGTGAGGTCTGGTTTGCCGGATCATCGCGTTTTTGCCGATCTTTCTTCGGAACGCGATTTCATCACTTGATCCGGTACTCTCGCCAGACAGGACACGGCGGATGATCCCTCGGCAAGGATTGCTTGGGCTATTGGCTTCGCTATGCGCCGTATTGGTGGGCTGCAAAACACCTCACCCGGCCAGCCCGAATGAGGTTCTCTTGGCCGAAACAATGTCTTGCGGGATCACCCCACACCCAACTCTCATTGCTGCGCCGCTTCCGGTTGCCGACCAACTCGCTGGCGAACAATCGATCAAGACGCTGATCCAGTTTGCGCTGGGGAACAACCCGGGGATTCAATCGGCCCAATCGAGGGTCGATGCTGCTGCAGCCCGCGTCGTACAAGCAGGCAGTCTCAAGGATCCCATGTTGGAAGCAAAAGGCTGGCCCTTCTTCCCCAATACTCCGCAGACAGCTGCGGGGCGCATGACGGTGGACATGATGGTCGCCCAAGAAATCCCCTGGCGCGGGAAGCGGGCGCTGCGCGCCGCCGCAGCTCAAGCCGATGTTCAAGCCGCGCACGCGCGCCTGGCGGCTGCCGAATTGCAGACGATTGCCGAGGTCAAGCTGGCCTACTTTGATCTGTACTATATCCAACGTGCTATTGAGATCACGGAACAAGATCTCACAGTCTTGCATGAACTCATTGTCGTTGCCAACTCGCGCTACGAGCGAGTGCAAACGAGTCAGCAAGACGTACTTCGCTTGCTCGCAGAACGGGATAGCGCAGAGGGTGAACTTATCAAGCTTCGGCAGAAACTCACAGGCTTGCAGGCGCAACTTGCCAGCATCTTGCACGTCTCGCCGGAAACGCCCATCCGAGCCATGAGTGACTTGCCAAATGTGACAACGAACTATGACCTTGAGCTGCTCTATCAACAGGCAATCGCTGTCCGTCCGGAACTGCAAGCCATGATGGCGGAGATTGGCCGCAACCGTCGGCGAATTGACTTGGCGGAACTTCAGTATTATCCGGATGTGACTCTCAAAGCCGGTTGGGGCGAAATCACGACGAATCGGGCCATCGCTCCATCCGCCAACGGGAATGATAATGTCGGCCTTGGCTTGAGCTTCAACCTGCCGCTGTACCGAGATAAGCTGGCCGCCAATGTCCGCGAAGCTCAATCATCAACAATGGCGGCTGCCCGCGACTACGATCAGCTCAAGGATGCGACCTATCGGGATATCAGGAGTTTGTATGCCGACGCCTTGGGCCAGCAAGAACTTGAGGTCCTGCTCCGTGAATCGATCATTCCCAAGACAGAACAAGCGCTGCAGGTCGCCATTAGCGGATATCAGGTTGGCGAGGTCGAATTTGCTGACTTGCTCGCCAACTGGCGCGAGGTTCTACAGTTTCATCTGAGTCACTTGCGGCTGCAGACTCAACTGCGTCAGACCATTGCCAAGCTTGAACGCACCGTCGGCGGCCTGCCAAATACAGCTCCTGCAGAGCCAGAGCAAGTTCCACCGCCGCTCGCCTTCTCAAATTAGCAAGTCAAGACGATTCGCTATGCAATCGCGGCAGCGTGGGCAAAAGCTACCGCGAAGATTGCATGACGTCGCCACGCCGACCGAGTCACACATCAATGACTTGTTCGGCATACTTGCATGCCTCTTGAAGTCACCGGGTCATAGCGATTCCCGCCATGAAATGTGCAAAGCAAGACTTAATCGCCTGCAAGCTTCTTGACGGCTTCCTGCGCATAGCGATCGAGTCCGAAATCACCGGCAAGTACGGCTTTGCAATAGTCCTTCAAGGCAGACTGGCGCTCTTCGCCGTCGCCCGCCCAATCGATGAGCTGTTGGCTGCGACGCGCGGCAATCTGCGACCGATTTCCGCGCGCATGAATCATGCCGTACATGATGCGTCCCAACTGCGCATTGGGCACGAGTTGGAAGATCGGACTTGCCTTGATCCTCTCATCGTTTTGCCGTCGACGTTCGGCTCGCAGTTCCTGCTGAACTTCGGCCAAGGTCGGCTCTTCTCACCGAGTGCTTCGCGACAGCCACCATGATTGTCTCAAGATCACGGTTGTTAGGCGACTGGAAGACAAAATTGCTAACAACCTTGTTTCCCTTTGCAACCAGCACGGTCACCGTGACGTTTCGATTCGAGCCATAGTATCCGGGGCCTTCGACGCCATCGACCGACAGGCTTACTAACGATTTGCTGAACGATGGGCCTCGCGCCCAACCTCGGAGTATCGTGGTGATCTTTTCTCGGTCGTCAGACAACACCACAAAGTGACTGGTTGATCCCTCATGGCGTGAAGCGTAGAAGTCCACCAACAGTAGACCGAATAGAATTCGATCATCGTTGCCGAGGGTCATGAACGAAGCAGATTAGTGCGACACCCTCATCGGTTTCGTTTACGATCTCCACTTCTTTCGCTTTTTCATCTTCGACTTTCACGACCGTAAATGGCCTGACCTCTTTTGGACTGGATTCGCAATTCCTCGACGTCTAGGCTGCGTCCCAAAGTGGATCGTTGTCGATCTCGCTCCATTGAAGATAGTGATCGCGGCAAACTTGGGTGTGTTTCCCATCAAGCGAGCCAGTGTCTCGATGTTGGTGGGTTGCCACTCCAGTAGCCTTGGAGAATACGTTTCGCATAGGTATGCCGGCAGGAGTACATGCAGCAATCCGCATCGAGCTGATGGCCGCCCCGCAACATACGAGCCTTCATACGACGAAAAGCATGTGACAGAGTCTTGCTTGTCCAAGCCGTTCCATGGTGGTTACGGAACAAGGGGCCGCGCGGGAATCGACTCAACTGCGTGCGAACGATCTCCATGATCTCGGGATCAGTGATGCGGATGATCCTGCGTTTCTTCCGGGTCTTTTTCTTCGTGCCGCTGGAATACCCATTCCATCCGCTTGCCATGATCAACAACATGGGCTTCGTCAGTGCGGCAAACTCGCAACCAAACCGAGCTCCCGTTCGGATGCAAACGCGTAAGGCCAGCGCGAATGGAGACCCCGAGTGCTCGTAGCATAGCGACTCCTGGTCTGGCGTGATGTACGTCACTCGGCTGTTGACACGCGGCACCCGATAGCCTTTGATCGGGTTGGCTGGAATTAGTTTTCGCTCTGCGGCGTAATTTAAGGCGCGTTTCACCGCCTGGATACGCGTTTTCTGCCCGCCATTCCAACTGGTATGAGCCGCCAGCCACTGGTCGATATCGAGTGGCGTGAGCTCCATAGTCGGCTTATCGCCATAGCTGTCGTGGAGTTGGCATCCTTGAGTACCAGTTTCTCTTCCATTGTGAGTCGCTTTGTGCTGCTGGCGTCCTTGTTCCGAAACGCCGGGGGAAGCCCGAAGCAAAAGTCAAACAGGATATCGCAACGGTCCTTATGCGTTTTCGCGGCACCGGTCATCTTGGCATATCGCAAGTAGGCGACACAGACTTCCAAGATCGTCGTGGCAGGAGCTTCAGGCGGCTCCCGAACCACCATGGTTTCTCGGTCGAGCAGATAGCGTGCATGAGCGGCTTTTACATGAGCGTCAGCCGCCTCTTTAGTCTTGATGTGGTTTCCGTGTTCGTCGCGAAGCGGCACAAAGCGACCTAGTCCTTCGTGTACCAGCCACGGCCGGTCCGGTAAAAATAGCCTTTCGTACGGTGGCCTTTGCGTCGGCCGAACTTTCTTGGCGGCATGGTGTCTACCCTCACGATGGAAAGATGGTAGAATCTCCCTCCGGCTCTTATCCGGTCACCGCTTGAGGTCTGGCATTGACAGCCAAAAAGTGCCAAGCAGAACCTCATGTGTATTATATGCCGATTTTGCACGGGAAAGGGACACACGCACCCCTAGCTCAATTGGATAGAGCATCGGTCTACGGAACCGAAGGTTGCTGGTTCGAATCCAGCGGGGTGTATTGGACTTACGACGATTGATCGTCGCTGTGGCACAAGAAGTGGCACAGAAAACTGGACCGGAACCAGCAGTTGCGTAGAATTCGTGCCGCGCGGAGGACCAATCCGCGGGCCACGAGACGAGCCTTTCAGCACGCCTGAAGCAATTCCAGGTTTTCTTGCTGAGAGGTGTATCATGCGGTTCCCGCAACCGTGGTATCGGAAATCTCGTCGTGCTTGGTTCGTCACGCTTGATGGCCAGCAAATCCTACTAGGCAAGAGCAAGCCAGAGGCGCTGGCCCGCTATCAACAGTTGATGGCCAACCCCCGTCCCCAGGCGGTGCCATCCGGCTCGTTGCTGGCCATCATCGATGCTTTCCTGGACTGGGTCCATCGCAACCGCGCGCCAGATACCTACGAATGGTATCGATACCGCTTGGAACGGTTCGCCCGACGCTTTCCCGACATGAAAGCCACGGAAGTGCGGCCACATCATGCGGAAGCCTGGGTCAACGAATATCAACTCGCCCGCACGTCACGCCGCAACTACTTGCGGAGCATCAAGTGCTGCCTCAAGTGGGCCACAAAACAGGGCCACATTGCAAGCAACCCATTGGAAGCCCTGCAAGTTCCATCTGCAGAAGCTCGTGAGATTCTTATCTCCGAGGAAGAGTATAATCATCTTTGCAGCTACATTCGCAATCTAGAATTTGCGGACCTGATCGCAACGACATGGGAAACAGGCTGCCGACCCCAGGAATCGCTACGCGTCAAGGCACGGCACGTCGATCTCACGAACCACCGCTGGGTTTTCCCACGCTCCGAATCAAAGTCCAAACGCATTTCTCGCGTCGTCTACCTAAC
This sequence comes from Pirellulales bacterium, assembly GCA_028066245.1. Lineage (GTDB taxonomy): Bacteria > Planctomycetota > Planctomycetia > Pirellulales > S012-138 > CALJLD01. The sequence continues at coordinate 3,940 of JALCBR010000108.1, read as the reverse complement.
CGATAACGCACTCAAGATTACGAAGAGGCTCATGCATCGCTATCCGGCTGGGTGTCTTTTCCGGAACAGCAAGCGACGACCGTGGACGACGGACGCGGTCAACTGCGCCTTTCGCTCGATCCGGATGCGGATGGGCAAAGATGAAATCAAACGCAGCGGCGAAACCATTTCACCCGAGGAAATCGCGGCCCTTGTGCCTGGTTTGAATGAGATGAAGCGAAGTGGCGGTCAAGAACTGCCAAAGTCTCAAGCGGAACTGCGGGCTGAAGCCAAACGCAAACTTACCTATCAGCGTGCCGCCAAACTCGCCCCACAGTATTCTCTGTACGCCCTACGCCACAGCTGGGCGACGCGAGCTCTCCAGAAGGGTACAGACCCGCTGACAGTTGCCATCCTTATGGGGCATGAAGACCCTTCGATGCTCAGTAAGGTGTACCAACATCTGGCTCTAGACCCCAAACACATGCTGCAGCAAGCAAAGAAGGCGGCCGGCTGACCTCAGGCTGTTGCCCCGTGACTTTCTACGCAGTGTTCAACAGACTCAGGGAGTCAGTTATCGCAAATGGCGGCACCATCGGCCAACTGCTGAACATAGTTAGCCAGCTTTCGGCGTGTTCGAAGATTCAGTTGTCGGTAATTTGCCAACAGATCCTGCTCCAGAATGGAATCAATCAACTCCTCATCGGCGGACACGAAAATCGAGGAGCCCAATTCAATTGAAGTGTTTGGGCATGGCGGCTTACCAGTTAATCTATCGAACCATTTGTCACGCCATCGACGTTTTCTTTTTCTCATCACTCCCCTCCGTTCGGATCATTGAATGGAACCCGAAATCTCGAGTGCCGGGAGGTTAAGAAAGCCGAGAAGTGGCCTGCGACGTATTTCCGCATGCGGTCTTGTATTCCGCCACCCTCCCAACAGAGCGGGAGGACTTTTTGGCATCACGGAGTCCATTTCCGTAACTTCTCGGGATTCTTAAACCCTTTGTGCGACTCAAGCGGTAGCGGATCGTGGACAACTTGTAAACCTAAAACTAAATGGTTGGCCGATGAAGAGGGTAGCTTCATGTCTGGGCTAGCTGAAATCAAGCTTCAGCAGCGCTGCGACGTCAGCGAACGTCGTGCGTATTCGGCGTTGAGGTTTCCATGTTCAGTCACCTGTAAAGCATGCGTGACGAACGCCGAACTCATCTTCGCGACATGTCAGCTCGGCCACGTTCACGATGGCCACCGTCGGCGTCGCGTTTGTTGCTAACGTGTCGCGTGACTGATGGGGATACTCAACGAAGCAGTTGGCCCAAAAAGCCGACCGAAAAACATCCATGCATTGCCCTGAGCAATGCCACCCCTTAACTATAAAAAATACCTCTGCTCACCTTTGCAACCGATGAACGAGAAACTTGCATCTCACCTGAGTCAAGATCCCAGGCCAAACCACAAGAATACAATCTTCGGTATTGTTACCTGCCAGGATTGAACATCATATAGGATCTTCAACACCTGCAGTAGGGTTAACAGCAATAACATTCCCTGGAAAAATCGCTGCCAATTTGGTTATCCACGGTCTTAACGACATAATATGTTGACTAATGGATTCATCGTAGTCGTCATCTGTTACCAAGAATATCTGGCGAAACATCGCATAATCTTCTTCAGCATCGCTCATATCTGCTTGCTGATTTGACCATGGAAGAGATATTACAAAGTTCCTGAGAAGGTGGCTCGGACATGCAATTTTTTCAGTTGCCGACCAACCTCGTTGCATTAGTTCACGCAGCGAAAGCCCAAACTGAATCTGAGAAGTAAAGTAACTGTTTGCAATCGGTAAAAACCAGCACGCAAACATCGGCAGTTGTGAATTGAGTGATGCCATGCCTATTTCTAAATCTGCAATATGATCTTGACTTGCATCACTCGCTTGTATAACAGCATCTAGGTTTACCGATGAATCAGAGCCTCGATATGCAGACCATTCTTTTAGACATGAATTGCAGATATGGCAACTGTCAGACTCCGCAACCGAAATGTAATTAATATGATCAATCCGCCCTTGCTCATCAACTGTCAATTGACTGAATGAGTGAATTTC
>JALCBR010000108.1:0-1842 GCA_028066245.1 Pirellulales bacterium | reverse complement strand
TGACAAAAAATCATATTTCCAATTGTAAAACCACGTGCCATCCAACGGGGACTAGAGGCACCACAGAACCAACAGATGTGTTCAGGCATTAGTGCATTCCATCAATTTGCTGTCGTTCTACTTGCATTGGAAATTAGGACGCCGAGGAGGTGTCGCCTTGCATTTGCGGGAAAGTGGAACATCGTAGACAGTGGCGCGATATGATCCAGATATCCAATTCCCCTGCTCCTCTGTGTGTGAGACCACCCAATAGCATTGACATTGGTTTTCATCATGGTGCACCCTCACAGTATACTCCAATCCATCAGGTGCAGTCATGCGAAAAACCATCCGGTCAGCTAGTTCTCCTGTCACATCAATCGCTTCTTGAGACATGATTTGCAGATAGCGGCACAGGCCAACATTTCGAGCGAGTTCAAATCCGTGCTCGCCTGCCTCTGAAAGATATAAGTCGTATCCGAATGTGGATGCAACTAAGACTCCAGCGCTCAATACAGATACCGAAATCGGAGTACACACTGCAACAGCACCTCGACGCTGTGCAAGCGTCTTGTTGAGCATTCGTGTGCGACTCACTTGCCTGTCGATTGCCTTGAGAGAACTTTTAATTTGGTCAGCTGAAAGACCAGTGGTATCTTGAAGTCGCTCAGCATGAAAGATGATCTTTTCGTGCGCGGCTGCAAGGTATTCTCGAATATGAGCATCGGTGACACTATTAGGTAGCGAGACCCGCCTGCCTTTGAAAAAATCATTAAGCGCCTGCGTTTGTTCAGGTGGAATTCCTATTCCATCTGCCCCAAATGGGTCAATGAAATAGGTTGGCGATGACAGTGCATACTCATAGGGCGAAGCGATAGCGTTGCTGTCGATAAGTACATCTCGCTGAAGCCACGAAAGAGCGGAATGGTATACGCGGAGCCGAACAGACATGAAAAATGTCTCAGTATCGTAGTAATAGCCTGAGTATGTAAATAATGGCTGTGTAGCAGAAGACGATACAACCTGCCATTGTGAATCACAGAAACCAGTATTCCCATAGGTAGAATATACCATCCGCTCCATCACATTACCGAACGAATTAAGTACAGCCGTTAGCGACATCACTGCGTCGCTACAGTAATAGAGGCGCTCATCATCACATAACCCATTGGAGTCTGTGTTTGCGTCTCGGAGGATTAACGCGTCAAGATAGCGAATCGACCAAATGTGTTGTACTTCTGGGGGCAAGTTTTCTGGTTCGACAGATTCAAGTTCCGCCGACCGTGTTTCAAGCAACTGCCATGCAGCATTATAGTAGTAGTGTTCAACGACATCGATGGACGTTGGTTCACTAGGGGCGTTTGAATCAAATTGCTTTCGAATGCGGCAAAACAGAGCGTCATACTCGTACACGCCAATGGTGTATGAGCCATCCTTGACCTTGGCCAGTCGGTTCCATGCATCGTACGTGCAGTCATATGAAGCGGTGAGGTCGACAGGCTTGGGCACGGAAGTCATGTTGCCGGCACGGTCGTAGGCGGGGGTTGCCCAGGAAGGTCCGGTGGTTTCGGTGATGTTACTAATCTCGTTGACCTTGTTGACCGAGCGGGACTGGTCGAGGTCCGTTGTGCCGGAGGTTTTTTGCACGTAACCGGACCAGTTGCCGAGCGGATCGAGCGTCCAGTCTTCTTCCGCGAATGGTGTGCCGGAGATGGCAGTCTTGCCGACGTTGAGTTGGCCGCGGTCGAAATTCTGCAAACGGTTGAGGCCGTCATACGTGTAGTACTCGTCAAGGTAGACGGGCGTACCGAGGGCTTTGCTCACCGTGTTCTCTCGCCACGAGCGATTTGACGCGCGATCGTA
>JALCBR010000107.1 GCA_028066245.1 Pirellulales bacterium | reverse complement strand
CAAACAACTCTGGCGCGCCACGGCACCTGAGCAACTCCACGCGCAATTCCATCGGCTGCATCGGGAAAATCGTACAGCTGACATGGCAAGTTTGCGGCAATCCAGCCCCGTGGCAAACTACATCACCCCTGCCGCTGCGCACCTTCACATAGCTCGACGAGCTTGCCCAATCCTGCCGAAGATTCACTTGTATCAGGCGGAATTGGCGGGCGCCGTAGCCAACCCAGAATCGGACGCGCGAGCATTGGAGCGAGTTCGCACAACGGCCGGTGTCGATCCTCGATTGCTCTTGGCCTGTGGTCAGCTTGAACTCCAAGCCGGCAGGGCAACCGAAGCCTGCTTGACATGGCGCCGCTGTATTGAAAGTGACGAGACGCAACTAGATCGAGTCATGGAGACTGCGGACGCGCAGCTTGATCTTGGCGAGTACATCCAGGACTTGTTGCCCGACTCACCACCACTCCTACTGCGCGCCGCGCGAGAGTACTTTTCTTCTCCAGAGCGGGAAGAGGTCCGACGGAGAATCGCCGCACGAGTCGAAGCTCTCATTACCGAATTCCAACTACGCCCTGAAGAACAGCGCTTCCTCTTGGGTGGAGTGTATGAACTGCGTGGAGAGTTTTCCGAGGCGATTTCAGCGTACCAAAAGGCTCTAATCATTCAGCCCAGTGAGGCAGCTTGGCATTATCAACTTGCGATTCTCCTCAGGACCCAAGGACGTCACAACGAGGCGCGTGAACATGCCAAGGCTTGTCGACGATTGCGGCCTGATAACCAACTTTATGAAAACCTGCTGAAGGAGATTATTCACGCACAACTAACGGGCGGCTAAACGCTGATTACGCGCTTGAATCAAAAACAGTTCACATTAGTGTGAATTGATCAATCAGGCGGACCGGACTGCCTCCTGGCGTAAGCGGCAAATGTGCGTGGCACAGTAACAGCGGCGTGGGGTGACGAGAGACTGTCACCCAAGAGAACGAAGTGCGCGCCGGCCCCTTGGCACGATTTGTGTAGCGATGCGCGTGTACGTAACCGACAACGCAATTTGCTTGATTGGTACTGACCGTCTGCCTCGTTCCTGAGACGATCCTTTCCAAGAAATCTCTAATGGCGACAGATCCAATGGCGATGGACTTCCAGCAAGCATCTGGTGAAAAGGAAGAGGGCGGAGTGCATCTGTTTGGCGCACTTTGGCGTCGAAAGTGGATTGTGTTGTTCTTAATGGGAGTTGGATTGGGACTTGGTTACCTGTTCTTCATGCAACAACCGCCCGAGTATGAATCGTCTGCACAATTGCTCTTGATTGATCAACGTCCCCAGTTACCTATTGCGGGCGTGGAAGCTGATACGAGTTACGACAAGACGCACGAGTTTTTACTCATGAGCCCTGCAATCGTGGAAAGAGCGGTCGTCAACGGTAGATTGGCATCACTTGATTCACTACGTCATGTCAGCAACCCGACCACGGCAATCATTGCTGGACTTGAAGTCATTAATCTGGCAACTGAGCGGGGAGCGGGGAGCAATGTAATCAGTCTGACATACACAAGCGGTAATCGTGAAGATGCAGCCATCGTCGTTGAAGCAATCATTGAGGCACATCGACAATTCCTGGGCGATAGCTATCAGGATATTAGTTCCGAGACCATAGGCCTGATCACGCAAGCAAAAGACTCTCTTGATCAACAGATCTCAAATCAAAAGGCAGCCTATCAGAAGTTTCAGTTCGAGAGCCCGATTGTCGTAGGAGAAAATGGTCGGACGGCCTATGAGGAGCGGCTCGCACAGATTGAAGCAGAGCGAGCCAGCACTGTGCTGGAGAACGCGAAGTTGCAAGCGCAAATCGATGGAATTGAAGCGGCGTTGCAGCGTGGCGGAAGTCGCGAAGCGATCAATCTGATGGTGGGACATGTCGCCGAGAAGCAACAAGCGCAGATCACAACGATTGAAGATGAGCTCTTTCCGTTGCTGCTTGAAGAGCAGATGCTGCTTGAGTCCTACGGTCCAGACCACCCAAAGATCATTGCCGTTAGAAAACGAATCAATCTCACGCGAAAACACCTGACCGGCAAAAACACAGGCGAGGATGATGAACCACAAGATTTCTTCGCGATCTACATCGAGTCATTGCGTGAACAGATCAAGGTCGGCGAGCAAACGTTGACTCGGCTTGAAAGTCTGTACCAGAAGGAACGTGACGCGGCAAAAGAAGTTTCGAGTTTCTTGCATCAAGACGCCGAGTTCCGGGACCAGATTGCCCGCAAAGAGCGGCTGTTTGACGCCGCTATTGAACGGCTGGAGGAGATCAGTCTGGTCAAAGACGCAGGTGGAACAAATACTGAAGTCATCTCTCCGGCATCCGTGGGCGAGCAGGTGGCGCCCGACTTGGTGAAGATTCTGGCTATCGCGGGAGCACTGGGGCTGGTGGGAGGAATGGGTCTGGCATTGGTCGTTGAAATGGCCGACCGACGATTCCGCAGCCCTGATGACATTCGCGACCAACTTGGTTTGGCCGTCGTCGGGCATATCCCAAGCATCCCGGCAGAGTGGAAATCGCCGAAACGATCAGCCAAGGGCGATGTGATTCCCGCCATCGACGCCATCGTCACGGCTCATCACAAGCCTCGCGGGCGGGCAGCCGAAGCTTATCGCGCGGTACGAACCTCGTTGTTTTTTCACGCTCGAAGCACTGGCCAACGAGTCATTCAAGTCACGAGCTCCCACGCCGGAGATGGCAAAACCACGCTTGCTTCCAATCTGGCGGTGTTGGTCGCACAGTCTGGCAAGAAGGTGTTGTTGATCGAAGCCGACTTTCGCCGACCGCGATGTCATAAGGTCTTCGGTCTGGACAACACGGTTGGCATTAGCTCCGTGATCACTTCGGAGACCGAAATTGCTGATGCCACTCAGAAGTCTGGCGTTGAGAATCTCTCCGTCATGACGTGCGGCCCACGACCAGGCAACCCTGCGGAATTGCTCACCTCTCCAGTCTTCGAAGAGATGATTGATGCCGTTCGCGAAGAGTACGATTTCGTCATTGTAGACACGCCGCCCTTGCTGGTTGTGACCGACCCATCTGTCGTCGCTTCGCGTGTCGATGGGGTGTTGCTCGTGATGCGGCTTTCCAAACGAACACGCGATTCTGCCCGGCGGTCCTGTGAGATTCTTGGGTCGCTGGGAGTCAACGTCCTGGGAGTTGTCGTCAACGGGATCGGCAAAGGGAACGACTATGGCTATGGCAGCAGCTATGGAGGATATCGCTATAGCTATCACTACGGCAACGGGTATGGCTACGACAAGGATTATCGATCAAGTGGATACTACGAAGAAGAGCTGCCGACTGGATGAATTGAAGCATACCATCGTCAATGTGTGATCAGCAGGAGAGCGGCAACTGAACCTCGCGAGGCTGAACCGAAAGCAGCAACAGTGACATGGTCCCCTTTGTGGATGTTCATTGTCATTTACTCGCGGGATTGGATGATGGTCCACAAACGCTGGATCAGGCAATCTCAATGTGCGAGCTGGCGGGGCAGGACGGCGTACGCTTGATCGCAGCGACAGCTCATATCAATGAAGACTGGCCTAATGTGACGCCGGAGAAAATACGTCAGTCGACCGCAAGACTGACTGATGCATTGCGTGACCGAGATCTGCCACTGGACATTGTCCCCAGCTCTGAAGTGATGGTCGTTGCGGACATTGAAGACGTGTGGGAACGCGGCGAACTACTAAGCATTGCGGATCAAAACAAGTATCTGCTGATCGAACAGCCACACGAAGTTTTCGTGGATCTACGCGAGATTGTCATCAACTTGGTCGAAATGGGCTTGCGACCAATCTTAGCTCATCCAGAGCGCGTGCCGCAGTATCTCCATACTCCTGGAATTATTGAAGATCTGGTGGCGCTGGGCTGTGTCCTTCAAATCAACGCCGACAGCATTGCGCGGCCTCGGCGACGCGATGATGAGCGCGCGCTGCGGCAATGGGCGAAACGAGGGTTGGTTCACCTTGTCGCATCCGATGGACATTCCGTTGACCGGCGTCCGCCAGGAATTTCAGCTGCATTCAATCGGTTGGCATCTTGGACGACTCGGCAGGTCGCTATCAGGGCTTGCAGCTCTAACGGGTTTGCAGTTCTGCGAGGGTTTCCTTTGCATCTACCGCAAGTCATGCCACTGAAGAAGCGAACGTGGATGTCATAACAGGGGATAGACGATGCCATATTTAAGAGAAGAACCTGATATCTTTCCCTTGGATCTCTTCGAACGAGAAGACCTGGGCATAGAAGAGGACTGTGGATGGTGGGGAATGTACACACGTTCGCGCCAGGAGAAGAAATTAATGGAGCAGCTCCGCACTCTGGAAATCGATTTCTACTGCCCCATTGCCCGGGTACGTCGACGTACACCCGCTGGCAGAATTCATACGGCGCATTTGCCGATCTTTTCCAATTATGTGTTCGTGCACGGGAATGAGATGGACCGCTACCGGGCGGTTTCGACGGGGCGAGTATCCAAGTGCCTGAAGGTTATTGACGGAATCGCATTGACGCGCGAGCTGCGACAGCTGCAACAGCTCCTCTCAAAAGGGAAACTTGTTCGGCCTGAGGCTCGGCTACAGCCCGGCAAACCGGTCCGCATCCGTTCCGGACCATTGCGAAACATAGAAGGCGCCATCATTCGCCGCGAGGGAAAATCTCGCCTGCTGATCTCGGTCAAGTTCTTGGAGCAGGGCGCCTCCGTTGCTCTTGAAGATTGGGAAGTCGAACCCTTGGGCAGAGTTGTCACTGCCGAACGAATGCGCGGCGACGTGACAATCAATGCGTCATAGTCAGGCAACGTATCGATGTGTTTTCCCAGCACTCTCTCAAAACAAACACAGTCTTAGCATCGTCACTTCGAACGACAACTGTGAACTCAACCATCGCTAATTCAACCACCAACGGCTTGGCGGATCTTGCTGACTCGCGCATGCAAAGGGCCGCAGATCGTTTGGGCACAGTCCTCATTGCGGGGAGAGTATGGCTGCTGGCTGGCGCCCACACGATCCTGTTCACGATCGTTCTTTGGTTTTCGTTTTGGGTCCGGTTCGACTTCCAATTACATGCCGTTTCATGGAAAGACTTGCAAGCCACACTGCCCTGGGTGCTTCTGATCAAGCTCAGCATCTTCGCGGTCATGGGGCAGTTCCATGGATGGTGGCGGTTCGTCACTTTTGGTGACCTGATCGCGCTCGGTCGTGGATGTCTGATCTGCCTGGCGGCGTTGGCTACCGCCAATTTGTTCCTATTCGGAACAGTCGCAGGCATGCCGCGGTCAATTGTTCTCCTCGATACGGTTTTTACACTGATTCTGATTGGATCACTGCGCTGTACGTGGCGCCTCTTTCGCGAGTGTCTTTTGCCGGCGATGAACCCCGGGATCTATTGCCCCACCTTGCTAATCGGCATAGATGATGAGACAGCTCTGCTTGCCAATCAGATCCAATCCTTCGGACAAACGCCGTATCGCGTGCGAGGTTTCGTCAGCTTGAACGGAGCGAAGCATAACGGTCACCTTGGGAGACTTCCAATCCTCGGCAGCCTGGATGACTTAGCTGGCATTACGACCAAGCATGACGTGAAAACCGTGCTCGTCATCGCAGGACACATGCCAGGCAACTCGCTGCGCGAGTTGATGCAGAAGTGTACCGAAGCGGAACTGGAACTCAAAATCGTGCCACCGGTTCGGGATCGCTTGCGAGGCGGTGACGATCTTCCAGTTCGCGATATCAACATCGAGGACCTCCTCGGAAGAGAGCCTGTCCAACTCGATGAGCGAGCAATTCAATCGCTGATCCAAGGGAAGCGGGTTCTCGTGACTGGTGCCGGCGGCAGTATCGGCTCTGAGATCTGTCGCCAAGTGCTCAAGTTCCAGCCGGAGTCGCTGGTCCTACTCGGCCGAGGCGAGAATCGCATTTTCGTGATCGAACGTGAACTTCGCGACGTTCTCTCCAACGGACTGGATCAAGTAACGCACGAGTCAATCGCGAAAGATTCTGGCGCCTCAACTTCTGAAACAAATGGTTCCCAAACAAATAGTGCAGCCGAACAACGCGCTCTCGGGCATCAAGTACCCTCACTTATCCCAGTGATCGCTGACATCCGTGATACAGCTCGCGTCCGACAGATCTTCGAAGACCACCGGCCGGAGGTCGTATTCCACGCAGCAGCTCATAAGCATGTTCCATTGATGGAAGCAAACGTCTGCGAGGCCGTTAAGAACAACGTGCTAGGCACGCGCGTTGTCGCCGACGCGGCCCATGAGTCTGGTGTTAGTCATTTCGTTCTGATTTCGTCAGACAAGGCTGTTCGACCCTCGAGCGTTATGGGAGCAACAAAACAGATTGCCGAATCCTACGTCCAGGCCTATGCAAGTGATTCGGAAACGAAATTCATGGCCGTCCGCTTTGGGAATGTGCTTGGCTCAGCAGGCAGCGTCGTTCCTATCTTTCAGGACCAGATCCGCCGCGGCGGCCCGATCACGTTAACCGATCCTCGGATGGAACGATATTTCATGACGATCCCCGAGGCGTCACAGCTGGTTCTGCAATCGGCGGCCATGGGGCGTGGCGGCGAGATCTTCGTCTTGGAAATGGGAGAACCGGTCAAAATCGCCAACCTCGCCCAAGACATGATTCAGCTCTCCGGCCTCCCCGCGGATTCGATAGAGATTGTTCACTTGGGCATCCGTCAGGGCGAAAAGCTCTCTGAAGAGTTGGCACTTGATCCGGATCAAACGTGCGAAACAGACCATCCCAAAGTCCAATCCGTATACCAGTCGCCGTTGAGCCTTGCCGAGATCAGAAACCAAATCACAGTCCTTGAGTCCGGCTTGGGACAGCCCGATTCTGATCTAAAGACTTCAGTCTTGAATCTTGTCGAATTGCACGCGCTGCCTACCGTCGCGTAGATTGAACCTCAACGGCATCGCCCCAAGTGTGTCGCCGGAACTCTCCTTTGGCGATATCTTGCTGACGATACATGATCCAACTGTTTCGACAACTTAACAGCCTGTTCAACCGCCGGGAGCGATGGCAACTTGCGATCCTCACAGTCGCACTCTTGGCGCGTGCTGGAATCGAAATCGTCGGCGCCAGCAGTATCGCTCCATTTATGAGCCTGGTGGCGGACGCTTCCGTCGCCGAAAGTAATCCGTGGCTCAAATGGGCCTACAACGAACTTGGTTTCACATCGACGACTGGATTCCTGACTGCGGCCGGCATAGCCGTCGTAGCGTTGCTGGCAATCAGCAATGCCGTGAGCGCGGCAGTCACTTGGGGGATGCTGCGTTTCTCTTGGGGCACGCACCACCGCCTCTCCATGCGGCTTGTGAAAGGCTATCTGAGCCAGCCATACAGCTTCTTTGTGCAGCGAAACAGTGCCTCACTAAACAAGACTCTTCTGCTGGAGGTTCAATCGGCAATAAACGGCGCGCTCATGCCCGTGCTGACCTTGGTCTCGCGGCTGTTGATTGTGATTGCGCTGGCAACGCTTTTGTTCATTCTGGATCCTGTGCTGGCGATGGTGATCTTGTGCGTGCTTGGTGGCGCATATGCGACCCTGTATTCACTCGTTCGCAACAAGCAACGCCGACTGGGGATTGAGCGAGTTAAGGCAAATCAACGACGGTTCAAGGTCACAGGCGAGGCCTTCGGCGGGATCAAAGATGTTAAAGTGTTGCAGCGAGAGGATGCGTTCGCACGGCGCTATGCGGGCCCCTCTTGGACGTTCTCCAGGGCGACCGCTTCAAATGCTGCCATTGCCCAACTGCCCCGGTTCCTTTTTGAAACCATTGCCTTCGGCGGCATCGTCATTATCGTGCTCTACTACTTACGAGCAGGCGGGGGCGTCGCTCACATTCTTCCCATAATCAGTCTCTATGCCTATGTCGGCTATCGCCTGATGCCGGAACTGCAGCAGCTCTTCGGTGCCTTCGCACAGATTCGCTTCAACAAGGCCGCGTTGGATGATCTTACTCGTGACCTTAACCGTGTCGCAGGGTCGAGCAGGAACACGAGCAAAGACGTGCCACAACTGCCATTCCAGAAGGCCATCACATTTAACGATGTGACTTTTCGCTATCCCGGCGCTGCCGCAAACGCCCTGGAGAGCGTGTCGCTAGAGATCGGCCACAATCAATCCGTTGGACTCGTCGGCCCCAGCGGTTCCGGTAAGACTACTCTCGTTGATCTCTTGCTCGGCTTGTATGAGCCGGACGAGGGCCAAATCCTCATTGACGGTCTACCAATGGGTCCCGGCAACCTCTCGGCTTGGCAGCGGCAAATTGGCTACGTGCCCCAACATATCTTTCTCTGCGACGATTCCATCTCCAGTAACATCGCCTTCGGCATTCCTTCACTAGAAGTCGATCATCAGCGCGTCGAACAGGCAGCCCGCACCGCTCACCTGCATGACTTCGTCCAAACGTTGCCCGGTGGTTACGAAACCGTCGTTGGTGAGCGCGGCGTACGCCTCAGCGGCGGCCAGCGCCAGCGGATCGGCATCGCCCGGGCTGTCTACCACAACCCGTCCGTGCTCATCATGGACGAAGCCACCAGCGCGCTGGACGGCGAGACAGAAACCGCCGTCATGGACGCCGTTCATGAACTCGGGGGCAAAAAGACAATCATCATGATCGCCCACCGTCTGACAACGCTACGAGGTTGCGACAGTGTTGTGGTCGTCGACACAGCCCGAATTCGCCGGCAGGGTACGTACAAACAACTAGTCGATGCCGCGGATAATGCTGTCCGCAGGGATCCCACACCTCAAATTATCCCATTATCTTAGTTCACGTCGTGACCTCTCCGGACCCAACGTTCATCGTATCCACCGGGCGCAGCGGCTCAATGATGTTGGCCAGAGTTTTGGCTCAGGCGACCGGCATTTTTGCTGTTCATGAACCACAGCCGCACCTTGTCACCGAAGGATACCGGCGCTGGAAGGGTACCCTGTCGTTTGAACAAGCAAACGCTTGGATTCGGCGCAAGCGAAGCGGACTCATTGACCAAGTTCACGCCAATGGCCTAGCGTACGTTGAAAGCTCGCATTACTGTTCCCACTTGATTCCAAATTTGGCACATCTCTTCAATGCCAAGTTCATCTTTCTGCACCGCGACCCGCGCGGTTTTGTGGAAAGTGGACTTGCGAGACCAGACTGGTTCACGAATACGTCTCTGAAAGAACGACTGAGAGCGACGATTCGGCGAAGATATTTGGTCCAGTACGGGAATATATGGAACGATCACAAACTTGCCCCACCTGCCAAACTGAGGACGCGCATGGAGAAGATTGCGTGGCTTTGGGCTGAAATTAACAACGCAATTCTGCGAGCTCTTGAGCACATTGACGAAGAGCGCCAATTTCGGATTGGACTCGCCGATATCTGCACAACAACAATGAGTCAACTGCTCACGTTTCTGGAATGTCAACGCAGTACGGATCTTGTAGACTCAATGTTGAACATTGCACACAGTCGTCCGAACAAAGGAGCGTTTGAAGGCCCACCGGTCGAGTGGAATGAACCCGCGTTTCGCTCGATTACATCCACTATTAGTGCGCAGCTTGGATACAACACGGCTGGCGCGAAGGCGACTTCATCTATCTCTGTCGTATGACGGAACACACAGTGAGCATGGCGCAACCGACCGTCAGCGTTGTCATTCCCTGTTTCAACGTTGAGCCCTGGGTCGCGGAGTGTTTGGATTCCATTCTGTGTCAAACGTACCAGAATCTGGAAATCATCTGCGTGGACGACGGCTCGACCGACGGCACGCTGAGCGTCTTGCGGCGCTATGAGTCCAATCATTCCAAAAAAATCCGCGTGCTCACTGGCCCCAACGGCGGCGCCCCCGCCGCCCGCAACCGTGGCCTTAACCTAGCCAACGGCGAATGGATCCAATTTATGGATGCAGACGATCTCTTGTTGCCCAATAAGATCGCACATCAAATCACGCTGCTGCGACGTAGCGAAAACAACATCGGGTTCTTGGTAGCTGGATCAAATGTCCGTCACATGGATGCCCCTCCAAGCGTACAGACGCCGAGGCTAGTCGTTCCGAGGGATCCTTGGGTAGCTTTAAGCCAATCTCGAATCGGCAACACCTGCTCAAATCTTTGGAGGCGGGTTGCTGTCGCATGTGTGGATGGATGGAGAGAGGATATGCCGCGGGGCCAGGAGGCAGATCTCATGTTTAGGATTCTCAAAACGGGGATGACTGTCACTTACGACAGGGAGATTCATACGCTGTGCCGCAGGCGACCCGGCTCGCTGTGCACAACAAATCCCGTCACTGGTCTAAGAATTGCAATCGAACTCCGGGCGCGCATTCTGGAACACCTTCTAACAAGCGCGCTCGCGACCTCCGAAAGAAGAGCCGCGGCGCTCAATTCCGCGTTTCGCCATATTCGCACATTGTCCATTCTAAATCCAGCAGCGGCAGTGTGTTGTCATCAGAACGTGATACCACAGGATTACCGACCTCAAAAGGAAGCTGGCGCACGTATCGCATACCGGGTCGCATATGCGATCCTCGGATTTAAACGCACAGAGCAAGTGTATCGCATGTTGCGGCGAGTCATTCCACGGGGTGAACGTACCCAGGACAACGGTCCCATTAATTTAGCACTCGCCACCATGGGCTATGTGGCATCTTGTTCTATATAGATATGCCGAGGAGAGGAAATGAATACATCCTCCCATTATCGCATTTCTGTCATCGTCCCCGTGCACAATAGAACGGCACTGTTACGCCGGGCTCTTACGAGCCTCCACTCGCAAATGGCGGACAACTTTGAAGTCATCGTGGTGGACGATGGGTCAGACGACAATATAGAACAGATCGTTCATCCGTTCGGCCGATCACGTTTCCGCTTAGTGCGCCAAGCCAAGTCGGGCGCAGCTGCGGCTCGCAATCTCGGCGTTGCCAACTCACATGGCGAATACGTAACGTTTCTCGATAGTGATGACGAGGCTTTGCCAACTTGGCTATCCGACTTTGACAAGCTCGCGACTTCACAACATCCCCAACCATGGGTTGTTTGCTTAGGCGCCCGTCGAGTTGACGATGCCTCAGGCGCGACAACTCTTATCCCCCCGCATGATATGGGACCCTTGTTCAAGTCCATTACGGGACATTTTCTTGCGGGCGCGTACGCCATCCAACGCAAGCTGTTTGAACAAGCGGGTGGATTTGACGCGCAGATGCCTGCCGGCCAGCATACTGAACTCGCCTTGCGACTTTGCGAATTCTTGGCACAACAGCCAAACATGATCGTCAACGGCGAGAACGTCGGGGTTGTCATCCACAATCACAGTGAGGCAAAGATTCGTCGCGACCATCGGGCGATTCTCGTTGCAACCAAGCTCCTCTTGGCTAAGCATGAGGATGCGTTTGCCAACTTTCCCCGTTTGCGGAGCAAGCAATTGGCTACCGCCGCTGTGAGTGCCTATAAGCTTCGCTTGCGGCGAGAGAGCCTTCGACTCCACTGGCAAGCGTGTCGGACAGACATCCGAAACGTGAAGAACTGGGCCAGACTCTGCTTGACAGTTCTTGGCATTCGAGGCATGACGCGATCTCGACGAGGCGCCTGATCAACCGCCGACGACTTCACCCAACATAGGATGACCCACACTGCATTGCTCTTGGCACGATGAAGGTACTTCACCTGACGGGAATGCGCAGCACAAAGTTCGGATCGCTTGAAAAGTGGTACCTAGTGCTCGCGGAAGAGCTGGCCGGCTACGGCGCCACGCTATCATTGCATTACAATGAACGCCCACGCTCTGATGCGTACCGTCAAGCCCTTGAAGAGCGTGGAGTTGATCTGCTTGTGAGTCGGCCGCCGGCTTCCAGAGTCGCTCAGATTGCTTTTTATGCACGCCTGATCAGACGCCAAAAGCCACGTATTGTTCATGCCCAGTTCAACAGCAAGGCCGTGTATGCCGCCAAACTATTGCGAGCACCCCAAATATATTGGACAATAGCTCTCGAAGTTTCCCGATACGGATGTTTTAACAAGATGCTTGTCCGGCTCTTGCTGTCTCGTATCTCTCAGTGTTTTGGAGCATCCGAACAGGTGGTGAAGCAGATGCGGAGGAACGGGTTTGATCGATCCAGATCGTCTGTCTTGTATTATGGGTTATCATTCGGTTACATGACTAGCGGCCGTTTACCCGCTCAACCGCCAAACGAAGTGATATTCTGTGTTGTGGCGAATTGCGCCCGCGTCAAAGGTATCGATGTCTTCCTCAGAGCCTTCAAGCGCATACTGGAGAACTATCCACAGTGCAGTTGCGTGCAAGTCGGGATAGATGTGAACAAGAATCCCCAGTACAAAGTCCTGGCAAGAGAGCTGGGTGTTGCTCACAAAGTCCAATGGGTAGGCATTACAGATCATGCTTATGACCATATCCGAGCGTGCGATATCTTTGTGCAACCCTCCCGCAGAGAAGCGTTCGGGTTCACACTGCTGGAGGCAATGTATGCCGGAAAGCCAATTGTCGCGACTCGCGTAGGCGGCATTCCTGAAGCGGTCGCCGATGGAGTGAATGGCCGACTCGTCGCCAGCGACGACCATGTTGAGCTTGCGGAAGCGTGCATTTCTCTGATCGGAAATCCTTCAGAGAGAGAACGGCTCGGTGCAAACGGCCGGGCGAGAGTCGTGGAGAAGTTTGATAGCAGGGTCATGATTCGCAAGTTGCTTAGGGAATATTACGGCTTGCGTCATCCACAAATAGCTGAGCGTGACCGGGCTCTGTGATGAAGGTTCTCTTCCTCATTGACACGCTGGCCGTAGGGGGGGCTGAGCGAAGCACGCTTGAAATCGCCCAGCAATTTAGAGCGACGAGAGCGTCAATCTGTCACATCTACGCAGGTGATACCCTACGACCGGAGTACGAGGCAGCCGGGATTCCTGTCATTTCGCTGAACATTCGCGCCAAGTATGGTTTTCCGCGTGCGATCAGGGCTGTCCGCAAGATCATACGAAAGCAAAAGCCCGATTTGATTCATGCATGCCTGTTTCGCGCCGGTCTTATCGGACGCATTGTCGCAAAGCGAGAACGGATGCCAATCGTCGACAGTTTTGTCAGTGATTCCTATTGCCCTGAGAGGATACAGCGATTGCCAATGTTGGGCCGATGCAAGCTGCAGGCTATTCGCGTTGCCGACAAATGGACTGCTCGCTTGGTTTCGCGGTTCATGGCGATCACCCAGGCAATCAAATTCTCGAATTGTCAATCACTTGGGCTGGCACCTGATTGTGTGGATGTTATCTACCGAGGGCGGTGTCCGAGTACCTTTACCGCAATGTCGCGCGAGCGAATTGCCGTCGTGAGACGTGACCTAAGGATTTGCAACGGAGCCAGCATCATCCTCAATGTTGCCCGTTGCGTAGAACACAAAGGACAGGCCGACCTGCTCCAGGCAATGCCTAGAGTCCTCAACGGTCATCCCGCAACACAATTGCTTATCGCTGGAGATGGACCCTTCCGAACACGTCTAAAGGAGTTGATCTCCCGGCTAGGCCTGGATCGCAACGTAACATTGCTCGGCAATCGGAACGACGTTGCAGACCTGCTAGCAGTTGCCGATGTTTTTGCTTTCCCGTCTCATTGGGAGGGTCAAGGCGGAGCCCTGATAGAGGCGATGTTTTCTGCCACTCCGATTGTTGCAAGTGACATTGCTGTTCTTAGAGAATCTGTGACTCACGGAGACACCGCGCGCCTGTTTCGATTGGGCGATTCGGATTCGCTGGCTCGCGAGATCAGTTGGTTTCTCGATCGGCCCACCGAATGTCAGAACTATGGTGTTCGCGGCCGTGCCGATGCCCTGAAGCGGTTTGAAATTCGCAAGATCGCACAACAGCATGAAGAACTCTACCGCCGGGTGCTCGATGAGT
>JALCBR010000106.1 GCA_028066245.1 Pirellulales bacterium | reverse complement strand
CTCCAAGTGCGTGTAGGACAGAGAGTTGAGCAGCCGGTCCGGCGGAATCGACAATCGTGAGGTCACTGCCCCCACTTTCTGTGACGGAGCGGTTTCTGCCGCAGATTCCGGAGCGGGCGGCATCAATGCAGCGAATTGTGGGGACAGCGCCCCCACAATCTGCGGGTAGGTCTGAAAGAAGTCGCGGTAGCGGTAAAGCTGCCGTCTGTCGCAACTCTTGACGCCCCAAGCACGCAGTCCCTCAGCCAGTCGGTGATACAATTCATCCCCGTACTTTGAGCGATCCGCACCTTTGAGTTCATAGTGATCGATATAGAAACCGATCGACCAATTGCGAAGTGTCAAACCAATGTTGACCGCTCGTGCTGTGTCACGCCGAGCCTGCTCATCAATCTGGCGGATTTGCTCGACAAGCGTGTCGAATCCGATTCCTCCGGTTTGTAAATCGGAATCGTTCATTTGTGATTCTCTGACTCCCGATCCCTCATGTTCTCGATTTCATACTGACATAGCCATCGTCTTCTCATGCTGGCAGGTCTACCAAGCGGCAATCGAATCGTCAACGTGAGTGCGAGCCAGATCGGTTGCGAATCAGTCGTTGCTCTGCGAAACAATGGTGTCAAATGAGTCCGGTTCAAAAATCGGTCCTGACTCGCGACAAGCATCCGAATCTATTCGATTGTCGCGGAAAACGCTGACATAAGGCTGATCTCAGCATGATCCCACGCCTGCACCCCTGCCGCAAAAAGTTCTACTGGTGTCCACGACCCTCCATTCCCCGGACTTGCAGGGTTTCGTCATAAGACGCAAGACTTAGCAAATCCGGGGGTTTTTTCTTGCGCAGACTTGGGCTTTGCTGCTGCTTGCCACTGGCTGCCGGCAACTGCTGCGCCGCTTTTTGCGCCGCCTCATCTGCGCGCACCGCTACCTGGAAATGCTCGCCCATAGTCATCAAGTAGTGGCGCAGAGCAATGGATGGAGTGTTCCCTAGCCAGCTCGCGACCACCTGCACCGAGAAGGATTCGGCCAGTTCGGTCTCGCGACTGGCGCGCAGGTTGTGGAACAGGCGCGGCCAGGTCTTCAATCCGGCTCGCTTCACGATCCGTTGAAACTGAGTGCGAAGATTCGTGTTGGCCCATCCGCCGGTTTTCTTGGCGCTGGAGAGGTATCGCTCATCGACAACATAAACCGCCCCGTCAAGTGCTCGCTCAAAGGACTCCGTTAAGATCGGCCGGAGTTCAGGGAATAATAGAATGATCCGGGATTCTTTGCCTACGTGATGCTCAGTCTTGGGCGAATGAACGGTGATGCAATCGCCCTGCCAATCGATGTCTTCCCATCGCAACGAGAAAGCACTTCGCTGGGGGCACCGTAGCCCGCCGCAGCGGGCCAGGGCCACAATCGCCCGCCAATCGTGATCGGGACAAGCATCCAATACGCGTTCAATTTCTCTTCGCGGCTGACAACCGTTGGCGTTCCTGTCTGCTTGCGGTCTTTACTTTAATGCCATCAAACAGATCGTCGAACACCTGGTCCACAACGGGCTGATGGATCCAAAGGAACTATTCCAAACGCCATTCACCGACGCCCACGACGAAGGCGTCATTGGCATGCTGGGCGATGATGCTCGAAAGGCGGTTGACGTGATTGAGGAAATCAACGCGAATGCGGATGTTGCGTGAGGAGGCAAAGCTCGTGGCTCGCCTCCGAACTGTGATGACATCGACGGTTATCTCATTCAAGCGCTCGCGAACGAGGAGTGTCCTCTCAAGTGGGGCGACTCGTGGCCGTACAGAAGTGCGGCAAATCAGCTTATCTGTCGATACTGGACTCAATCGTCGGGTGGCGAGAGTTGCACCGTCTTAGCAATTGGAAGAATCATTGGGCGGTCCAGTTCTTTACCAGGGGCTACTTCCTCCCATGAGTCCGCGCCGTAGATTGCGCCGAATCCTTCCGCGATGGGCGGTAGCGGAGCGAAATCGTGGTAGGGCAATTCGCAGCGTAATTGCCAACCGCCGCCGAGAGCTTTGTAGAGTTGCGTTAGCCCGATGGCCACATTGGCCTGCGCCGCGACCAGTCTGTCTTGCGCACGAACCAGGTTGGACTCAAGCACAAACACGCGCCCGAAGTCGGTCTCACCTTCCTCATACTGGATGCGAACCAGCTCTACCGACCTCGCTGTGGCATCGACAGCTTTCTGCAACTCTGCTACTTCTTCCTTTGATCGCAAGAAGAGCACCATGGCATCTTCAACTTCTCGATGAGCGTTCAGCACGATTTCTTCGTAGGCTGTCACTCGCTGCTCAAAACGTAACTCTTGCACGGCGATGTTGTTCACGATCCGGCCATAGTTGAGGATGTTCCAAGCAAAACCAGGGCCGACATTTCCGGCAACGCTTTTCGATGAGAACAAATCGGCGAAGTCACCAGAGTTCAACTTGATCTCACCGTTGATGAGGAATTGTGGATAAAGATCGGCTTCGGCGATGCCAATCTGGGCGGATTGAGTTGCAATCAAACGTTCTGCCTGGCGAACGTCCGGGCGACGGCGCAGCAGGTCTGCTGGGATTCCAACAACGACATCCTGTGGGGCAGTTGGGAGACCATCGCTCGCGCTCAGAAGCGGCTCCAATTCATAGGGAGTTGTGCCGATCAAGATTGCCAGTTGATTTAGAGCACGGCGGCGTTGTAGTTGGAGAGAGGGAATCAACGCCTGCGTGTCGGCGAGGTTGCCGTTGGCTTGCTGAACGTCAAGCTCTGAGACTGCACCCTCTGTGCGCTGATCCTGTGCAACTCTGAGAGAGCCAGCTTGCTGCTTGACGTTCTCTCTTGCCAGGCGGATTCGTTCCTCGAATGCGCGCAGGTCGATGTATGTCGCGGCAACATCACCGATGAGCGTGACCAAAACAGCGTCATAGTTTTCTGCTTCGGCGTCGAGCGCAGCGTCCGCGGATTCGATGGCGCGTCGCAGCCGACCCCAGACATCAATCTCCCAGTTTAGATCGAAGCCGGTTTGCCAATCGCTAAAAGCGGTGGGAACGAACGGTGAAGACGTCGCAGTTGTCTGGCTCAGTTGGGTCCGCGTGTATCGCCCCAAGCTGCGCTGTGATTGTGGCAGCAAGTTCGTGGCTGCAATATTCCTTTGCCGCCGGGCCTCCAACACTCGAAGTCCAGCGATTCGTAACGATCTGTTCCGTTGATATGCCGAGAGGACAAGTTGATCTAACACTGGGTCATCGAATACTTGCCACCAGTGCGTGAGCTCATCCGTTTCAATAGAAATGGATGGATGGCCCGAGTCCAGCCAATCTGAGGCAACACCTACTTCGGGGGGCACGTAGTTTGGCCCAATGAGGAAGTCATTGTTCCACCAATGGCGCACGCCCGAGCATCCGCATAATCCCGCGGCCAGCAAGCAGGGTACCAGCTTTGTAATGAACTGATTCACTGTGCGTTCTCGACCGAGGCGTAAAAGTTCGTGCAATCATCACAATCGGCAAGATTTCCGCACTCCGCTCATATATTCTCGTAAGAGCTAGCATTTTCCGCACCCGTTGACTGTCCGTTCCAGCGGCGCAAGTACCGGCTACAAATGATGTTTCAAAGACGCATCGCAGCCTGCGGTGCTACCATTGCGTACGTGCTTCACTGGATGTCACTGATACTGCACTCACAATCGCCGGAGTAATCACTGCCGTGGTGAAGATGCGAGTTTTCCAAACCTTGCCCTGGTTGACGTGCTTGGCCGCATTTGGCTGTTCGCCGCCGGCAGTAACCTACCCGGCCAAAGCGCCGGCGCCGGTCACGATCATGCGAGCGCGCAAGGCCACTCCGGCGAACGATAGGATCATCGCCGGTTCTGTACGGTCTTGGAAAACAGAAGGCATCACGTTTGAGGTCAATGGGCGAGTTCAATGGGTTGTCGAACCGGGCGAAGAAATCGAAGGCCGCGTCTACGATGCCGAGGGCAACCTGCTTTCGCCTGGGACGCAAATCGCGCAACTCGATGATGCTCGATTTCAGTCTGCTGTCGAGTCGGCGCGCTCCAAGCTCAATGTTGAAATGTTGAAGCGCGACAGCGTACAGATTCAGATCGACAGTGTCTTGCCAGCAGAATTTGCGGCAGCCAACGCGGACTTGGAATTGGCTCGCACGGAGTACGAACGCAACCAACGGCTCGTCGATCAAAATGCCGGCATCCAAAAGAACCTGGACCAGGCCAAGGCCGCGTTTGGCGCTGCACAAGCTGCGATCTCCGGTCTCGAAGCAAAGGAAGAACAGGTTAAGTCCGAACTGAAGTCCGCCGAGGCAGCAATAGGTCTCGCGGAACAGGCCTTGAAAGATGCCGAGCGCGATTTGGCAGATACAAAGCTTTATTCAGCGTTTCGCGGACAGATTGCGGAGACTTTTGTTGTCCCGGGCAGCCTTGTCGGTCCACAGTCGCAGGTGGTGACAATCCAGATGATGAACCCGATTCAGGTTGAATTCGAGGTGTCGGCCGATGTCTCTCGTCGAATTCGCTTGGGTGACACAATCCCGGTCTCGCTACCGAATCCGGACGCCGGCAAGCAGACAATCGAGGCCATCGTCTACGCAATCGCTCCCGCTGCGGACAATGCCACGCGGACATTCACGCTGACGCTGCTTGTCCCTAATAGGAAGATTGAATTACCCGTTCCCAGCAAGGTACAAGGACCAATCGCAACGACGAGCTTCCTGTGGCGGCTTGATTTGAACGTTCTTCCAGAAACGCCCCCTGGCACCTGGTATATGCCCGAAGACGGCTTATTTGATGATGACCAAGGGACTTTCGTGTGGCGAGTGGCAAACCTCAAAGCTGGCCAGCCTGCAAAGCGCGTGCTCGACGTCGAGAAGTTTTACGTCAGGCCTGGCAACATCAGCCGGCCATTCCTCGGCATGTTTCGATTCCGCGAGGTTGTCATTGAAGACAGCCGCCTTGATCCAACAGCTGATCTGTTCGCCGGAGATCTACAGGTCGAAGACGGAGATCCCACGGATTGGCGCGGACAACATCTCTTGCTTGAAGATCGTGGACGCTGGCTACTAAGACCGGGAGATCTTGTCGATGTGAACCTCTCTGCGACCGATCAAACTTCCGGCATCTATGTCCCCATAGACGCTATCCGCAAAGATGCTGGTCAAACGTCGGTCTTCGCTATCGAAACGGTTGACGGAAGCCAAGTAGCTCGTCAAGTCGCCGTTCGGGTGATCGCAAGCAATCCATCCGAAGAGCTGGCTCTTCGGCGCATCGAAGCTGAGGCTCAGAACGAAAGTTTGATTGGTGCATCGATTGTGGTTGATGGTGCTCATTACCTCGTCGATGGTGACGCTGTCACAGTCACGCGCGAAGTCGGAGAGGAATAATGGACCTTTCCGGGCTCTCGATTCGCTTCCGGCCAATCGTGCTGACGCTTGTCGCGCTATTGATTGCATGGGGCTTGATCGCCTTCTACACCATGCCGCGGCGTGAGGACCCTGAGTTCGTCGTGCGCTCTTGCGTCGTTACGACGCCCTGGCCTGGCGTGTCCGCGGCCAAGATTGAAGAGCTCGTTACCGACAAGTTGGAAGAAGAGCTTGAGAAGATCCCGGAGGTCAAAACCCTACAGTCAACAACCATAACGGGACTGTCAACCATCACGGTTGAATTGGAGGACAGCTATCCAGGCGATGACATCCAAAACGCCTGGGATAAGGTGCGAGCTAAAGTGGATCTGGTGCGGATGCCAGAGACATCCATCAAACCGATCGTCAACGACGGGTTCGGCGATACGACTATTATGGTGATGGCCGTTCATCAAACGCCATCGGCTGGTCGCGAAGAGATCCGCTCGGAAGACAGATATTCGCCCCGCCGACTGGAACAGTTTGCGGACCGCATTCGCACAGAACTGCGAATCCTCGATGGCGTATCCAAGGTCGAAAAGCTTGGCGTTCAAAACGAAGCAATCTTTGTTGAAACCGATCTAACCACTTGGTCTCAGCTTGGTCTCGCAACGGCGGAACTGCAGAGCCTTATCCAGGCGCGAAATATCGTTCAACCCGGCGGAGAAATCAGCACTGCGTCCAGTCGATATTCCGTCAAACCTGGGGGAGAGTTAGTTAGCGTCAGCGATCTTGAGTCGATCATTGTTGGCGGAGTTGAGTCAGGGTCTTCAGGCAATCCTGTATATCTGCGCGACCTCGGCCTAAAGGTTCGCCGTGGCTACGAAGATCCAGCAAAATATTACTGCCGAGTTGGCACTCCCGATCTCTCAACGTCATGTGTAATTCTTGGATTGCAGATGAAGTCGGGCGCGAATATTGTTGACGTTTGCACGCGAGCCAAAGACCGGATTCGCGAATTGAGCGACGCCGAGTCGGTGCTGCCACCGGATATTGGAGTCACGCTGGTCTCGGATCAGTCGGTGAATGTTTCAGCCAAGATCCAGGGCGTGGTCGTCAATGTGTTGGAAGCCGTTGCGATTGTCGTACTTGTTGTCTTACTGTTTGTTGGCTTGCGGTCATCGATCGTCATGGCAGCCAACATTCCGATCGTCGTATTGGCTTCGATCGGCATCATTTCCACGTTCGGAGTTCAACTCGAACAGATCTCCCTGGCGTCAATCATTATCGCGCTTGGGCTGTTGGTCGATAACGCGATTCAGGTTTGCGATCAATCACGGACAAATCAGGTGGCGGGCATGCCGCCCGTGGAAGCAACCGTGGAAGGTGCCCGAACGCTGGCAATCCCGATGCTTGTTGGGACGCTAACGACCGTTGCAGCATTCTTGCCGATGATGTTCGCGCTCGAGGGAAGTTCCGCTGAATTCATCTACAGCCTACCCGTCACAATAACCGTCACACTGGGGCTAAGTTGGATTTTGGCGATGACCTTCTGCGTCATCCTCGCAGCGACGTTCATTCGAGCGTCGAAGGCCTCATCAAAGCCAGCATCGCCCTTTGCCTGGCTGGCGCAGATCGGAGGCAACTTGCTTCGGCGCGTACAACGTCGAAGGCCTGAGCCTGCGCAACAACGGGACCAAGCGGGGCGTGACAACCTCGCTTTCCGCGCGTACGAGATTGTCGGGCTGCTCGCGCTCAAGGGTAAGTGGATTACGATAGCCATCGCGATTGGTCTTTTCTTCTGGGCGATCAACCTTCCGGTCAAGTCTGAGTTCTTCCCAATGGACCGTCGAGATCAGTTCGCTGTCCTGCTCCGCTTACCTGAAACCGCCACGATCAACCAGACCAATGAGAAGGTCAAGCAACTCGAAGCAATCATTCGCAAGCTTAGCGGCGACGTTGACGAGAACGGCAATCCGGTTGAAAGACTTCGCGCGATGCGAACGATGGTTGGCGGCGGTGGGTCACGTTGGCACTTGAGTTGGGGTCCTGAGCCGGCTTCGCCGAACTTCGCCGAAATCCTCGTGCGTACAACCGACGGGCGCTTCACTCCCCAGTATGTTCAGGATGTCAGGCGGTTAGCGCAGCGAGGAGACGAAGAACTTGGCGTTGTCCCAATCTCCGGAGTGCGAGTTATTCCCAAAGAGCTTGGCTTGGGGCCGCCAAGTGATCCGCTCGTGTTCCGTGTGACCGGCAGCGAATTCGCAGACATTGACGAACTGCGCCGAATCGCCAATCGATTAAAGCAGATCGTTAGAGCGCAACCCGAGACTTGGGACGTTCACGACTCATGGGGAATTGACGGATTTCAACTTCAGATTGAGGTCAACGAGAATCGCGCGAATTTGGCCGGCGTGTCCAACGTCCATATTGCTAACACGCTGAATTCCTATTTCTCGGGACTAAAGCTGACAACGTTTCATGAAGGGGACCATGAGGTTCCCGTCTATTTCCGTTTGAATCCCAATGATCGGCGCACGATCGATGGCCTGCAAACTGCCTTTGTTGAGGGGGCACAGCGCAAGGTTCCACTCAGCGCCATTGCTTCGATTCAATCCGAATGGGAGCCGGCCAAGATCGAACGCCGTGACCGTAATCGTGTGATTGAAGTCCGTTCGAGCATGGAACCGGGCGCACCAGGAAATGACGTCACATTGCGAGTCGATCAATCCGAGGAAATGCAGGAACTGCGAGCGTCACTTGGCGCTGGCTATCGAATCGAAGTTGGCGGCGCGGTCGAGGAATCGGCCAAGTCAACCAGTCAGATGATCACTTCTTTTGGTGTATCGTTCCTGCTCATCGTGTTGTGTCTTGTCTTTCAATACAACGGTTGGGCAAAGCCGTTTATCATCTTGATTACGTTGCCTTTGGCGCTAATTGGTGCGGTACCTGGGCTGTACTTCACCGATAACGCAATGGGCTTCATGCCACAGCTCGGAGTGCTCTCGCTGTTCGGCATTGTGCTAAACACGGGTGTGATTTTTGTAGAATTTGCCGACATTGTTATCCGCGCAAAGCGCAACGATAAGCGTCGCGCAGGAACGCTCGACGGACCAATCGTTGGCCTAACGCGGAGAGAATTCCGCGAATGTCTGGTTCAAGCAGGGAAGCAGCGAATGCTCCCCATCTTCTTGACAACAGCGACCACGATTGGCGGCTTAATCCCGCTTGCTCTCGATGGTGGCCCACTTTGGACAGGACTAGCCTGGACGATGATCTTTGGCCTGACTGTCGCAACTCTGCTGACATTGCTTGTGGTGCCGGCCATCTATGCCATATTGGTCGAGACATTTCGACTTAAGCCAGTTGCGGTAGAGTCATCTCAGTGAGGCATCGATTGTTGCGAAGCGCGCTGACTTACGTCTGCCGTTAGGTCCAACGACAGCGGCGTCGGTTCGAGTTGCGTCTGGTATCGCTGGACGATGCGTTGATACAGGTTTTTTAACTTTCGGAGCGGAAAGCGTGATGATCAAGGCATATTTGATTCTATCCCCTCCGCTCGCCTTCCCGGATTCACGTACCTGACAGTGGGCATCAAACACCGGATCTTTGAGAGTCGTTGATCTGAATCGCTGCCTGCGGTGAAGCGTCGTTTCCCATTTGTGGGCGTCCAAACGAAGCTCTTTCTCAGTGTCGAAGTCGGTTCTTCGGAAGAAGCTCTTGGATTTTGGATTCAGTGCATCGTCGTCGAATTTGTCAGCGTGCGGCCGGAAGGTAACGTCCAAACCGCCGCGCGTGTAATTTCCAGGGTCTTCTGGGTCAGTCTGACAGGCGAAACAAAACGTCGCCGACAGCGTCACCATGCCGTCGATTTTTCCAGAAGGCAAATGAACCGGTGTGCGAAGATATTGTCCAGGTGTCAGTTCGCCTTGGTAGACAACGCGGGCTTCACCGTCGGGACAAATCACGATCGAATCCATATCCTGAGCAACACGTCCCCAGCCGATCTCTTGAATAGGTATAACAGTGGCTTAGATTTGCGAGAACGCAAACATGACTTCCGAACCGAGCAAGGCTCAACAAGCGTTCAACGTGATGCGAGAACAGTACGCGAGAGACTGGAGTCGTGGACACGCTGAGAGATTGTCGGCAGATGGACACTACAGTTGGATGGCGGCATTCCTTGCCGGCCGGAATTTGCTGCTGGAGATTGGAACTGGAGATGGCAGCGGTACGCTCGCACTGGTCGGAAACGGAGCTGTGGTCGTGAGCATAGAAAAGAACCCATACTGCCTTGAAATGGCGAAGAAAAATCTGCTCAAGTCAGACGTTCCGGTGGTAACAGTTTCTCGTGGAAGGCTTGTCCCTGAAGGGTCACAAAGTCCGGACATTTTTTTGACGAGGTGGTGGAGGAAGAGATCCCGAGTGTGGGTGTGTTGTTGTTGAGTGGCGACATCTTACACGATGCGAAGCTGCATGAGTGGCTGAAGGCAAACGCTCCATTCGATGGAACCGCGTGCTGGAACATCGGTAGTCACCGTCTGGATTCGGAATCGCAGGACTTCCGACTGCGAGTACAAAACAGCGTTTACGATTTAGCTAACAAGATCCTCTGTTCGGGCAGCACGCTTCACGTAGTTGATCGTGGACGCGCCCCGGTGAAAGATCGATTGCAAGAAATGATTCAATCTCAGCTGGACGGTCACCGGGATCAAGCAAGCACGCCAGATCTGGTGGTAGATCCGGCCATCGAGAATCGCCTCTACCGTCCACCTGAAAATACGGGCATTGAGTTGGTGCCCGCTGACACCTCGACCTTTGATTTTGGTGGTCAAAACATGGCGTTCTGGTCGATCATATCGCGAATGCCCTGATTCGGTGGCCTGTCTAGAAGAATGAATTCCACTACAGGCAACGTGGGAAAAGTCTACGGTTTCGGAACAACTTGCCTGAGCTGCAGGCCGAACTACGCAGAAGGGCAAGACTCACGTGTCTTCCGCTCACACTCTACTGGGGCGACGATTAGAATGAATCTTCCACCGATCAGGTTCGTTGAAATGTTTCACCCGAATGCAACGCACAGATTCCAATGCGATCGAGTCCGCGCGAAGTTCGCCGCTACCGCAACGCGAACTAACGGACAAGCTGCGCGTGTTTCTGCATGGGAAACCGCTGTTCGACCTGAAGCGTTCTGAGGGGTCGCGTGCGGAAGAGTCGAGGCACTACGACACGTTGGTGCTGGTGATTCGGATTTGGGATCTGATCGTTGACAACATGGGGCTCGATACCGAAGTCGACCGGCCAGCCGTCGCGCGCGAATTGTATCCGCTGCTCGGGGCGATGGACGAAGCCCATGATGTTGTTCAAGACCGGGATCGGCACGACTTGGTTGTTGGGCAGGTGATCGGCGCGCTGTGCAATGAAGGCGATCGGCGGCGTCCGTTTGAAGTGTTCTATCAGGACTACGATGGCGATGGTCGCATTGTTACTCGGAAGTATCCGTTTCAGTTGATCTTCGATTACCTGCATCCTTCCGGTGCGACGGTTCTTCGGTTGTCACCGCAGGCGCTCAATCTGTATCTGCGTTCATGGGATCTGGATGTCGAGGATGAGCAGGCGGCTGCTGAGGCGGTGGTGTTGTCGCAATTGAATCGCAAGCGATTTGACGAAGCGGCTCAGTCGGCATCGAAAGCTCGAATAATTTCGTTGCAATACTGGGAGAAGGTATCGCGAATCATCCGCGACACCAAGCGGGATGTCGGGCGTGTTGATTGGCTGAAGCAAGTTCCCGAACTGCTTTCGGGTGCTTTCGCTCACATCAAAAGCCGACTCGACATGGAGCACGGCATTCTCAAGACGGCACGCGAACGTCTTGACGTGCTTGAGGACGCCGAAAGCGCCAAGGCCGTCGCCAAGGTCATACAGCTTGTGAAAGATTGTCGACTGCGCCACTGCGATCTGCATTCCGAACTCATGCAGGCCCGAGACATCTTCCTTGCGGAACAGGAACGCCAGCAACTGCATCTCAGTCACCGACGCGTCATGCCAGCGTTGGTTGATGAAGTGGTAGAGCCATTGCTCTCGGCAAGCGTCAGAGAATCGACGAAGGTTCTTGATGCCAGTGCGCATAGGCTGGTTGGGAGTATTCCGCCAAGTCTCTTGTCGCTGTCCTCGCTGATACCGTGGCTGTTGCGACCACATCGACCGACCGGGGCTGACGAATTGCCGGTTGAGGAGCCCGATCTGGTTCACTATTCGGACGAGCGACTTCGGTTTCCTGATGACGTGCGCCAGCAAGGTGATGATCTTCTCAGTGACTTGGACGAGCCGACACGGTTGTCCGAACTGCTGGAAGTGGTGGGACAGTGGGACTTCGACAGCGCGGACCTTGAAGAATACCTCGTGCTGTCCGTGCAACACGACTACGCAACCGACCACGAAACGGAACCGATTGTTGATGTTGAGATCGTTCCAGACGGAGAATTGGATACCGAACATTTCTACGGAGACGAGTTACTGATTTCGCCCCGGAGCCACAATGACGAGTGATGCGGACTTATCACCGGCGTTTCGCGCTGGACGACTGATTCACTGGGGCCTCAACCCGAAAGAGACCCCGGCGACGCAGCAGGAATATAAAGACCTGCTGGACAACTTCATGGATGACATGGATTTCCAATGTCTCGTTCATGATGTCGCCGCCGGGATGGAGCTGCGAGTTCTCGACTGGGGCGATCACGGCATTGTGCTTTCCCCCACGGTTGATTCCGTTTTCGCCATGCGTGGAGCCAGCTTTCGCAAACATGCGACGACGGACGAACGCTTGCTGGATGGACTCATTCAAGTCGCCATCGCGGCGACGATCTTTCCGACCTCGCAGGACTTGGAACAGGAAGCGACGCTTGGCCGATCACCACTCACGCTTGGTGAGGTTGAGGAAACTCTGCACCACATTTGCACGCGAATGGCTGAGAAAGCCAAGACGAAACCTGATCCGATCGCTTCGGATGAAGAGGCTGAACTTCACGAGGCATGGCGTGTCTATCTCGCACACGTCTCCGATCACAAGACGAAGTCGAGCCAGTCGGGACCAAAGACAATTCGCCGGTTCGTCGAACGGAATCTCGCCAAGCTTCAGGAACTCGGATGTCTTCGGAAACAGGCCGACGACACCTATCAGTCGACGTGGAGATACCACGTACTCGTGCAGGAGTTAGCTGCCTCGGAGATCTATCAGCAGGTGCTCGAACTTCCGGCGGTGTCTGATGCGGAAAGGCCACCGTCATGCCCAAGCTAAGCCGACTTCGGTTCGTCTCCATCGGACATCTCAATGCTCGCTTTGACGACATCACGCTCGACTTGCGTGACGACAGTGGTCACGCGACCGATACGGTGCTTTGGCTGCGAAATGGCGGAGGCAAATCATCACTGCTGAATCTGTTTTATTCAGGCATTCGGCCTCATCAGCGGGAGTTTCTTGGTTCGAGTCAGGACAAGAAGGAACTGAAGGAATACGTCAAGCAGGATGACCGGTCGGTTGTCGTCTACGAGTGGGAACTCGATGGCAAGTCCGGGCAACTGAGCTTTGAAGATCACATTGACACCTTCTTGACCGGTGCTTTCTACGAACATCGCAATGGAAAGCTGAAGCGATTGTTCTTCTCGTGTCGTGTATCACCTGAACATTCCGAATTGACATTGGGAGGACTGCCAATCTTTCGGCGTGACGGCGGTGGCGTAAAACGCCGCAACCTTTCGAGTTTTCGTGAGGAGTGGTCTGGGCTGCAAAAGAAACATCCGGCCTTCAAAGTGACCTACACCGAAGGACACGAAGACTGGAAGGCCACGCTCAACGACGCCGGCATCGATACCGAGTTGTTTCGATATCAACTGACGATGAATCGACGCGAAGGTGGCGCAGACGAGTTGTTTCGATTCACAAGTCACGAAGCTTTCGTGGACTTCTTGTTGGAGTTGGTGCTCGATCCGAGTCTCGGTAGTCGCGTTCAGAAGAACATCGAACAACATCGCAAAGATCTCCGCAAACGCGTTCAGCACTACCGGCCGGAAAGCGAGCTGCTCGCGGGGCTGGTTGGTCGACTCGGCCCAATGCAGACCGTCGCTGAATCTCGCCAATCACTTCGGCTGGAGGCCCATCAATGCGATGCAAGCCTCCAGCGATTCATTGAGCACAGCGACGACTTGGGGCAACAGGTCAGTGCAGATTCAACAACGCTGGCGCGCTACCGCGACGACCAGGCATCGCTGGCGAATGAAGTCGCCGAACAAAGCGAATCGATGAAACGGCAAGCCGCGACACTCCGACATGTCGCTGCCACGCTTCATCATGCGGAAATGGTTGCTGAGAACGAGCAGCAGACTGACCGGCGGAAGCAGGCGGATCGCATGTTGAAGGTCTGGAACGCCGCGATACCTTTGCGCAACGCTCAGCGATTTGAACGCAAGGCAAAACAGAATCAAGAACGGCTACAGGAACTGGAAGCAGAGCACAAGCCTCTGCATGATCAACTTTGTGCAGCGGCGGATATGTACGCGTCAGCGTTGACCGATGTTATCGACAATGATGCTGAGGCCATTCGGAAAGCTGAGCAGTCAAAGAACGACTTGCATGGTCAAGTCTCCACGGCGAATCGACGGTTGACTGAACTTGCGAGTAAGATTGCCACGTTGAATTCCCGAGTCGCGCAAATCAAGAGGCTGCTGGATGCCGCCGAATCAGCTCGCAAATCGTTGGTTGCTAACGGTGTTCTTCAATGCGATGAATCCGGCCAAGCAGCAGTTGCTCGCTGGAACGACAGGCTTTCGGAACTCGATTCGGATATCAACTCGTCCGAAGCGAAGCTGATCGAGTATCGCAAAGCTAAAGAAGAGTTTACCAAGCAGAATGTGCTCGAAGAGAACAAGGCCAAGACATTCAAAGAAGAACGCAACAGAATCCAGCAGCAACTCGACAACGCCCTATCGCGGAAACAACAGCTTGAATCAAATGCTCTTCTGCTGAATGTGCTTGAAGCCGATCCAATCGACATCAACAAACTGACGCAGGCGTCTTGGCAGCTTTTACGAGACAAGCTGGAAGAACTGTTGACGTCGATCGTGTCGTTGAAGATTTCCAAGG
>JALCBR010000105.1 GCA_028066245.1 Pirellulales bacterium | reverse complement strand
CCTTGGGATCGTGATGAGCCACCTCTTCTAATTGCGGCACGAGCTCCATGATTGACTCGCGCGCCTTCTTCAGATTCTCCCTCACGTGTACCGTTCGCCTCTCGCGCCGAAGTTGTGGCCGGTTTAAGAAAAGTCGCTCAACGACATACTTGGATGCAACATACCTCCCTCTGACGACGTGCTGGTCAGTGTCTATATCAAACAACTCGGTATAATCGCAGTCACCTGGATCCGGATAAGCGGGAACGCTGTGATCTTTCTTGGGCCTGCGCGGCCAATCGTTACTCTTGAAGCGATTGCATATCGCGCATGCTAAGTAGAGATTCGTGATCGTGTTAGTGAGCTTAGGGAATCGGGATTTCGGACGGAAATGTTCAACGTGGAAGTTGTCCAGGCCGCCGTACTGTGACTCATGTATCGCGCAATAAACACAACTGCCAGCACAAGCCGTCGATATTTCCGGCTTCCAGTCAGCATAGGACCCGCTGTTCGGTTGTACCCGATCCTCATTCGCAATTCGCTTCCATTTCATTTCTTGCGACTACCCTTGGGGGGCTTTTTCTTAGCAGGTTTCGGGGCCGCTTTCTTACCCACTTCACCAAGAAACTTCTCCAACTTATTGCGGATCTTGCCTAGCCCAGCAACTTCTTTTTCTAGCAATTGCAAGGCACGGTCACGTTCGTTTGATTGACTCGCAGCAAGCCTCAGTTTTGTCTGGATGGCTTTCATCTTCTGAATCTCGGCGGCGGTAAGGCTGCCGCTGGCTGCCTTGCTGGACAAATCAGCGAGAGCAGCCAACTCTTTTTCATGCTCCTCCAAATACCTCATTCCATGGCGAACGAATCTTGCAACATATTTGCCAGCATCCTTGAGCAGATCGGCGCGACTGACTATATCGTCGGCCTCGCCCAAATGGTCAGTTAGATCCGGATCCTCTGTGGCTCGTGTCACGACCATAATTGGGAACTGTGGAATGTGTGAGCGCACCGCGGCAATCACGTCGTGGCCTTTGTAATCCACAGGCAATTCGGAATCGGCAGCTTGTTCATTCAAGAGTTGGTCGACAACCAGCACAACTACACCGTTTTTGAGCAGCCATGCCGAATACTGGCTAGTTGTCGGGTGGAGCGGACATTCGACACATTCCCAACCATCGGGAATGGCTCCACGGAGCCCGCGAATAACGGTCTCACGTTGTGCCTTTCGGTCATCCAGAAACGCGATCGTCCGTTTATCTTTGCTCATTCTAACGGCAGCCATACTGTGAAGAGTGCGCCGCGCAGGCGTCGATCATGCCCGACCTTTCGAATTCCACCGAGGTCACTCACAACGTCATCAACAATACTCAAACCAAGTCCCGTCCCAAATGCTCTGCCCCTGGAATCAATTTTTGACGAAATCAGCGGTTCCCAAACACTGTCGAGGCGTTCCTTTTCGATACCTGGCCCACTGTCAGCGACCTCCAAGCGAATACCGCTTCGCCTGCCTTCCGCACTTTGTGCGAGACGAACGGCCACTGTGCGCTCTCGCTGGCTCATTTTGCAAAAGTAGTATGCGTTCGTTAGGAGGTTGAGAGCAATCGACTCAATGTCCATCGGAAAGAACCGACCCTCGGCTGAGTCGATCTCCGTTTTCAAGCTAATTGCGCTCGCGGCAAACGGTTTAGCCAATTCGCTTAGAAGCGATTGAATAATCGGTCCAACGTCCAACTTCTTTCTTCGCCGTTTGTCGGGCTTTATCCGCTTCAAGGCGAATTGCCCCCACGCAGAGATCTTTTCGCCTGCCTGGATTGCCTTGGCCAGTTCGTCCAAAGCCTCTTCTGCGAACAAAGGCTGGGACGCCAGCAGATTTCGGACGGCATACAAAGAAGACAAGAATTGTTCCAACGCAGCGTCTGTCTCATGGCTAAATGTTGCCGTGGCAATTCCCAACGATGACAGGCCGCGGTAGATCGTTGCTTGGGACGCCAAATCGTCCATAGATCGTTGCAAATCCTCGATGTGCGAAAATGCTGCCCCGATCTGGTCTTCCAGTTGCTCGATTCTTCGTTCGGCTCTTTTTGGTAGATCTCCCTTAACCGCCCCAAGGCTCTTCTTTAGATCCTTTAGTCCTTTGCCAAAATCCTCAACCGTTTTGCGCGGTGGTGCCTTCTTCTGCTTGACTTCCTGACGTCGTGTGAACGACTCGTGATAGTGACTTTCAAGCCGGACAATGCACCCATTGATGAAGCTCTTTAGCACTCGAAAATCGTCTCCATGCACCAATCCTTCACGCCCGGATGTATCGATAAGGCCAGGGTTCTTGTCACGTGACAAAAAAACGGCGCCAACAACCTGATTTGGAGCAACTCGGAAGTCTTTCCGACCAGCACCTGCCGGATTCCTTGCCTTTCGGTCTCCCAAGCCAAGCCAGTCTCCGCCCTCTGACTTATGCAGATCGCCATAGGGCATCACGCGGATGTTGTCGCGGTAAACTTTGATTCCTGCGTTCGAGTCCAAAAACTCACGGAGTTGCCTCAGCGTCATGCTCGTGCCACGTAACGTCTCAGTTTGTCGCGGATAGAAAAGAATCTTTAACGACACGGGCCCAATGCCAGTAGGGTCGCTTTCTGACTCAGTCTGCGAGCGATGAACGAATTCAGCCCAAGCAAGCGTGGTTCGACGTGGACGATCGAAGCTTCCATCGGGATTTCTGGTCTTGACAGCGCAAGACACGTTCCCAACGTCGTCGGTGGAGAAACTAGCTTCAATCTCTGCAGCATCATAGAACGGTGAGACGGTGACGCCACTGAGCGAAGGATCGATATCTGTGTTGAGGCGAATCTGGAAATCGCTAACGCCACCAAAGGGCGGAGTCAAAATCGACAGTTCGCGATGCAACTCCTCGATGTCTTGCTCAGACCACCCTTGACGGAGCTTGCGAATCGTCAGTTCAGTCCCCGTATTTTTCTTTGAATTGGCCTCTGCATTCGGCGACTCCAAGTATTCCTTGTTCCGTTTGTCATAAGGCGAAAGCGTTGGAACTTGAAATTCCTTGTCGTCCAAAGTCGGAATCGGAATTGACGAGAGTTCCTTGCCTGATTTCGCGAATTGCTCCCAATCGACCCTGAGAGCTATCGCGTCCGATGACTTCTCCTGACTTCTGAGTTCGAGTATTTTTCCCAACCTGTCTGCTGAAAGTCGTCCAACGCCCTTTTCACCGACACGGCGGCGCCCCCGTGCCTTCTTCTTGCGAAGCTTCTCAGAATATCCAATGCGCAACCACTTTGTATTGACGTCACTATCGGACATTCCGTCGCCGTTATCTGAGATTCGAATGTAGCGATCACGCTCTTTCTCTGCCTTGGCGAAGACTTCGACGACGACGACACTTGCACGGGCGTCGTAACTATTCTTCACCAACTCAAGAACTGCGGTCGTGTGATCCTTGATACTATCCCGCCCAAGCGCAAGAATGGCCCTTGCATCGACGGAGAAATGCTTCGTTGAAGGATCTTCAGCCATCAATATGTTCCACCGATCTGATTCGGAGTTCAAAGCTCAAATAGGCCTATTCCAATGTCACTAGAATATAGATGAGCACACTCCGAATTGGTAATAGGGTCAGCTGGGCGGAAGTGGGACGCTAAGCTTCCCCGTGCTGCTGCCCCCAAAAAAAACGAGTTTCGAGAGCATTGCTTTTTCAAGAGCAGGAGCAGCGCCGTCAGTCGGTCGGCCCGGTGGCACAAATGTGGCACAGATTCATGGAGAATTAGAAAAGTCGTTGGCGGTGAAAGGCTCACTCCATTCGACGCAATCAGTTGCTGGCTAGAGAGTTTCAGCACACCCGGCTGCAAAGTCGATTAGCTCGACCTCAGGCCTCCGGAACCTCCAGACGGATCTCGTTTATCGAGCAGTGCTGGTGAAGCCGTTGGCAGGTTGGGTCTGCGTCAAAACGAGCCTGCATCTCGGCGCAATCGCCAAATACAGTCGCGTAGAATTTGGTTTTCGTTTCCGAATTGCAATCGGTGAAAACAACCGCTGCGAAGAGCGCCAGTCACAGCTGACGGCGGGCGATGCAACTTCAGCAGCAAAACAAACTGGCTTCGTGCATTCGGTCTGAAAGACCGTGCGCAAAAGTGATCGATTTAGAACAACAAGAGGATACGCTACTCAATGGTGCCGGCAAGCGGCTAGGTCCAGGGGCTCCTTAGCCGCTTCAAAGCCGCCAAGCTCCGCCGCGCCGATCCGATTCAGTTCGATGTGAGGCCGAGCTACGTCTATCGCTGGTACACCCGCCATGATCAACACATTTCGGCGATGGGCGACGGCGGATACGAGCGGTTGGCGGAAGTCGCCGCGAACCGGATCGACGTGATCAAGCCGGCCTGGGAACGCGACTGGACTCAGCTGGCCGAGGTCGAACTTGCAGCAGTCGCACGACTCGTATGACCGGCAATCCGGCCGCACATAGCCGAGATTATCAGACACATCGGGGCGACAATGCCAGTCAAACGCTCGCGCGGTTCTCGTGCAACACGTATTGCATGGCTTCGCGAGCGCTTGGTGAGACCCATGCCGGGAGCCAACTTAAGAGCATACTGACCAGTCCCTCTTTCAGAACTTTTTTCCCCAAGTGATCACTCAGCTCCCACGCGGGGTCTTCGGAGCTCTCATTGTTGTTCTTCGCGAACTCGAAGATGACGTCAGCTAGTTCTGTGGCTGACTTTACCCGTTTCGATTCCAGAGCTCGTGCGAAAACCAAACGAATGCTTCTGAAGTAGTCCAAATGCGCTCGCTCGCCGTCAAACCTGGAGTTAAGCAGAATCAAAGATGCGCCACCGCGATAACGCCAACCGATTTGACCCTCGATCTCTTCAACAAGCTCGTCGAATGCTCGATGCGAAAACCCCCAATCGCGGTCTGCGACGGTCACGACTTTGGCCAGTTCTTCTTCAACCTCGTCAATCGGCGCGTACCCCGCGCAATAGAAGTCGGTGTAATAATCTGAGCGATAGTTCCACCAATTCAAATGGGGAAGAATCTCCTTCGCTACGAATTCATCCTCCGGTCTCGCAAGCAGGATCCCGGTTAGTGCCACGTCTTTGCGAGCGTAGCGCTCCTTAAACGCGCTCGTGAGATGCTCTGAAATGTCGTCTTTGTTATAGAAAAACTCCACTTCCTTCTCCTCATGCAAAGCCTCCGCTGATTCTAGCGTTTTCAGTATATCAGTCCAAACATGTGGCGAGTCTCGCTGGGATCCAGACGACGTGATCTGCACGGATTCTAGAGATCGAGTTGATTGGCACGTCGCCCTCAACGGTCCAAGTGACGAGCAGCAGACGTCCCGTAAGGCGAAGCGGAATGTTCCGTCGGTCTGGCTGCCGGTCGATACGCGGCCCTGCGAATGCAGCATCGCGGGCCCAGCCAATATACAGCACCTCATTGTTTGATTCGCGTTTTTCGTCTGATACACTAACGCCGCCCCTTGGGTCCTGCAGCGTCACTTCAGCTTTGATCGCCGGGAGTCACTCATGAGCGAAGAAGCGTATCGGAGCCAAGTTCGAAGTGAGCTTCTGGCAACTAGATCCGAGGACCAGATTGGATTCCGCGACGAGTCCGGCTTCATCGTGGACTACGAGGATGGCGATCCGACAACTCGCGGTGAGGGGACATTGCACACGGCAATCGCTGCCATCGCGGTTGCGTCGGGCAGCTACCATCGGGACAACTGGGAGGAGAATAACGCCAATAATCGACTCGATGAATTACTACAGGCGTTAACTGAAGGTGGGTGGGGGAATCAAGACGAGCTCGGAAGAATTCATCCGGTTCGTCACCCCGACGTTCGTGAATATGATTCGTCAAATAACTTTCTACGTCTCAGCCCGCTTACAAAGGACAGCTTCGGCGCGCTGTTATGTGCATGCCTTTACTCCTATAAATCCTCGAACACGTCACAAGCTGTCAAGCAAAGAGCCGTAACACTTATTCAAAAGTGGACTGAGTATCTTGTACTCAATCAATGGCGCACGCATTCTAATTACATCGCAGGAGAATTTGAGACTCACCCAGATGATAGTGA
Source organism: Pirellulales bacterium (assembly GCA_028066245.1). Lineage (GTDB taxonomy): Bacteria > Planctomycetota > Planctomycetia > Pirellulales > S012-138 > CALJLD01. The sequence continues at coordinate 8,786 of JALCBR010000105.1, read as the reverse complement.
GAAATACAAGAACATCTTTTCTGAAGGTGGAGGGCTGATCTCGCACAAAGGCCCCGAGGCCTTTCTGCTTCTGCCTCACGAAATCTATGCGTTGCAGAGCACTGCTGCTGCACTTGGCCAGCAAACCAGCACTTGGGACGTTTGGGCTGGCGGCATGGCCCCGGCCTTGAAGCAGACAATCATCGACGTAGTGGCTCCGTACATTGGCGCAGCGTGCGGGCGCGCCATTAGCTCTATCCTCGATCAGCTGGTTTGGTCGATTCCGTACAGTATTCCGATCGGTGGTCCTGGGTGGGAGTTCGGAAAGATCGAGGGAGTCTTTTCATTTGGCATACCGGACGAAGTTCGACTGGGGATTGAAGACGCCTTTGCAACGGCGATCACGGACATAATCCGAGAATGGACACGGTTGGATAGCCTTATAAATCGACAAGGCGACCAGCTAATAGGACTGGGTATTGGCCGCATCCTCGATCTTCTACCGGGGGCGCTGGGACCTGACAAATGGCGATCGATTCTTACGCTCGGACTGCGGCAAATCAGTCCTTGGCTCGATGGCTCCATATTCGTAGAAGCGCTGACTTTTGCTGGAACGCTGCAGTTGCTGAAAACGCAAAAGACATTTGTTCAAAGTTATAGCGTATGGTCGTATATTGCGACCTTCGAGACACGGCCAGAGTTGGCTGACTTGTTGCGGCCACTCGTGCAGGAGTTCTTCAGTGCACTTCGTGGCCAAGGCAATCCCGTTGGAATGTGGGCGTGGCTAGCAGAGGACTCGGTGCGCGTAAATGAGCATCTAGAAAGATTCTACAGCGAGTCGCCATATCGATGGGCAAAGTTCGCTTACGGGTCGACTGCGTACAATGATTGGGTCAACGATGTCGTGCCAGATCCACTGCCAGGTGCGAAGCAGTCGCCCAGGCTTGATTATCTTGTGCTGCAGGGGCTCAATGAGAAAGGGTATCCTCGTGGCCTAAGTGACGTCACCTCTGATTGGCTGGAGGAGTTCAAAAGCGCTATCAGGGGTGTCTTCGACAACTTCCTTGAGAAGGCGCAAGAGTTGCTTGAGGAACTGGGGATAGTCGCGCTCGAGGGACTGTCGAAGGTCGATGTTCATGCGGACACCCCATTAATCCCCCCGGTCGAGTTGCACGGCGACGCAGGTCACGGCGATGCACACGGCGACATGGGACACGCGGATGCACACGGCGACGCTGGCCACGGTGACGCTCACGGAGACGCCGGGCACGGAGATGCCCATGGTGATGCTGGGCATGGCGACGCTCATGGGGACGCGGGGCACGGTGACGCGCATGGTGATACTGGGGCTCATGTCGATACTCATGGAGACTTTCACGGAGATGTTGGGGGGCTTGGTGGCCCACATGGTGATGCACATGGAGACAGTGGTGGCCTCGGAGTGCACCTAGACTTCGCTGTTGGCGGTGCTCACGCAGATTCGCGTTCACTCGGCGTTCACGGAGATGCGAATCCGGTGTCCGTCCATGGCGACAGCGCGGGTGTGGGCGTGCATTCTGACGCGTCGGGAGTCGGTGCGCATGGAGATAGCCCTCAGGTGGGAATACATGCTGATACGCCGGAAGTCGGTCATCTTGACATGCATGGTGATGTAGCCGACCACGGTCATCTTGACACTGCCCTCATTCCCCCGGTCGATTTCGAGTCGAACACGCCACACGGAGATGCCCACGGTGACGCTGGACATGGTGATGGCCACGGCGATGCGGGGCATGGTGATGCTCATGGAGACGCCGGACATGGCGACGCACATGGCGATGCCGGGCATGGCGATGTCCATAGTGATATTGGGCATGGTGATGCTCACGGCGATGTCGGCCACTTTGGTGGCGGGCCGCACGCCGACTGGGGAAGCGTTGGAATTCACGGAGATAGTCGTAGTGTCGGTGTTCATGGCGACAGTCCTGCTGTAGGTGTCCACGGCGATTCACCTGCTGCCGGCGCACACGGCGACAGTCCAAGCACTGGGATTCACGGTGACGTGCCGGAGCAGCAAGTCCACGGAGACACGCCGAAGATTGGCCACGGCGACGTACACCTCGACACTAACGACTGAGTGCCATCATGGGTGTTGAGCTAAGACCTCTGGGCGTTGCGTGCAACATTTCGTGCGTTTATTGCTACCAACAGCCCCAGCGTGATGCAGGGAACATCGCGAAACGCTACGACATTGAAGCCATGAAGGCCGCCGTGGAAAGGGAAGGCGGTCCCTTCACCTTGTTTGGTGGCGAACCACTTTTGCTACCCACGGCCACATTGGAAGACTTGTGGTCTTGGGGAAAAGAAAAGTATGGGAGGAACGGAGTACAAACGAATGGCTCACTAATCACGGATGACCATATTCGGCTTTTCCGGGAATACGATGTCCAGGTAGGAATCTCGATTGATGGGCCAGGGGAACTTAACGCGGTGAGGTGGGCTGGTAGCGACGAAAGAACGGACAGCCTAACCGAAAAGTCCGAGGCCGCGATCCACCGGCTTTGTCGCGAAGGCATTCCACCAAGTCTCATCATAACGCTGCATCGTGGCAACGCGACGGAAGACAAGCTGCATGCGATGTTTGATTGGATCCGACACTTGGATGCAATTGGAGTGTCGTCGACTCGCCTACATCTGATGGAGGCCGAAAGCCCGCTCATACGAGCGAAACTAGCATTGTCAACGGAACGGAACGTTCAAGCGCTAATTGGGTTTGCCGAGCTTGAGCAGTCACTTTCGCGCATGCGCTTCGACACGTTCGATGACATGGAAAAGATGCTTAGTGCTGACGACTTACATGCCACCTGCGTTTGGAAAGCGTGCGATCCGCTAACGACAGATGCCGTCCGTGGCGTTGAGGGATTCGGACAAAGCAGTAACTGTGGGCGCACGAACAAAGACGGAATTGATTACATCAAATCGGATGGCGCAGGATTCGAACGCTACTTATCGCTCTATCACACACCGCACGAGAACGGTGGCTGCAAGGGTTGCCGATTCTTCCTGATGTGTAAAGGCCAGTGTCCTGGCACTGCCATTGATGGAGACTGGAGAAACCGCACGGAACACTGCGAAATCTGGTTCCGGTTGTTCCAACTCATTGAACAACGCATGGCACGTGCTGGCACGCGTCCAATCTCGCTTGATGATAATCTCCCTACCTCGAAAGGAACATGCTTCGCGAATGGGCAGCGGGTAACAACCCCGGGCTCGCTGATGTATTGGCTCGCATGCGGGCGATCTATCAATGCCAGGGGGACTCAAGCAATGCCCAATGAGTCGTCACACCTTCAGGCTCAAGCCATGACCATGGAGCGACTGGACTTCGCGCTTCATGACTTCGTGCGGATGTCGTGGGTCAGTGACGAAGCAAAGCGGGGCTGGCAGCACCGCATCTCACGCGTCAACACGATGCATTCATTCTTGGAATGGGCGTCGGTTGCCTCCGGTCTTCGCAGGTGTAGCCTTCAGATGCTCGACGTCCGTCAATTCGACGAGAGGGCGGCAACGCTTCGAAGCCACAAGCTCCAGATTCAAGTTCTCAAAGAGGTGCAGAGCAACCGCTCATACCAATCAAGAATCAATGAAGTTACTTCAGGCGATACACCGGCGCTTTGGTGCGTCATTGGCTCGCCCGAGTCGTGCGCCGAATTTCGCGAGGCGTTCGAGCAATCTAATAACATCACGATGGGACAACTGCTTGGGTACCCCAGATGCTGCACTGAATTCTTCCAGAGGTTTTGGGTTGACGAGGCGCTGATCGATCCTACATGGCCGAACGCGCTGAATGCATCCACGAGCCAAAAGCACGTGGATGCCTGCGTAGTTTCCTGCAAGTCATCAGGCAGCTCAGTCCATCTCCGGTGGATCGGTGTTCGGCCAGTGTTTCATTTGCCTTGCTCGAATGATTGCCTCGCATCCCGTACTGTCGCCACGGATTTGTCGGGAGTGGCTCGAGAGTTTCTTTTCACCGATGAGTCAGACTGGCTGGCTGAATTGATTTCTATGCCGGCAGAATGGTCGGCATTGCATGGAATCGCGGAGATCAAAACTCCACTGTTTAAGATAGTGACGAACACTGACGCGACTGCTCGGAAGTACGTCGTTCGATTGGAGGGTGACTACTACCCGACCGAAGGTGCTAGCGGGCTGGCGTTTCCGTTTCGCATTCGCAACAAGGAATCACATCGAGAAGTTGATTCACTAAACAATGTCGTCACACGTGTCGCGTCGATAGAAGAGTCGCCCGTGGAAAGTGCTGAGTACGAAGGGAATGGGTTTACGTCGAAGTACGGAATGGATCGCGCACATTCGCCTCTCGTGGCAGAGTGCCTGCGCGTGCTTTCAAGCGTCCGTCCGGAGGGAGGGAAGATAGTTGATCTTGGTTGCGGGAATGGTGTGCTTTTGAGAAAGATCGCCACGCACCGAGCCGATTTGGCTGTTGCTGGCATTGACCTGAATCGAAGTAGCATTGAGCGCGCCATAAAGTCCGGCAACGGGCAGCCGAAGCATTTTGTGTCCGGGGATATGTTTGACGTGGACATGCTGACGCGTCGCATTGGCTCCAATATAGATGTTTGCATTGTAATGTTGGGCAGGCTTTCGGAGGTGGAGACCGAAAAGGCGCAACGTTTACTGGAATGGCTCTCTGAAAATGTGTCTTACGTCCTCGTTTACTGCTACGCAGACTATGGCAAGAGCCTACAAGTTGTGGCAAATACCTTAGGTGTGCTAGTAGAAAGCATCACTGAGACCGACACCGTGACCTTCGGCACGTTATCAAAGAAAGAACCGTGACATGACGGAAACGGCAGCCAAGATTGAATGGGCAAGAATCGCAGAACCACAAGAGGATGGGTACGACAGCCGAGTTGCCCTCGCGTTGGCTCAGGATGGCGGTTTGTGCCCCACTGACATCGGAGGAGTAGAGCCGACCTTCGCGGACGGCAACATTGCTCTAACTCAGGATCCGATTCTGAATGGATTTGAAGGCTGTCGGCCCGCCGCCCTCGAACATCCAAACGTGGCAACTGCCGAACAACTACTACGGATTTGGTCAGTTGGCTTTGAGCAATGTAAAATGCTACTGCATTCAATTGGCCTATCCGAATCCGATGCGTTGGGCCAGGACCAAGTTGTCGGGTCGATTTGTGGACCAGGCAGCTATGGATTCGGATCAATTGCGGTTACCGTCAACCATCACATGGGGCTAGCTGAGGGAATAGTCCATGAGATGGCTCACCACAAACTGCAAGCGATCGGAGTGGGATTTGAGAGTGCGTCACGTCTAGTTGCAAACCCAACTTCTGCACAGTTTCCCAGCCCAATAAGATACGACTGTCTACGCCCCATGACCGCAGTTTTGCACGCGCAGTACTCCTACACCTACATTGCGAATCTCGATCTTGCCGTAGTGGAGCATGACACGTCCAGCGAAACCCGCAAGCACGCTGTTGTTGAGCACTCGCTCGCGGTGATCATCCCAAAACTTGCTTTCGGCTTGACTGTTCTTAAGGACGAGTGGATTCGTGATGCTGATGGAGAGGAGTTTGCGCGCGGCCTATTTGATTGGTGTGAACGTGTTGTGGGTGATGGTGAGCGCATTCTCTCGGAGACTTGCGTGCAGCCTGTGGCGTTTCAACATCCGCTCGGTTAAGTGCGCGAATTGACTGTGGTATGGATGGAAGTGTCTTCTGGGAGAACGACTGGAATCCCGCGATAGAGCATCTAGTCAAGAGGCTTCGGAGAGGTGGGATTGCTTTTTCCTGCGAGCCGGATGACTTTGTCGTCGGCCGTCAACTCGGGAATGGCGGTACAAGTTTCGTCTACGAGGCTATGCAGGCGCGTGACGGAACACCAGTCGCCCTCAAGGTATTAAACCCGAAATCAGAATTGGGCACAGACGAAGCGATTGCCTCTTTGGCGATCGAGATCATAGTTGGCCGGCATTCGAATTCAGATCGTGTGATTGAACATAAGGGCTACGGCTGCACGGATAGCGTGATTTTTATCGCGCGCGAGCTAGCGCACGCAATTCCGTATCAGTCCGTGCGTGATCTTCCGCCAAAGAACGCAGCCAATTATTTCTGGCAGTTCTGTGAAAGTGTCCTGGCAATTCACGGGATCGGCTTTGCTGTAGTTGATGTCGTCCCGTCTAATTTTCTCTTGTGTGAACGGGGAATAGTGCTCGCGGACCTCGGATCGGCCCGCCGGGTGCGATGCGATGCCGCCGGTTCCGAGACCGTGACTTCGACGGTCCTAGCAATCTCGCAGCGAACAAATCGAGAACTGGGGCACGCGCAAATTGTCACGGAGGGTGCTTATGCGTGGGACGTTGCGGGGCTCGCGTTGATCTTTTTCGAATCTCTCACGGGAATGAAGGCTCCTGGCACGGAGTACTTTCCCTATTTACCTTGCAAAGCCGTTTCAATTCCCCGACCTTCATCCGTTAGCAAAACTACTCTTCCAGTCTTTGACGAAATTGTGACACAAATGTTTGATCAGTTTCGCGCGACAGATCCTATTTCGCTCTCGGTCTTCGCCTCGCGCCTACGTGAAATTGCGGGACATGACTCAGACCATCTTTAGGTTCTCGATCACAAAGGCACGATACTGCGGCGAGCGGGAAATCGATATTTGAGGCAGACTCAATGAATGAAATCTGGAAGATTGCGGTGGGCATTGCCGGTCTTGGTGCAATCGCCGCATTCGTCGTATGGTCGCTCTATCGCGAATGGCTGCGTCTTCCGATTTTCCAGACACTTACCAAGAAGCAGCAGTTCACTCTGTTTCTGGTGTTCCTGATACTGACATTCTTGTTTGGCATCGCTGGTCTGGGCACCTATGCGTTTGTCTCGGCACGGAATGGCGGCACTGACGGTGACCCACCGGCTGAAAAGCAGAGCTTGTTGACCTTCAGCACGATTCGGTTTCTAGATGACAATCCCGACAAACTGGATGTCTTACTCAGGAACACGGGCGACACCGTTGCGGTTATCGACAAGGCTGTATTCACTATTCACGCAGTGCATCGCCTGTCGCCCAACGTGTTTCGAAGTGATGCGCTCTTGTCAACCGAGACATACATTGTCCGATTTGACGACGAAGCGACTCCCTACAAGCGGGAGGTGGAATTTCACCAGAGGATTCAGCCCGACGACGCGGACAGATTTGAAATCGAGATTATCGCAGAGGATAGCCAACAAGGAGACGAGTTTGTCTTCGAGTTTTCAATTGAATTTCACTACGACGGCAAGACCTTGACAACCGATCGAATGTTCTTCATGGAGCTTTTTGCGACGCGATACCTTCCACCTCCCCAGTTAAATGATGTGACTCACCAGCTCTTGCGGGAATGGCATTCGAATGAGGGGGTGAAAAGCAAAAAGCTCCAAGGGCTGATCGACGACTTCGGTAGTATGCCACAATAGTCTTTGGCGTTAGTGCACCCTTGATTGCGAACCGAAAGGGACTCGAACTCGCCAATCGCCGCCATCTCAACGGGTTACGTCATCGCGAAAAGGATGCCACCACCTGCCACAATCTAACAGCGGTCGGAATACCTCGTTCAGTTTCACAGTTTCCTTCGGCGCCGAGGTTGGACAGCCGCCGCGGTGCAACCAGCGGTCAACCGCAGGAGGTGAATATGACCTCTGCGCCCCGCAGCTTGCTCATCGGCCGCCCCCACCTGCGCGTGAATTCTCCGCTGGGCCCTTCCTCATCGGACGTGGACACCTGAGGGGATACGAATCGCTTTCTCGGCATGACCTTCCTCCCTTCAAAGCCCAAAACCAAGAGTTTTTTACTCACAGCCTGGACGCGGTTAGAGGGGGCAGGTCAGTGTGTCCGGGGGCTATGAAAGCCAGGCGTTTACCAACCCGTACAATTGGCGGGCTAGCAATTCTGAGAATTTGTGCATGTTCGGTCAAGCAATGCGTTACATTTGCAAATTGCTGTAGATGATAGATCTGCCAGAACGTGGGGTAGTCGGATGCCATACGATCCGGAATTCATCACGGGACACGAAGTAGCCCTACCGAAGTTGCTACCATCTCTTCAAAGTGTAGCATTCAATGGTGGAAACTCGATCGGCCATACGCGATTCTCGGTTGTGTTTCACCAGCGACGTGGTTTTGCGATATACACGGCGCACAATATCGATGGGGAAACGATTATCGATGAAGAAGTGATCCCTCGTCGTGATCGATTTCGCTTTGACCCACACGTTGCACGTCATTTACAGGTGGACAACGACCGCGGTTATCGCGGTGAGCACAATTTGTGGGATCGAGGTCACCTAGTCCGTCGGCGGTCGCTTCATTGGGGGCCCCAAGGCGAAGCTGAGGAAGCGGATAGCGAGAGCTATTTTTGGACCAACATCGCACCGCAGCATTCACGGTTGCATGACACTGCATGGGGTATGATCGAAGATTGGATTTTCGAGGCAACTGATCGTTCCGATAGCAGTGCGTGCGTCTTTACCGGCCCGGTCTACACCGAAGCAGATCCTGAGCGCATCAACGCGCCAGGAGAATTGCCGATTCGCATCCCAGCTGGCTACTGGAAGATCATTGCGATTGTGCACCGACAACAGATGACGGCAGCCGGCTTCTTGGTTTGGCAACGCGACTACGACCGCGACGAACCGTTGGAGTTTGACCCGATTCTGGAGCAGGTACGGGTGACGACGCTCGAGTTTCTTACAGGACTTTCATTCCTGTCATTGAGACAAGCTGACCTATTGAGGTTCGGTGCTCAGCTCGACCTGT
>JALCBR010000007.1 GCA_028066245.1 Pirellulales bacterium | reverse complement strand
ACTACGGGGAGCAACGCCGGCTTAGGGCTGCGAATACTCGCCCGCTTTTTGGGTGGGTACACCGTCTCAACGTATTCGTCGATCTGCTCCGCCGTTTCGAAATAATGGTCGTACACCCAGGAATCGTCGTATTCACAGCTATCGGTTGTGTAGTCTCGGCAGATCTGCGGGCGGGTTTCGTAGATGCCGCAACGGTGATCATCCTGCAAGTGTTTACAGGGGGTGTGGACCAGCAGATACCAGGTCTCATTCTCTGTGAAAACGGTGGCTGCCTCGTGCAGGAGGTACCAGCGAATATAGTCAAACTCCTTCCGTGAAGTTGGCGCGTCGATCGGCAGGGCGAAGTACCGGCAGCACTTGGCCGTGCAATACATGCACAGGTTTTCGTCGCTGGGAATTTCTGAACGTTCGATCTTTTGGGGGTAAATCGCGGCCACGGATACGCCTGGAAAGGGTTGAGCGTCACGGATGTCAAACAAGCCGAGGAACCGCAGGTTTGCCGTTCTCAGCCGGCTACCGGAGGTGGTCAGGCTAGCAAACACCCGGTAATTGGTCTATAAGCGCAAATGCTGGGAGAGACCACTACTGTGGCACATTTCCGGCGGGCTTTTCTATGGCCTAGTTGATTTCTTATTCCGCAATTGTCCTCGATCTTTTGCCCCTCCATGGTCGACGCTCCCAAACGCATGACCGTTCCCCGCTTTGCCGCCTTGAAGGGGAAGGCAAACCGGATCACCATGCTGACCGCTTATGATGATCCGATCGCAAGATTGGTCGATCGCTCTGGAGCAGAAGCGGTGTTGGTGGGCGACAGCCTGGGCATGGTCGTGCAAGGCAAGGAAAGCACGCTTCCGGTCACGCTCGATGAGATTATCTACCACACGGAGATCGTGGGCCGCGCCGTCAAACGTGCCTTAGTGATTGCTGATCTGCCGTTCCCCACGTTTCACTTGGGAGAACACCGTGCTATCGAGATGGCGGGCCGCGTGCTGAAAGAAACGGCCGCACAGGCGGTGAAACTGGAAGGTGGCACGCAGCAAGCCAAGACTATCGCCGCGCTGGTGTCCGCTGGCATTCCGGTGATGGCCCATTGCGGCCTTCGCCCACAATCCGTGCATCAGTTGGGTGGCTACAAGGTCCAACGTGACGAAGATCAACTGCTGGCTGATGCCCAAGCCGCCGCCGACGCCGGCGCGTTCGCCATGGTGCTGGAATGCGTTCCCGCGTCCATCGCCAAGTCCATCACGGCGGCTGTGCCTGTCCCCACCATCGGCATCGGCGCAGGGCCTGATTGCGATGGCCAGGTGCTGGTGACGCACGACGTGCTGGGCTTAACCAGCGGCTATGTTCCCAGCTTCGTGCGACCTTATGCGAACCTCCGGGAGACGATCAGCGATGCGCTGGTCCGCTTCCGCGAGGATGTCCGCGAAGGGAAGTTTCCTGGCGAAGAAGAGTCATTTCGATGAATAGACCCTCGCTCCAGGGCGATCAATCCGCGGAACAGCGCGTGAGAGGCTTGCGCTGAAGTTTTCTTTGTCTGCTCACGACAAGACGATTCTCCACTTGTTCGATGCTGGGAAACCGCAGGGCAATCTCTTGCACAAGCTGCTTGAGGTAGTACGAGCTGACTCGGCCGTCGATCCGCAAGATGCCCCGTTTATTGATGCTGAGCACAATCCGCTCAGCCGTTCTCGCTAGGCCACAGGCGGAAAAACTTGCATGGACGCGGTCGAGTAGCGATTCCTGCTCACACGGTCGGAGCGGGAATCGATCAAAGTGCAATTCTTGGGCGGACGTTTCGGCTTGCGTCGTGGCACTGAATGACGGCACGGTTTGATCCTGCTTGTAGCTTTTTGATGCACGCTTCACTGACAGTGCTTGAGCGATGTCTCAAGGACGTATCAGAGGCTTCTTAACAGCAAGTTCGATGCCAGAACCGGAAATGGGCCCGTGTGGGCTGAAGCTGTCACTCAGGTGTTCGTGGATGGCCGCAAACGGACTTCAAGACCGCTGCACGGGAGTTGGGGGCCGCTCGCTGATGGAGTTCGTGCCGTGCGAATTCGTGTGCATTGAGTGCAAAATGGCGCGCAACAGTAGCTGTGGCCACCGCCTAGATTCTCCAGTTCAACACGATGACACATTTGTCTCCCCCGGTGTCGCGACCTGCTGTTTAGGCACGTCAATTGCACTAACTGCAAGCGAGTTGTAATCGTTTCCCAACTAACCTCTTGAGACGCATTCAGATCAACGGGCCATACCTCGGCCCCTCAGCGGCGCTCACGAAGCCGAGAAAGAAGAAGGAAAGACGTTCCGCTATTCGCATGGCGGTTCGTTTCGCGCTCCGCGACGCTTCCATGTGATGTCAACGAGCAGGGATGGGTCCACAAGTGGCGGCCACGTCATGCGGAGTATTTCCACACAGCTATGGGGGAGAACTTGATGAACAAATCCGAGATCTTTTCGTCAGGTGATACGAGCGAAAATGCCCCGCTTGCCCGGACATATTCGAAGATGCTAACCCGTGCCAAAACCTCCGATGTCGCCCCAGAGGTTCATGCTCGCACGGAACTCTTAATCGCAGACCATGGCTATCGCGCTGTGTTGGTGATCATCCCAGCGAGTCGCCAATTGGACGTCAAGGCACTTAGCCGAATCCTGGGCGGAGCCCATCTACGGTTTGCATCCAGCGCGGAGTTAGCCCGGCAGTTCCCCAGGCACATACGAGGAGTCGCCTCTCCATTTGGCTCAAGCCGCCAGTCATTGGCGGTTCTGGATTCCTCGCTGGCGCACCAGCCAGAACTGGTTTTTGAGGAATTTGACCACGGAGAAGCCTTGGTCCTAAACACCGACGAGTACCTGCGGCGGGAACGTCCGCTCGTGGCGACCGTCTGTCATCGGCCCATTCCGCGTTAAGCAGACCGGTGGGCACTCGGTCAACTGTGCCAAATTCTACATACGGCAGGCAGGCTTTCGGCGAGAATCGTTCCTGGTTAGGCTGGTAGCTCTTTCGGTTCCTTCCATGTTAGGCTAGTAGCTTCATCGCTTCCCGCCATCGTCTCGTCACCGTCGAGGCGATTCCCCCGCCTTCCCTCAGAGAACCCGGCAGTGGCCGTACCTCATGATCTGGTTCCCGAGCTGGAAACGCTCGTTGGATTGTTTCATCCCTCACTGGAGTCGGTCGGCCGATTTTCTGAAAGTGAGGCCGAAGAGTTGCCACCTGTGGCGCGCAAACTGCTTGCTCATCGGCATCACATGACCGTGACGCTCGAACAGCACCACGGCACGGCCGTTGATGTGACGGCCGTGCAAAAACGGACGGACGCCAACGGTTATGCGCGAGAAATCCTGCTCGCGCGTCAAAGTGACGGCGTTGTTGTGCAATATGGCATCATGCGCGTCCGGTTGGAGTTTTTGAATGAGCCTGTGCGCAAAAAGATCACCGGAGAAGTGGCGCCGTTGGGTCGCATACTGATTGAGCACAACGTGCATCGCCGCATTAGCCTGTTTTCCCTCTGGAAAGTTGAGCCATCGCCGTATCTTGCCGACCTGATGCAGCTTGAGCCGACGCACACAGTGTATGGACGTACCGCGTTGATCTACTGCGATGATGTTCCGGCGGTGGAACTGTTGGAGGTCGTCACTGCTTCCTAGCTTGGCGCCCAGCTGAATTGTCAACTGGCAGCATGAATCCCAATGACAGGGATCTCGCATGTCCGCACGAAAGGGACGCGGCTGAATTGGCTTAATCGTCCTCGGCAGAGATCAGGATAGCGATCGCCAGGCGATCTTCAGTCACGCGGGCGCTTGCGCTGATGTAGTCTGCCAATTGTAGAACTTGGGCCATTTGCGTGACGGCGAGTTGCGCCTCAGCATTTGAGACGGATTGCGCGGCTTCAATCCCGGCGGCAATCTCAGCACCGCGACGTGAGAGAAGTTCCCTGAGCCCGCGACAATTGAGCAGCAGTACCTGGTTGGGCTCACCACCGAGGAAAGGACGCTCGAGCATTCGTCTGATCTCGGCATTCGCCACGAGGGGTGACGTTGCGTCTTGACTGCGGAATTCCGCCACAGCTTGAGAGGCGGCGCTGGCCAGCAGGTATCCGTCCTTGAGGCCAAAAGTTGTGCTTTCTCCCCCTGCGGCAAACAACGTCCATTCCTGCAGTGAAGTCAACTGCGCGCCCTGATCCACCAGCGTGTGCAAGTTTGCGAACAACGATGACGATGTCACGCGGTAGGCAAGGTTGAGAACTTCCGGCATCGCCTCGCGGAACATCGTGTCGGAATCTTGGGGCAAATCGTCAATGGACAACGTGGGGCGCCACCCCATTTCAAAGACCCATGCTAGCGGAAACGGCTCTTCGGCATTCGCCCGACTATTGGCGGTTTGTCCCGTTGCATTTCCAGACCTGCTCACTTCCGTCAAATGCGCCCCGAACTCAGGTCCCAAAGCCGCGAAGATCTGACGGAAGATCGGATTGACCTGGCGGGTGTCTGACTGATCTAGCAGCAGATCCGGCAGCCTTGTCAGGTCCAAGTGAATGGCCACGGATGCCAAGCAGTTGCGGGGTAGCGCTTGAACCATGCGGGAATTGCCGGCGGCGCTCCGCAAGAACCCACCGAGTTTTGGCGGCATCCGTGACTTGTCAAACTGGAAGACGGACGACAGCTCGAATTCTCTCCCGAGCTGAATTCCGGCCGCTCCATAAGTCAAAGATTGCCACAGATCGAGCGTTGCCTGTTGTTGGGCTTGTTCTCCCTCCGAAAACTTCCCGTCCGCAATTCGCTTCGCCAGGGCGTTTTGCCATGGAACCGGATTGAGAAAGGCAAACAAATGAACGGAGTCTGGCAACGCGGTTTGGGATTGTTGAAATGAATCAAGGTCTGCCAGTGATTCTGCGCCTTGATCGTCAGTGACAGCGCGATGCAATCCGATCACACGGCGGCACAGTGATGGGGAATCGCACACAATCGCGGTCCGGTCGATCACGGCAAGCGAATATCGAACTTTCCTTGCATCTGGCTCCGTGGAACCGATCAACATGTTTACGCCGCTCACGCTCTCTTGCATCCATACCACTCCTGCGGTGGCCTGAAGTGCTCGAAACCCTTCCACGAGCTTGGCCAAACTATCGGCGCGGAGCGCTTGTACGATCAACAAGGTCGATCCTGCTGGCGATGCGTCAGGCGAATGATTCGCGGCTTGAGCATTCGACGGTGGGCTGATCGGCCAGCTCGCTAGCGCGATTTGTCCCCCAGCAATGTCTCTTTCAAATGTCTCCCAAGTCATGCCGAAAGCTTCGGCGAGTCGCACGCTCATCCCATCAATGGCGTCTGCTTCAGCTTTGATCCATTCGCTCCAAGCGGGAAACGTTTTCAGCCGCTTGTACAACGGTCCACGGGCGTAACGTTCCAGGCCTGCAGGCAGACGATGGATCTCCAGGAACAAACCCGCGTTCGGTGGTACGTATCTGGCAAGTGTTTCTCTCGCCAACGGCTCCGTCTGTGCTAAGCAATAGTCCGTGAGAGACATTGCCATCAAGCAAAGCGCACAGGCTAGGTGAAGCGTTCTCGTCAAGACGCGATTGATCCAAGACCTCGTCATTGTTTGCTCAGTTGAGGTTTGCTCGACTGGGGAATCAAGCCGTGTGACTCATATTGCCTGGAGTGTTCCATCACGTGCGAATCCCAACTGCCGGACGCCGAACTTCGGCGTGCCTGAATACCCAGCGGGACAGCAAACGCCGACCCATACTTCACGCGCGTTGTGACATACGGCTAGTCCGCGGACTCTGTGGAATTCGCTAAAACATCCAGCGGGATCAAGCCGCTGAGAAATCCGGCGGAATTCTGAGCGGAGTCTGCCAGCGGCGCCATTCCGCCAGACATTTCTTCCCAAGCAGCTTCTGATCGCACTTTAGCGTGGGATACGAGTTGGCCTTTGGGCTCTCGCCAAATTGGGAGCATGGTGTTGAATGCGTTAAACCCTTCTTGCGTCTCCCGAAACAACAAGCTCGCAGAGGGCATATTCCAACGACGCCGTGGCTGCGCGGCTCCGTCATTGCGCGTCTCGCCAGAGTTGTTGTCAGCACGGCGATCAGCCGGGTCCAGATCCCTGGGTGTGTAGAAAGCGATGGTCACCGCAATCAACACGGTCACAGCCACCGCCAGCAACTGCATGCTGCGTAACAAAACCGTCTTACCAGGTGAGATGGCAGCCCGGCTGGCGTAGCTCGTGGAGGAGTCAACCGGTGGCGAAGAATCGTGTTCGTGCCTCCTTGCAACCAACCCGGCCGTGTTGAGGTGAGGGACAAGCTCAGGTTGTTCTGCTGAGAGCAGCGCATCTTCAGAAGCGACTGATGGCACGGTCGTCTCATCTTGCATCTCACGAGAGATCTGGGACAAGGCGCTGGCCATAAGAGATGCCGCCGGTTGCGGAGCCTGCAAACTCCAAATTACCTGTTGCAGATCACCATATCCCAACGCCTGGGACCGGCAACTCGCGCAGTTCTCTACATGGCAGCGGAGTTGGCGGACGAAATCACCGTAAGTCAGAACGATGGTTGGTCGATGTTGTTTTTCTGGTTGCCCACTGCGGACCGGCGAAACATCTCCGGATGCCAAGATGGCCGGGACTTCGATCGTGTCCGCAGCGCCTTCCGGCGGTGTCTCGTCAAAGAACAACTCCGCCTGTAATGGGCGTCGCTCGTCCAGCCAATCGTTGACGCGCTCTTCAAAGAGCTGGCACCATGTCTGAACCTGGTCCATCCTGATCTCATTTCTCTGGGAGAGCGATTGTTGGCGGGCTGATGCGCCGATGAGTCAGCTCCAACGTCTCCCAAAATCTAAGTTGGCCACGATTTTGAACTTGTGTTTGGGCAGACAGGGCTGTTGCCGTTATCCCACCCTGGCTGCACCGTCTCGTTCGTTTGATTTCTCGTCAACTGACTCCAAGTGGCAATCCGAAGATCGAATTGTTCTTGGAGCTTCCGTTTGACTCCGTTTCTTGGCAGCGCTGCTTTGAACGGCCCTCCCGAGCTGATTTCGCGCCTATCTCCTTTTCCACAATCACTTCCCGACGGCACAATTGGGCTGCGATTTCTCGACGTGCGCGATGGACCCACGTTTTGACCGTCCCCAACGGGCATTGTAAGGCTTCGGAAATCTCGGCGTAGCTCAGCTCCTGTTCATGAAACAACTGAAACGCCTGACGGTATTCGGCCCTCATCCCCGAAAGTGCCAAATTCACTTCTTCTTGCAGATTATCCGCATGCTCAGCGGCCGGAGTCTCATCTTCCAAACATTCTTCAATGATGGCGACGTTCTGCATGGCTTTCTTGCGAGCGGACAACATGGTCCGGCAGCGGTTTCCAGCGATCGCCAGCAACCAAGGTCGAAAGTCGCGAGTTGAATCCCAGCGGGCAATGCTGCGGTACATGCGCAGGAATGATTCCTGGGCCGCATCTTCGGCGTCCTGACGGTTACCCAACATTCGGTAACACAAACCGAAAACCTGGCCCTGGAATCGCTCAATCAAGCACTGCACGGCCGAGTGATCGCCGTCCAGAACTCGGCTTACCAGGTTGCGAATTTCGTCGGACAAATGCGACCTCGCCGCCGTCCTAAGAGTGGATACCAGCCAAATTGGGCGTCCGTTTCACCGATTTCGACTGGCTGGCCGGGAATTTCGCCGGACTTTCACTACCACACCGACCCAATTGATCGTAACTGCGATTCTGGAGAAACGCTAGTTGATCTGGCTTGGCGCGGGCTCGTGACCTCCAAGTGCAGTGAGCCGGCAATCAGAGGAGAATTCGAAGCTGAGGGCATTCCCTTGCCAACAAAAACCGCACAATTCTGACAACACGAGCCGGATGGTAACAGCGGTCGCCTAATTCAACGTCCGACACTGGTTACAAAGCTCGTCGGTACCGCTTGGGACGTTGCTGTGGGGGGGGAGCACTCTGCGAGTCCGCCTTGGCGGCTTTTTTCAAGTTCTTGACCGTCTGCAAGCCCGCAATCTCGTCCCTTTTCAGCAGGGCGTTGATCCGAATCTCGATCCGTGTGAGTTCACTACCTTCTTCCGGCGAAACAAAGGTGAACGCGACGCCTTGTCGTCCCATGCGTCCCGTTCGCCCTACGCGGTGCACGTAGTCATCGCAAAACTGGGGGATGTCAAAGTTGATGATGTGCGAAATTCCAGAGACGTCGATTCCTCGTCCGACGACATCGGTGGCTACCAGCAACTTGGTTTTCCCTTCACGAAACCTCTTCATCACGCGGTCACGCGCAGATTGCCGCAGGTCTCCATGCATCGCCTCAACCTCGATGCCGCGCTTGCCTAACGCCTGGTGCAATTTGTCGGTCGCCCGCTTGGTGCGGCAAAAGATGATGGCCTGCTGTGGTTCTTCACGCTCCAAGAGTTTGAGCAAGAGAGAAAATTTCAGATTGTCATCGACCGTGAAATAGAACTGATCGATCGTGTCAACCGTGATGTCCTTGGGTGAAAAGTCCAGCGTCTCCGCATCCTTCATATATCGCTGGGCCAAACGATGCACCGGAGGTGGCACAGTTGCGGAAAGCAGCAACGTTTGCCGTTCACGTGGACAACGCCGAAGGATTTTCTCGATGTCCGGGCGAAAACCGATGTCCAGCATCCGGTCCGCCTCATCAAGCACAACTGTCGACAAGCCGGTGAGCACCAACGTGCCGCGACCGAGGTGGTCCAAAACGCGTCCGGGCGTGCCGACCACGACATCTGTCCCGACCTTAAGCTTCTCAATCTGGCCGCGAATGGGCTTGCCGCCATAGAGGGCGACTGTCCGCACACGGCGCCTCCCCTTGGCAAGTTTCTCGATTTCGTCTCGCACTTGCACGGCCAGCTCGCGCGTTGGAACGAGAATCAACGCCTGGGGCAGCCGTGGTTTTTCAGGCGATTGCAGCCGTTCCAAGATGGGAATCACGAAGGCAGCGGTTTTGCCAGTGCCCGTGCGGGCCTGACCCATCACGTCACTTCCCGTCAAGGCAACCGGAATGACGCCAGCTTGAACGGGCGTCGGCGCGGTGTAGCGAGCAGCCTCAAGCGCGGCGAGCATCTCCGCTGAAAGGGACATGCTGGCGAATCCATCCGAGGTATCGGCCGGCGGAGAGGGGCGTTTCTTAGGCTTTCTTCTACGTTTTGCCACGGGAGAGCGAAGCAGGCGAGGGTGACATCGGGCAATCCGTATGGTAGCGAGCCAACTTGAAAATCAACACACCACAAAATGCAAAAAAGCTCTGGTCAATAAAAAAGGGCCAGCCTGTCGAGAACTCGACATGGCTAACCCTTCGATGTTGCTGTGGGACGGCCTACTTGCGTGTTGACGCCTTGCGTTTGGTGGCCTTCTTTCGCGTCGTGGCTTTCTTCGTGGTCGCCTTCTTTTTGGTCGACCGCTTCGTGGCGGCTCGCTTCGTTGCGGCCTTCTTCTTTGTGGAACGCTTCTTGGTGGTCTTGGCGGCCTTCTTCTTTGTTGCCGGCTTCTTCTTGGCTGTGGAAGCCCGCTTCTTGGTGGACTTCTTGGCCGCGGGTTTTTTCTTGGCGGTCTTTCGCGCCGTGGACTTCCGAGCTGTCGCCATCTTGTGGCTCCTTAGCAATATGGCGCCCGTTGTGTTTCGTGTCGCCTTCCCCCAGGGCGCCCCAGGGGGGAGTGGCTGACTCTCATTCCGTTGTTATCTAGTCAACGTGCTTCAAGCTGGATTTCAGGCTTTCCAGCATGAACACGCAGTCAATCAACTCCCTGCGAGACTTCCAAGCTGTGCATAGTTAGCGGTCCTAGTAGACAGCAGAGCAAACCGCTAGCAGGCGCAGAATCTCGCCGAGATTCCAGCCAACAATTGGCACTGCGCCCATCGCCGGAAGATCGGCGATTCAGTGAACCTGGGCGCGAAAGAAACGTCCGTCGTAGTTTTCGCATTGCGGCCAAAGCCGGGGGGTTCTCCATCACCACAATTCTGCGGGAAGCAATTTCGCGACCTGACTTCTCTCGTCTGCGGATGCAGACCACACCCCTTACTCCCCCGCATTTCGCGCATTGAAGCAGTTTCTCCCAATTTTCGTCAAGATGAATTGGGGCAAATGTCGCATTTTGTTACCACAACCGCGCGGGGGTGTTTGTGCCGAGAGAGATAAGTGCTGCTTACTTGTGTGATCTTCTCCCTACGCAATCAAATCTCAGCGACGACCGCGCGCCTCCATTTTTGATCCACGATCAGCAACACGAAACAAGCGAATAAGCTACGCGCGAAGCAACGGACTTACTCTCGCGTAGCCCGGCTTACTGTTCAAACCACGGGCGATCTTCTTCGCGGTTTTGTTGGGAGCCAGGTGGAGCTTCTGTTGAGCGCGGTGCCTGGCTCGAAGGTGGTTTCAAGCTCGATGACGATTGCGGTGGTGTCTCCGGTTCAGGATCGACTAGCAACTCGGAATCGTCATCTCCGACCAATTTAATGGGCGGAAGATCTTCGCGTGGAGCAGAGGGGCGATGTGGAACCCGTGGTGGATCGCTGGAAGCAGGCTGATTGGGACTGGCTGGAGCGGAACTCGCCTGACCCGCGCCGGGCTGGTCCCTACGTTTTCCGCCTTGCCGCCGTCGCTCTTTCAAGTCTGCCATCGCTGCCCGACAAATTTCCGGCGTCGGCAGGAAGATATTCAGTGATTCGTCCTCCACGATCATATCGGGCTGTTCCAGCATGTCACCATGCTGGCGGCAAGACCACACATGCAATCGCGCTTCTTCCTGCCAGCTTTTGAGCTTGAGTAGGATCCAAGCTCCGGCGATGACGATGCCAACGGCCAAAATGCCTGGCAACCAGACTGACAAGCAAAAGGTCGTCAGGAGAATCAGCACAACAAAGGCAATCGTCACGCTGACAATCATCACCGGTTGGTGATAGACCTTGATCTCGGCGTCAAATCGCTGCGGGGTTAGGTCTTCGGTCGTTCCACAGTTCCAGCATTGGCGCGGCAGGACGACCGTCCATCGCATGCCTTTGCGCGCGTCGCGCGCTTCATACTTGGCAAGGCAGCGACGCTCATGTGGGTTGGCCAAGGCAGGCATCCATACCGTCAGGCGTCGCCAGACCTTTTGCAATGAAGTGCGAGCCGGAGGCAGGAAATCTCCCAGAGCTGGGCGGAAAGCGTTTGGGGTGGCTGACGTTTTTGACGACGATGCCCTCCTCGCGGAGGTTGATTCGCTTCGGGGATGGTCGGATTCAGCCATTCCCACATACTAACCCGTCCGCGTCGCGGGTCCAGGATGGGCAGGCCCGAGAATCCACCGCGATGAGTGACGAGGCTGCCCGCTTTGTCCGCATCAAGGCAAATATGCTGAAAAGCGACTGTGGTCGGTCGAACAAGGTCACCACCAATCAGGCCGCCGCAAACTTCGCCACGCTCAATGGAATTCAACCGCCGCTCAGCTAAGTTTGCACGAGGGCAACGTCTACCGCGAACCGCTTCCGGACGTCGTCTGCGGGACATAAATGGGAGCCGGCGTCGTTGATGGCGGGACGTAGGTCGTGGGAGGAGAGAATGATCCGGGCCCGCATTGCCCGCAACGGGGGATACACGGGCTACACGGATTGCGACACCCGACAACAAACGCCAGCGTCAACGTGGAAAGAGCGATGATCCTTTTCATGTCAACACCTCGGTTTGAACCTTCCCGTGGACGCACGCATGTGCGCAGCTCATATTGCCAGCAAACGATACTCTGCAAATGTGGGACCAAAATGTCGATTGGGCTAGCGGTGTGGGAACTTCTGCTCGACCCCATGCAGACCGGCAAATCACCGCGGTAGCTTGCATGCAGACGTTGTAAGAATTGCAAAGTCCCACCATCCAAGAACTTCAACTTCTGCAACGACGTCGATCGATCAAAGAACGATCCAGTTCTCGCCGCGGTAGGGCTCTGACGAAGCGGCATGCAGTGCGCAGCTTCAGGTGGCAGGCTGTGCAAACATCAACTGACAGCGAGCAAGTTGAACATCTGATCCGATGACGGAACAAAGAGGCTCCTGCTTTCTGACTACTAAGTTCGCTATCGGCTTCTCATCTCAATCCAAAAGACGAGCTTCCATTGCTTCTTGTTGAGTTTGACTCAAATCATCATAAACGACGTGCGTGAACAGCAACCAATTCCGCGCGGCTCGGAGCTTTCCTGTTTCCCTACGTTCGTCGCGCCTCAATAAACCACTGGCGCAGGAAAATCCCATATCCCAGCGAGACCACCCACGAGAACGAGCGTTTGGGCCAACGTTGACCGCATTCTCCTCAACAGTAAAATGATGGGTGCCACTGACGGAGTGTAGCTCAGCTTGGCTAGAGCGCTGCGTTCGGGACGATAGTTAGTCTGAGAATCGCACTGACCTAAGCCGTAAAAGGGCAACAGCTTACAGCCGGTGAGATCTGAACCCTTGCGGGTGAACCCAATCGTGAACGCTCGCGTCAGGTTTAAAGCAGAGGAGAACAACTCAACAACGGGGTGTGGCTCAGCCTGGTAGAGCGCCGCGTTCGGGACGCGGAGGTCGCTGGTTCAAATCCAGTCACCCCGACTATTCAGATCACGTTGATCTGACCAACATCATCCAGACGTCTTATTCTGGAATCTTTGAACGGGTCGCTCCTTGGAGTTGCAGCGAGGTACTACTGGTTTCCGGCACGTTGACGACGCTCCTTTACCGTCAACTGACGCTCGACAGTTTCGTGCCGACCTATATCTTGTTGCTCGCGAAGTCAGTGCCAAGGTCGTTTATACCCCGCGACGAAATCCATCGGGTGAGTGCAGCTTCTACGACGCTCTTGCCGAAGTTGATGGACTCCAAATCCGTATACTGCTGAATGTAACCCATCCCCTATTGGCATTTGCTGACGATTGGGTATCAGTAGGTTCTCCCATCCAGTTCATTGATTCCCACGAACTTGGCTCGGCCTTTTCCACTCTTGGGCGGTACTCAGTTCTTAAACCGACAATCTTGAATATGCCGGTCACGAAGGATGTTTTTTCCCAGCTAGCTGAAGCTGAAGTTGAGCAAATGGAATATTGGAAACCCAACCGCATCGGCGACCTGATTTTCAATTACTGGGATTAACATTCATTCGCTCTCGTCTTCCTTGACCTGTCGTCAACTGACGCGATCGTGCAGGATAAGTCGCTATCGGAGAAACCAGCCTACGCATAGTAGACTCCTATTGTGGATGATCCGCTTAAAAGAAAACCCGGCAACCGCGCCAACGGTTCCGAGCAATGGATCGTATTGAGCTTGGGGAAGAGCGACCGTGGATAACCTATCTCACAAGCCCCAAGCGGGCAACGATCAATAACTGTTGGTGAACTCCAGTTGATCCCGACATCCGCCAGCCGGACAACGCTCACCCATCTTGTACCTATGGTGAGTCGATACGAGCGCAGCGGACAAGTCCAAACCCGACCAAATAGCTAACCCGGCGCGCCGTTGAAACCTGCCACGCTGGTTACCGAACTACCGACAACGACAGCGCGCCGTTACCGAACGTCACAAGGTTTCTTCAGAAGCAAAGCGAAGCCGAAACGGTCAACGACAACCGTCCCGCGAACATCGCGAACAATCAAACCGTTGGGGGAAAAGCAAGCCGAGTTATCAGCGATCCGCGGCGGTGGTTGAGCCTGTCAAATAACCAGACCGGTGGCTTGGAAGATGGATCGTTATCCCACAAGTCTTCCAGCACGAAGTTCGATGTTCGCTTCGCGCGCCCGGGGTTGCAGCTTCCTGGGCCGCAACTCGTTTAGTCCCGCGCTTCTCTTCGTGAGCATGACCGCTTGGTTAGTGGTGGTCGCAACTCGATGGGCTTGCTTCGGAGATCTGATTCAGAGATGGAATGTAAGGAACCCACTCCGTTGCACTTTCGAGGAGGGCGGATCCCATCGAGAAGCGTCACTGCGCGGAAGAGCTGATAGCCCTTATACGCTGTAGGTGACAATTGATCTCTTGTTCCGGCACCGTGTTCCTTTGCATCTTTGAATGTGCCGGGGTGCATTGAACGATCACAAGTTTTGAATTTGTCGTTAGGAGTTTGAGAAGCCGCCGGAGATCACGGCAGAAACTAACGGAATAACTGCACTCAACCATGTGCGCGCGAATTGCGTCGATCGTATTCACGTTCGACTCATCGGTTCTAAACAATCTGCGATAGCCTACCAGCAATTCCTCGTCGGCAAGCAACTGCTATGTGCCATGCAGCCGTTGGCGCGGGAGCTCCTGTGTGCCCTGCAGGTACGGATGCTGCACTTGCGCGCGCCGTTCGAGGGTCAATCAATTCTTCTTTTCTTCAAGGACCCCAGCATGTCGAAAACGAGAGACGAATTAGATGGGTTGAGCCTCCCTGAAATTCAAGCCAAGTTTGAGTCGATGCAAAAAGTCACTTCGGTTGTGACGAGCGCCCCGAAGGAACGCGAGCTTGAAGCCGATGCAAATGGGGAATGTGATTTCCCAACAGGAGATAAGGGCGAATTCGAATTGGAAGAAATTGATTCGGCGAATGAAACGCGAGCAGCACATTTCAATCGCCGCGCGTTCATTCAAGGTAGCACCACAATTATGACCACCGTCGCGGTTGCGGGGCCGCTGCAATCCCTGATGTCGCGGCAAGCGCGAGGTGATGATGGCGTCATCGCCAGTCCGTACGGAACGCCTGTTCCAGCGGCAGACCTCGAGACAGGTCTTGAGTTGCTCAAACTTCCGCCTGGTTTCCGCTATCGCTCCTTTGGTTGGACGGGCGACGCAATGCTGGATGGCAATGCGACACCTGATAAGCACGATGGGATGGCCGTGATTGGTCAGTATGGTCCCTATGCTGTACTTTCTCGCAACCATGAGTCTGGCAACGGGCCAGCCTTCGCGGGCGGCTCCATTCAATACTCTCCCAGTGCTGCCGGTGGTTGCACGACCGTCCTGTTCAACACATGGACCGGGCAATTTGTCACTGCTTTCTCCGCACTCTCCGGCACGATTCGTAACTGTGCCGGCGGGCCCACTCCTTGGGGAACATGGCTGACTTGCGAAGAAACAACCGGGACGAGCGAAGACGGCGCCGTGCGGCACGGCTACATCTTTGACGTGGGTGTTTTTGGTTCAAACGCCCAGCCGTTGCGTGACATGGGGCGATTTTCTCATGAAGCAGTCGCCGTCGATCCGCGAACCAGTCAGGTGTACGAGACGGAGGACGCTGGAGACAGTTCCGGCTTCTACTGTTTCACGCCACGTTTTCCGCGGTTTTTAGGATTTGGCGGCAAGCTGCAGATGGCCAAGGTCAAGGGCGTTGATAACTTCGATTTCCGTACGGTTCCCTGTGACGGGAGGGAATACGAGATCGAATGGGTCGACATCGAAAATCCTGATCCCGACTTGCAAGGCGGCGAAGATTCCTGCTTTGAACAGGGCTACGCCAAAGGAGCAGCGCAGTTCCGTCGCTTGGAAGGAATCTGGTATGGCAACGGCAAGTACTACATCGTTTCGACAAACGGTGGTGAAGATACGCCTGACTCCGGCAGCGGTGAAGGGATCATCTTCGAGTACACACCGCCCCGAGGGTTTTCCGGGTTTCCTTTCGGCGGAGAAGGCCGCTCGCGCAGACGTCGACGTAGAAGGTGCGGCACACTGAAAGTAATTTATGTTTCTCCCGCAGCATCTGTTCTGGAAAATCCGGACAATATTGTTGTGGCACCTGGCGGCAATGGACTATTGCTGTGTGAGGACAACTCTGGCGGGCGATTCAACGACGCGGAGCGCCTGATTGGATTGACCTTGGATGGCCAGGCTTTCACGTTTGCTGAAAACAACATCGATTTTTCCGAGAGCGGATTGGGTTCCTACACCCGTCGGGGATCGGGAATTACGTTCGATGGGAATGAAAAGCAAAGCGAATGGGCCGGCGCGACGTATAGCCACAATGGTGAATGGATGTTTGTGAACATCCAGACGCCTGGTGTGACCTTTGCCATCACCGGTCCTTGGGGCGCTGGACCACTAGGGATCAGTCGTCGTGGCCGTTTTGGCCGCCGTGGAGCGTAAGCAAGGTTCAATCCGTGCCTACTATTGAGTAATGTCACGAACGAACTACCCATACCGGGTTCTGCCTGTGATTGACAACGCTCCGGCGCATCTGTGCGTCGGAGCGTTGCTCTTTCATTGGAAGATGAAGTGCGTCTCGTCTTGTGTTTCTGCCGATACTGTCAGAAACGCTGCCGCCGCGCGACGTCAATTGCCCACATCGCGCTTGGCGGCCAGCAGCTTGGCCAATTCCCGCTCCAAGGCTGGCCCGCGTGCTTGTGTGGTCACGACTTTTCCTTTCTGATCCACCAGAACCGGAAATGGGATGGCGTTGACGCTGTACTTTTCGGCCATTGGGTGGCCTTCGTCATACAGGTTGGTCCAGGGGATCTGGTTTTCCGCCAGGAAGGTCTTCAGCGCGTCAACATCACGGTCCATGCTAATGCCGATCACTTCAAAGCCTTTGCCATGATACTTCTGGTAGACTTTCTTGATGTTGGGCATTTCCGCCACACAAGGACCGCACCAAGTGGCCCAGAAGTCCACCAACACCACCTTGCCGCGATATGACGTCCAATCGAGCGGAAAGCCTTCAAGGGTGGTGCCTTCAATCTCAAAAGCTTCGCCAACCAGTTTGCTGGAATCCACGCCAGGTTTTTTCAGGATCTGCTTGGCGTACTGCTGCATTTGCCGATCTTTGCTTTTACCAAACAATTCACCGAACTTGTCGAACTGCTCGCCGCGTTGATCAACATCAGCAATGCCGTTGATCAGCCCAATGGTCTTTGATGCCAACCGTAAGTGCAGGCTGGAGAGCTGATTCGCCGTGAAGTACGTTTCCAGATCGGCCAACAGTTGGGCAGTTTCATCGGTTGTGGCATCTAGATTGCGTGCGGTGGCGAGACGCTGCTCCAGCAAATGAAGCTGGCAGCGGTCAGCAATTGAAGCTTGCGAATCACCCTGTAGTTTGTCGGCCCACTTCATCAATCGTTTGTTTGCGTTGTCATCGCCCAGCACGGCCCGCTCGTGCAAGGAATCAAACAAGGCGAGCGCGGCGACAACGCGTTGATTGTCGTCCGGTTCCGCATTGAGTACGCGTTCAGCCGCTTCCACGATGGCGACGCCAAAGCCTTCGCGTCGACGAATGGTTTCCGGGCGGGTGCGCATCTTCTCTAGGTACTTGACCAGTTGTTCCGTGGTTGCGGTCTTGGGGGCTAGGTACGGGTTGCCAGACACGTCCAGGTCCGGGACGCGTTTTTGCTGCGCAGCCTGTTGATTCTTGTCCGTCTTTTGAGCGCTGCTCGAACTCTGAACCTGGGCGAATGCCAAACCGGCTACGGCAATCAGAGCACAGATGGGACCAACCCACCACGCTTTGCAACAACACATGCCAATCTCCTCTTTGTTTCTGCTGAGTCCGTGGCGACCTCGTTCCGATCAACGTACCGCGCCCAACAAGAGCCAGGCAAGCGAATCTCAGTTCATTGCTGTTTTAGAACTGACCACGCCGAACAAGACCGCCTCAATCGGCGCCCCCGGCGACCGAGCGTCCACCGTCAACGGGTAGACAAACGCCAGTGATGAAATCGTTTTCGATCAGGAACCGCACCGCGGAGGCCATGTTCTCTGGCTGGCCAGCGCGGCGCAACAGTGTGGCGTTAATCGTACGTTCGCGCTCTTCCGCGGTCATGTTTTCCGGCAGCATCACGGGGCCAGGCAAGATCGCATTCACACGGATTCGGGGATTCCTGGCGGCCAGTTCCACGGCAAAGCTCCGTGTCATGGCAGGGATTGCTCCCTTAGATGGAAAATAAGCCGCGTAGTCTGGATATGGGCGCGCGATTGCCCAATCGCCCACGTTGATGATTACGCCGCCGCCTTCCTGTTTGACCATCTGCATTCCCGCCTGCTGGCAGCAGAGGAACGTTCCGATGGCATTGATCTCAAAGTGCCGGCGGACGTCGTCAGCGGTTGTCTCTTCCAGCTTCTTGCCTTCCCAGATGGCTGACGTGTTGACCAGCACGTCAATTCGGCCGAACTCTGCCAACGTTCGCGCGAAGAGTTGTTTGACTTCGCCTTCTTGACTAACGTCCGCAGCCAGCGCGATGGCTACCTGACCGGCTGTGGTCAACTCTTCGACCGTCTGCCGTGCTTTGTCCAACGAACGGTTGGCATGCACAACAACCGCATATCCACGTGAAGCCAGATCACGGACGACAATATTGCCAATCCGTGGAGCGCCGCTGCCGGTGACAAGTGCAACTGGAGACATGCGTGGCCAACAAACGAAGCTACTTGTCCACCCAAACTGCCGGGGGCTCGATCACATCAACAGGCCGACCACCAGCATCTGCGCGACCGCTCCCTTCCAGGCGACTGATTGCCCGTACGCTCATGTCGTGGTCACAAG
This sequence comes from Pirellulales bacterium, assembly GCA_028066245.1. Classification (GTDB taxonomy): domain Bacteria; phylum Planctomycetota; class Planctomycetia; order Pirellulales; family S012-138; genus CALJLD01. The sequence goes on along the minus strand of JALCBR010000007.1, from coordinate 67,047 downwards.
AAACCTGGCAACTAAGTCGAATACCGGAAAGCTCGCGAGCGGACAGCAAATCTTTCTCCGCCTGCGTGATCTGATTCGGCTCGCCAGCGATGAACTCGACGCGGCACGTTGTGCATTTGGAATTGCCTCCGCAGGCGTGCAATTGGTCTACACCTGCCTCATCGGCAAGCGCCAACACCAGTCGCTTGCCCTGCGGCACGTCAAACTCACCAACGTTTTCGACAGTCAGTTTCGGCATGCTTGATTGATCCCTGCGGGGGTTGAGTGGGCGTTAAGAATGTTCAACTGGCGACAGCTTAGCGAACCAACGCCAAGAGGGCCAGCAGGCGTGCTTCCGCACGCCTGCGCCCATGAGCAGGGATGTTTTCAGGTGCATTTCCCGAGCGACCCTTTTTCAGGTATTTGAGCGTTCTCATTAGAAATCGTGTTTCAATGCAGGTTGCTGGTTTGTCAACCGGTTACGGGTCCGCGATCTGTGGGCCGCTTGAGCCATTGTTGATCGTAGTACCACTCGGCTGTCTGGCAGAGTCGCTCGGCCAAGGTCGCTTCTGGTGACCAACCCAATTGGTTGATGGCCTTGTCAGGGGAGCATGACCAGCCTCCGGCACGAGCTTCGCGGATCTTGTCAAAGTTGAGGATCTGCGGCTTACGACGAATTCTCCCAGCGAGTTCCGATCCTGCTGCGGCCAGCCAGGCGATGGCAATCGGCATTCGTAGGACGCGCGCTTTCTTTCCCCCCAGCGCCTGGCCGATCAGCCCTCCTAGTTCAGCGTACGTCGGATGTTCTTGGTGGGCAGCAAAGTACCAGCCCTGCCCATCTGGAGTGTCCTGCTCGCATTCTGGGTAGGGAACGCGCTCTCCGCTTACTGCGACTCGTTGTAACGCTGTGGCCAGATCACCAGCATAAATCAATGAGAATCGTCCTGATCCCGAGCCGGCAACAACATGCAGCCCATGCTGTGCGATCGGTTTGAACATCTCAAAGACGTCACGGTCACTTTCACCGAAGACGATGGGCGGACGGACAATGGAGATCGGTACTTGATTAGCGAACTCCAGCGCAGCCAACTCTGCTGCTAATTTGCTGCGGCCATAGACGGAAACCGGGCGCGCTGGATCGCTTTCAACCAAAGGCCGATCGTTCGCAGGTCCAGCCGCGGCAAGCGAGGAAACAATGACGACTGTTGGTGGGGATTCCAACGCCGCGGCTGCACGCACTAGATTCCGTGTTCCCTCGATGTTGACGCGATCGAATTCAGCCTTGCGGAACGCTTTGACCAGTCCGGCGAGATGGTAGATCACATCAACGCCCTGGAGCGTTCTCGCCAGTGAGTCTGCCTGGGTTATGTCGGCCGTGACGAACTCAATCTCGAATCCAGATAAACGAGAAACGTTAGATGATGAACGCCGTGTACACACGATTTGTTCACCGGCGTTGCGCAGAACTTCCGCCAGATGAGCGCCAATGAACCCCGTGGCTCCCGTAACTAGTACTTTCGACATCGGCGCTGCGACTCGCTGATCTATGAGGTCAAGAGAACCAATGGACTCACACGGCACCCGGACCGCGAGTCGCTTCGCTGATATCGATCACGTCAACCAAGGGCAGAACAAAGACTTTGCCATCGCCGAGTGTTCCCTCTGGACCGGTGCGGGCAACTTCAGCAATGGCTTGCAGCGTGCGATCGACAAAATCATCATTGACGACAATGTGCAGTTCAACTCGACGCATCAGCTCTTTCGTAAATCCGTGCCCCCGGTAGACATCCGCATCAGGGCTTCGGTGCTTGTAAGCCTGGGCGTCGCAGACTGTCATTCGGTTGACCTCCGCGCGCAGCAGCGCCAAACGGACGGCCTCGACCTTGGTTGGCTGGATTGTGGCGATGATGAGCTTCATTTCGATCCCGGATATGAACACAGACGCAGTCAGTGTCAACCGACCGATCGGAACTTGTAAAGCGGATTCAGCCAAGATCTAGGCGTAGCCACCCCCGTACGCCAGATTAGCCGTTTGTACAATTGAACTTGGTGTGGGGTTAGTCTATTGTCTCAGGTGGGGATGCAATGATGCCAATCGCCACCAAGGTCATCATGGAGGTACTGTGTGGGTTGAATTTGGGGTCTGCCTTCAATGCCTGCGGAGAGTTTCCGCGTTGCCGTCCACAGCGATGACTACTTCCCCAATATCGGCGGAGTGGCCTCTCATGTCTATGAGTTGACATCGGCGGTTGTCGAGCAAGGCATCTCTGCGGGTGTCGTCACGGCCAAGCCTGCCGGCGACGCGCGGTTCGTCTTGAAATTCCACATGGAGCCAGGTCCGCCTCCAGTACTTCGCCTGCCAAGACGGCTACCAATTTTTACTCGCTATTTCGGCGCGACTTACCGCGCGGCGGTCAAGAAGTTCCTAGCCGCCGGCGGTCCGAGCGACATGCCGGTGGTGTCTCACTGCCATTGGCATCAACCTTGGTGGATGACGGGATGCCAGGCAAGCGTCTTTACCAATCACACATCCATGTTTCTGCAGGATGTGGGGCGCGGACGGATTGAGTGTTGGGAACAACAACTCAGCGTGTTTGACGCTGTCATTGCGCCGAGTTCTGAGTTGGCACAAGCGACCATCGACCTGGGAGTTCCAGCTGAACGCGTGACTTACATCCCAAACGGCGTTGACAGTCAACGATTTAAACCGAACGCTGCGGCACGAAAATCTGTCCGCAACAAGTTGGGAATCGCCGAGGACGCAATTGTGCTACTATGCGCACGGCGAATCGTGGCCAAAAATGGCGTCATCGATTTTGCACATTCGCTGCGGTTCGTGGAACAGCTCGTCCCACCGGCCTATCTGAGCAGACTGATTGTTATGATTGCTGGGAACCGTGCAGAAACACGAGATAGCTACCAGGATGAGACGCTTGATGCGCTGTCGCAGACCCGGCTGGGTCGCAGGGCGATTTTGCTGGGAAGAATCCCCAACGATGAGATACCGGAGTTTTTCGCAGCGGCGGACTTGTCCGTGCTGCCCTCCTTGAAAGAAGCGACGAGCATCGCTGGTCTGGAAGCTATGGCGACAGGAGTTCCGTTGGTCGGGACAAGGGTCGGTGGCATTCCTGACCTAATCACAGACAAAGAGGATGGTTTGCTTGTCGAGCATGGGAATCCTCCCGCCCTGGCAGCAGCGTTAGCGCGAATGGTGAATGACAGCGAGATGCGGCGAACCATGTCTGAGCGAGCCCGACACAAGGCCTTGATTGAGTTCGATTGGAAGACGGTTGCAAAACGGACGGTTGATGTCTACCAACGGGCATTGGAGGCAGCCATAGAGAAGAGAAACCGAGAAGAGAAGTAAGTGAACGTTCTGTGCCTCGTCGCGCCCGAGAACCATCAATCATGGAGTCGGACGACTTGAAGATTCTGGTGCTTTCCACAACGCTGACTCGCCAACGCGCGGGAACGGCACATGCCACCGTGGACATCGCCAATGGTCTTGCCCGTTCGACGGATGCCCATGTCACTGTAGCCGCTTATGAACTTGAGGATGGTTGGCTTGATCCGACCGTTGATGTCATTCGCTACCATCAGGCGCCTGTGCGTCGGTTTCTGTGGCGGTTTGGCGATGTTCTGGCTGTTGATCAGACGTGTCGTGGTCTGAGCTCCTGTGACTTCGCTGACTTTGACTTGTGCTATGTGCGGAACACAGCAGAAGCTCTGGCCTTCCGGCGCAAGTACCCAGAAATCCCGCTCATTACGCACACCGGTGCGATTATCGCCGGACAAGAACTTGTTCATGAATCGCGGCGGATGTCCAGGTTCCTGGTGGCTGCCAATGCCGCAGGACGACACTACTGGGAAAAGCAGTCGTACCGTGGACGGCGCTGGCAGCATATCGTCTCAACGCGGCTGGTGGCCTCTCAACGACAACAGGCTTTCAACTTGCCTGCTGATTTCTTTCACGTATGTCCGCTGCCCGTTGATGGGGAAACGTTCGATCCTGCCATCCCCACACGTGATGTTCGGCAAGAGTTGGGGATTCCGGCAAACGCGAGGGTCATTCTGTCGGTCGGCCGTTTGACCAAGTGGAAGAATATCGACTTGACTTTGCGAGCGTTGGCCAAGCTGGCTGACAGCCATCAAGCATATTGCTTGATCGTTGGTGATGGGCGGGAACGCGAATCGTTAGAGGCATTGGCGGCAGAGTTGGGAATTCAAGACCGAGTTCATCTTGTTGGACACCAGGCGGACATGATGCCGTACTACGCGGCAGCAGACCTGTTCGTCTTACTCAGCGCGATTGAATCCTTTGGCCTTGTGTATGCGGAAGCAATGCACATGGGTTTGCCTTGCATCGGACTGAAACACAACCCACCCACAGCCATGACGGCGGCCGAAGATGTCATCCCCGAGGGCACCGGTTGTTGTGTTGTCGATGAAGCTGAACTCTTTCAGGCAATCGAGAAATACTTCAAAGACGATGCGCTACGCACCTCTCACGGCGAAAGAGCACAATCACATGCACGGCAGGAGTATTCCGTCAACCGCTACCTTTCCTTCTTAGCGAAAGTTGCTGACGAAGCATTCGATTTGCAAATTCCTTTCCGGCAAGAGTTGAATCCGGCGGCGGTGCAAACACCTTGCGTTGAAGAGAAGACGACGTGCAGCCCAAGCAATGAATGAGTACTCGCTTCGCCCGATTGCATCGCAACGACACTGACTAACAGCCCGAGCATGAAGTTAGCCTATATCACGCTTAGATTTCCGTTCCCGCTCACCAGTGGCAGGCTGCGTCAATATCACTTGATCCGGCAACTCAAGTCACGAGCTTGCGTGAAGCTGATTTGCGTCAGCCCTGAGTCAGCTGACGAGGAAACTCAAGCTGCGTTAAACGCGATCGCTGGCGAAGTATTGTACGTGTGCTCGCGCGGCCTAGAGTCCGATATCAAAAACACACGGGAGTCAGCCAAATTGCGGCTACGAGACGAGCTCGATTCGGCCTGCCGGGAACATGCGGCAGAAGTGGTCTGCTCGATGTCTGGACTGCCACTTGCTTGCATGCCCGTTGATACAGGGCCATTGCTGGTCGATTTCTGCGACGCGGAATGGTTTAAAGCCCTGGAAAAAGCGCGACTTGAGAGGTTTCCGGATTCGCTGCGCTGGCGAGTTCGGGCTTATCGCACCCGACGCTACGAACGTCGTTTGGCTCGCCTGGCTGATCACGCGTTCTTTGCAGCACCCCGAGATGCAGAGCGCGTTCTTGGAGGCATCCCCACGCCTTACAATGTTTTGCCTAACGGGGTGGATGCTGAGTTTTGGCGACGATCACAAAGTCTCCCAGACCCTGATGTGATTTTGTTCGCCGGCGCGTTCAGCTACCAGCCCAACGTTGATGCTGCGATCTATCTTGCGCGCGAGATTTTTCCGCTCGTGCAGAAGTCAGCGCCCAGAGCTCAACTTGTCTTGGCCGGGCGCGATCCGCCCCCAGAATTGAAGGCTTTTCATAACGCACCGACGATTACCGTGACCGGATTCGTCCCGGACATTCGCCCTTACCACGAGCGAGCCACTGTCTTTGTGGCGCCGCTGCGTGTAGCAGGTGGAATTCAGAACAAACTCCTGGAAGCGATGGCCATGGAAACGCCTGTCGTCGCCAGCACGAAGGGCGTGGCAGGCTTGGGACTCAGCAACAATGAGATTGCCTCGTGCCAGTTGGAGGTGCGTGACGACACCGAGGGATTGGCGGCAGCAGTGGTTGACATCTTGCGACGAAAGCGAGAAACGCCTGGGCTTGCTCCAGAAAATCGCGCGATGGTCACGAGGCGATACTCGTGGGAGCACGCCAGTGCGATTGTGATCAATGCGATCGAAAAGTTGATCGCGCAGTCATGAATGGGCCCGGGCATGGCACTCGTACTCTCACGCGTACGGGCGAAATTGACATTGGTCAAATTTGAGGGGTGTTTCGCGCCGCCAGGCGCGCTGCCGAGCGCCATAGGGGGTTAACGGTAGGCATGCTACTGAACTTAACGTCAGGATTGTCGGTGATGTTTGCGGTCCCGTTGCTGGTTAATTGCTGGGCATGACGCGTTTGCGCCACCCCCCTGGAGGATGGAAAAATTTGACCAATGTCAATTTTGACCGTACGCCTGAGATCATGGTGCGCGGGAAACGCGGCAGCAATTCACGCTGCCGATCCACAGATCGAGGTGGCTTGTTATTCGAAGAAGGTTGGCCAGGTGAAACAAGAGACGACCATCGATCCTTGCTTCCGAACAGGACCGGACCGGGCTATCCGATTGCTGTTGCGCTGGGCCAACGAACGCTGTCACGTCATCCCGCGAAGCCCAGGTTAGTGGCAGGTCATCAACAAGAAAAGCGTTCTAGCGCTAGCGTTCTTCAACTTATGGATGTTGGACCGGGCGCGCCGGCTGTCGATCATTGAATGCGGCGCGGTCGCCCACGCTCACGCGAACTTCTCGTTCTTGTCCATCACGAAAGACGACAAGGCGAACTTCCTTGTTGATTCGCGTCAAGCTGACCAAATTCACGAGATGCACGTCATCCTCAACCGGCGTACCGTCGTAACTGAGGATGATATCGCCAACCTGGAGGTCGGCAGCAGCAGCAGGTGATTCCGGCGTGATTGCCGTGACGCGCGTTCCCATCAATCTTGGCAGTCCCATTTGTTCCGCCATGGAAGCTGAGAATTCGGAATCAAGATTAACCCCAAGGAACGCCCGAGCAACATATCCATGCTCAATCAACTGACGAGCAATGACCATGGCCATGTTGATGGGAATTGTGAATCCGATTCCTTCGCTGCCTCCGGAACTGGAGGCAATCGCCGTATTCATGCCGATGACTTCACAGCGCAAGTTCAACAGCGGTCCACCGCTATTTCCGGGATTAATTGCCGCGTCAGTCTGCAAGAAGTCTTGATAGCGGATTTCGTCACCGCCCAATTCCAGATCCCGGCGCCCTTTGGCGCTGATGATTCCAAACGTGACGCTACGGCTAAGTCCAAACGGACTGCCAACAGCCAAAACGAACTCGCCGATATCTACGCCGCTGCTGTCTCCAATCTGAGCTGGAATGACGCGCGGCGCGGCAATGGCTAGCACCGCGATATCCGTTTCCGGATCCGACCAGACGCGCGTGGGCACCACTTCACGGCTGTCATGCAATCGGATCGTGATGCGTTCGCGCGCCGCGTCGCGGATGACATGCCTGTTGGTCAGAACGTAGTGTGCACCGCCTTCAGCGATGATGATGCCGCTGCCGGCTTCTTCAATCATTCTGGGCCGGGCGCCGCCGGTCATTTTGCGCGCTTCAATATGGACGATGGACGGACTGGCCAGCCGGACGACCGATTTCAAGATGTTGCCTTGGCGCTCCAAGTAGGCAACCTCGCCGGCTAGATTGGCCAACGCTGTTTGTCGATCATCCGATTCCGAACCGGATTGAGCCACTGCCGGAGTGAACAAGTCATCCAGAGACGCTCCCAGTAATACGCCCAACGCCATGAGGCCTGAAAGCAACCAAGTTCGGCGACGCATGATCATGATGAATCCCTTCTCTCACATTCCGGCATTACTCTTCTGGTAATGCATCCATGAAGCCCGCCGCGATGGAGTTGGCTTCCGATTGCGTTTTGATCCGCCTGCCATGGCTGCTTGCAGTCCTGTTGACCGGTGGCAGGACCGAGCACCATCGTGGGATCAATCCGCGCGCAAAATCGGCCGCGCGGCAGGCTCGCCAACGCGGCCGAAATTGCTTGAGTCCAGTTACGAGACATCCATTTCGATGTCGTTAATGGAAACGTCGCTATCGTCTGTTTCATCCAACAGCCGGCTCCAGTCGGTATTCATACCGACTTCTTCTCCGGCGGCCTCGGCCTCGCGTTGGCACTCGATGCACAACGTGGCATAGGGCAGCGCGTTGAGCCGTGCCATGGGGATGGCACGCGAGCAGCGCTCACAGACGCCAAATTCACCGGCGCGAATCCGCTCGAGCGCATGTTCGATGCTGGCCAGTTCCCGGCTTTCCACTTCAGCGAGCTGCGAACTGATTTCATTTTCTGAGGAATCCAGCGCCGCGTCCGCAATGTCACCAGAAGTCTGGCCCTTGCCGGACGTCAAGTTTCCCAAGTCGTCAGCCAACACTTTACGCAAAGCGTCGCGACGCTTGATCAGGATTTCCTTCATACTGTTGATGGAGTCTTTTCGTGCCATGGTGCAAACCCCGGAGTTCCGATTGGTCATTGCCCGCGGGCCAATTCCGTCTGTGTCTATTCAATTTCGATTCGTCAGGCCAACCATCGGAAAGCACGTCTGCTTCGTCCCGTCCGATACCGACATCCAACCGTCACGCACGGCGCGGTCGGAGAAATCGACAACCCAACTATAGTACGTCCAGGTCGGTGGAGAGTTCCGTCCCGGCCAAATCTTGACTTCGCCGCGCCTGCACGGGGAACCTCCCCAACGCAAACATCTTGGAATTATGGAGTTACGAGTTCGCCTGTCTGCCGGCTCGCTGCGGGAAAAAACTCCCGTGAACGCGCACGGACACTTGGTGCTTTGCAACGCTGCAAACGTCCGATTCCAGGCAAGCTGATTTGCTTTCGGATAATCGGCATAACCGTCAAGGATATGCAGTTCATTTCTGGAAATCGCTTCAACGTGTCGCGTGCCGTTGGTGTCCAGTTGATGGAGGAAAAGACGCAAGCTATATGCCTGACGAAGATTTGCGCAAGCTTTGTGGCGCGTTGCCGTGAACCACATTTGAAAATGGCGACGCCCAGCCTCCTAATAATCTCCTAAGTTCAGATCGACTCATGGTGGGTACAACTCTCGACACGGTTTCGCCTGAGAAGGGCGAAAACCTCAGCGACAATCACCAGAATTTCCTGCTGCTCCAGCGCGCGGAAGCCCCTCAGACATTGCAGTTGAAGGGCTCGCGGATCAGCATCGGCAGTGACCCAGACTGCAACCTACGGCTCCTTGATGCGACCGTGGCGAGAATGCATGCACTGATCATCTTTGGCCAGTCCCGCACAATCATCCGCAGCCTTGAAGAGGGATTCTCGCTCAATGGAACCCCACTGACAGAGGCGGAACTGCAGCCCGGCGATCTGCTCAGCGTTGGCGAGTCGCAAATTATCTTCCTCAGTGAAAATCAGCAATTTGAAGAGAACGGGAAGAGTAACAGCGACGGCGGGAACTGGAGGGAACTTGAGGCGCAATTCCAGCATTCATGTCAGGTCATCGAACAAAGGTTTGACCACTTGCAGCAGCTTGTGGACAACGTGGAATCCGAGGAGCGGACGAGCGCCGAGCGCTTGCAAGCGGTGCAATCAACCATCCACGACCAGATTGAGCGGGGCCAATCGGCAGACCAACGCCTGGGATACGTTGAATCAGAACTTTCCCGAATCTCCGCCGCGGCGGCTGAACGTTTTCGAGAACTTGCCGGCTCTGAAACACACTTCCGGCAGGCGCAAACTGAAATCTCACAACGAGTTGAGCAACTGCACCAGCAATGGGAAGAGCAACAACGCAAGCAAGGCCAGTTGCAGGAATCCCAAGTCCACATCGCGGATGGAGTTCAAAAAGCGCGCGCCGAACTCAGCCAGCAAGCCGCGAAACTGCACCAGCAAATCGAGAACTGGCTCGCCAAAGCCGCTGACCAATTCTCGAAGAGCAATGGTTCAGTTGAACAATTCGAAGCTGAACTCAATCACACACGCGAAGAGCAATCCCGCCTGCAGCAGGAACTTGATCATCTGAAGAAGCGTGATGGCGAGGACCACATTGCTCGAGAACAGCTTGAAAGTTTGGCGGAACAAATGGCTGGCCTACAGCAGCATAACAATCCGCAATTCAATGAGCTGACACAAAGGTTGGATACGCTGGTCAACCGCCAAGATGAGACGTCACGGACAATGAGCGCCGTCCAGGCATCACTGGATGAGTTGCGTAGCAAAATGGCAATGGACAAGTTCTATTTCGAGAGACGCATTACTGAGAAGAGCGCCGACGACGATTCGCACTACGAAGACGATCGCTCATCTAACATTGAACAGAAGGAAGTGACCGACCTCCCCGCAGATGACACTGGTGTGAGCGAATCGCCGACCGACTCTTTCCCTAGCTCAGACGTTACGGATTCCCTTCCAGCTTTCGCCGAGCCTGATGAAACTGTGAGTGACTCCGGAATTGCGCCGTTTGAACCGCAGTTCATCCAGCCAGAGGTGGATCAGGCGGAAGAACCCATTGAGAGTGAGCAATCATCCGAACCATTGGTGACTGCAAGCGAGTCGGTAGAAAACCTCAGCAACGCCGACGGAGTTTTCGACGTCGGTTCGACCGATGGTGAATTAACCTTCGAGGTTCCGCCGGCCGATCCAGAAACCAATCGGGAAGATGACACTGCTGAATTTCAACCGGATTTCCAAGCCGACGAGCAGTGTGATCCGTACCAGGATGATCAAGAACAAAGCTTGACATCGCTCGACGAAATCCTCAGCAAGTACGCCCCGGCGGAAGATGACGCGAAGGAAGAACCGGAGGTGCCGCGTTCTGTCGATGTCACGTCATCCTCAGACAACCCACAGTTCGAGACGGATCCAATCTCGGCGACAAACTACGATGACAACGTCGGCGCGGAAGCGACACAAGCTCAAACCCAAGTGACAGCCGAACCGCAAGTTGAAGAGGAAGGTGAAACATCCATTGAGGACTACATGGCTCAATTGATGAACCGTGTGCAAGGTGGGCCTACCGGTGTTCAACCGACGACAGTTCAACAAAGTGAAACCGTCGTCGAGCCAGTGTCAATCGGTCTGACCGAACCGGTCGAGACAGACGCGACCGATTCGCCTGATGCGGAACAGCATCCAGAATCGCAACCGACTCGCTCTCGCACACGTCCAGTCCCCATGGAGCCCTCCTCCTTGGCGGCAATGCGTGACTTGGCAAACATGAGCACTCGCGGTGCGTTGGCGACGCATAGTCGCAAACAAAAGATCAACTCGGTCCAACTCAAGCTGATCCTCGCTGTTGCGGCGTTGGCTGGCTCTCTGATTTTGCTGTGGTTCTCCCACACGAGCCACAACATCTTCGCCTACGTCGGATCCGTGGCCAGCATGCTGGTTGCCATTTTCTTTGGTGTGCGTTACTTGATGCTCACGGGCCAACTCTTTGAGAAAGATGGCCAGAAACTGAACTCCACGACTTCTGACGCTTCTGACAAAGAACAAGATTCGACCTCTCAAGCCGAGGCTGAGTCCCGGTAATCTCCACCGACGCGTAAAACGCAGAAACGGGTGAGTTCCCTCCAGGAGCCGCCCGTTTTCTTTGTGGCTATCCTTCGTGTCGATTGTCAGACCAGGCTTCCGATTTCGACACATCGTGAACCTTAGCGTTAGGCGATTGTCGTTACCCTTGCCAGCGCGATGCGGACCTCTATACTTGGCGGATGCAATGCTTTGCGCCGAAAGTGGTTGCGGCGTCGCGCCAGCGTGACGAAAGCCCTTGGCGTCCTTTGTACCGATGCCCTTTCTGTCCGCTCATCTCGCACGGAAGATAGTTCCTCATGCTCAACGTTCATTTGCCTGACGGCAAAGTTCTGGATTTTCCCGCATCTGTCACTCCCGCTGAAGTCGCCGCCCGCATCGGACCTCGTCTTGCTAAAGATGCTCTCGCGGCTGAAGTGGAGATCAAAGAAAACAGCCCTCCCGCCGAGCATGTCTCAGGTAAACGTATTGTCGGGTTGGACTATCCCTTGCCGAAGTCGGGCGATGTCGGCATCCGTATCTTCACCCGCAAGTCTCCCGAAGCGTTGGGAGTGATGCGGCATAGTTGTGCCCACGTGATGGCACGGGCTGTGATGCGGCTCTTTGAAGGCGTCCAGCTGGCCTTCGGCCCAACCATTGATAACGGCTACTACTACGACATTGGTTTAGAAGAGCCAATCTCGGAGGAGGACTTCCCCAAAATTGAGGCGGAGATGAAGCGGATCATCGAAGCTGACGAGCCGTTCGAGCGGATCGAGGAACCGCGTGAGAAAGCGTTGGAACTTTGCCAGAATCTGGAACAGCCGCTGAAAGTCGAGCACATCGAAGAGGGGCTTGCCGAGCACGAACAACTCTCATTCTATCGACAGGGCGAATTTATCGATCTTTGCCGAGGGCCGCATATTCCAGCTGCAGGAGCAATCGGAGCATTCAAGCTGCTCTCCATCGCTGGCGCCTACTGGAAAGGAGACCAATCCCGGCAGCAATTGCAGCGGCTCTATGGGACCGCGTTCTTCAGTCAACAAGAGTTGGATGAACACCTGGCTCGCGTGGCAGAAGCCAAGCGACGTGACCATCGAGCGTTGGGGAAACAGCTCGAACTGTTTTCGATTAGTCCGATGGTCGGAAGTGGGCTCGTGCTTTGGCACCCCAAAGGCGCCATCATTCGGGGCGTGCTGGAAAGCTTCGTTAAGGACGAATTGATCAAACGCGGCTATTCACCAGTCTACTCGCCGCATGTGGGGCGTGTTGAGCTGTATGAGACCTCTGGTCATTTTCCGTATTACCAGGACAGCCAATTCGCGCCGATCGAGATGGAGCCAGGCGAAAAGTACCTGCTGCGGCCGATGAACTGTCCGCACCACATCATGATCTACAAGTCGCGCCCACGGAGTTACCGTGAATTGCCGGTGCGACTGGCCGAGTTCGGCTCGGTGTATCGCTATGAGAAGTCCGGCGAACTGGGTGGCATGACCCGTGTGCGAGGGTTCACGCAGGATGACGCGCATTTGTTCTGCACGGAAGATCAGGTCGCGGAAGAATTTCGCGGCTGCATCGAAATGACTCAGCACGTGCTCCAATGTGTCGGCATGGACAACTATCGTGTGCGACTTGGTTTCCGGGATCCAGATGGCGAAAAATACGTGGGCGACCCGGAGGTCTGGGACCGTGCGGAGGCGGCGCTGCGCGAAGTCTGTCAGAGCATGGACTTGCCCAACCTGGAAATTGAGCAAGGCGAAGCAGCGTTCTACGGACCCAAGGCGGATTTTGTGGTTACTGACTGTTTAGGGCGCGAATGGCAACTAGGAACTGTTCAGCTTGACTATAACTTGCCCAGCGAAGACCGTTTCGAGCTGGAGTACATCGGAGCGGACAACGCTCCGCATCGGCCAGTCATGATCCACCGAGCGCCGTTGGGGTCCATGGAGCGGTTCATTGGCGTGTTGATTGAGCATTTCGCCGGTGCCTTTCCGCTTTGGCTGGCCCCTGAGCAAGCTCGTGTCTTGACCGTCAGTGACAAGTTTGAGGATTATGGTCGCAAGGTTGAAGCACAATTCCGCCAGGCGGGCATGCGCGTCTCAGGCGACTATCGTGCGGAAAAACTGGGAGCAAAAATTCGAGATGCTCAGCTGGAATTGATTCCCTATATGCTTGTTGTCGGTGGTCGAGACCAGGAGAATCAGACGGTGAGCCTTCGTGACCGGCTGGAAGGCGATGTGGGAGCTTTGCCTATCGAGAAAGCAGTGGCACGGCTCAAAGCCGAGATTGATGCCAAAACCGTGCGGCAGAAGTTCGAATCCGATGCCGGACTGGCTGCTCGGGGGAGCGATCATGAGTATTAATCGCTATCATGGTGAACAAGGCGCGTCCGCGCAATCGGCAGAAAAGATTTGACCGGCCGCCTTGAGTGATCGATATTTCAGGAAAGATCACGAACATCTTGGGGGCGACAGCGATTGTCGCCATGTGAATGGCCAGGAGGCGTAATCCTGGCTCAAGAAATTCCACCCGTTTGGAACAATTATCTCAGTGTTTTGCCCGGCGAGGTTCGCCGGCAGCCTGGTTCCGACCAGGACACATCATCTCAGACAAAGGAGGACAACTTGCCACCAAGGGGAATGAGACGGCCGCCTGTACCCAACGCGCCGAAACATCGTATTAATGAACAGATTCGGATTTCTCCCGTGCGCGTCGTGGGAGCGGACGGAGAACAGGTCGGTGTGATCTCCACTGATCAGGCTCTTACCATGGCCCGCGATGTCGGGTTGGATTTGGTTGAGGTCGCTCCTGAAGCGAGACCTCCCGTCTGCCGGATCATGGACTTTGGAAAGTTCAAGTACCAGATGAGCAAGCGCACCAACAAGAGCGCATCTCATCAGCAGAAGATCAAGGAAATCCGCGTGCGGCCCAAAACCGGTGACCATGACATTCAAGTCAAGGTCAACAAAGCACGCGATTTCCTGAGCCACAAGGACAAAGTCCAGATCACCGTCCTCTTCAAAGGGCGGGAGATGGCTCACCAGGAGGAAGGACAAAAAATCATCGAACAGATTGTGGAATCACTGTCCGATGTCAGCAAGATCGAGAGCGAACCACGCCGGTCTGGACGCCGGATGGAATGCCGGTTGGCTCCCAAGTAGCCCCTCCGAGGATATGGGGTTCCATCGCTGAGTCACTCAATCGTTGAGCCTTGTGGCACGCAATTCCCAACGAGCTAGGGAGGTTTTGCGCGCAACGTCCAAGTTGGAATTCACTCGGCATCAGCGTGGATCAGACTTCTTCGTACTCCTCTTCATATTCAGCCTCTTCACCGTTTTGATATCGGTTCAACAGTTGGCTGTACTTGTGGCGTGAGTCACGCAGTAGCACTGCCAGCCAGGCGTTGGCGCCAACGGATGCAAACATTGCCAGCACGACAATCGTCCACATCCAGCCTGGCTGTCCTTGTTCGGCCGGAGTATTTGATACCGCTTCTTGATCTTGAGACTTGCCGTTGGGTCCGGCTTCATCGCTACGGTAGTTTGCCAATCGCGTGGCGTTGTCTGGGCTAATCGTGGGAGGGGGTGTCTCGTTTTCTGTCGAATCGACAGTTCCCCTGTCGGATCGATATCGTTGCAAAAGGTCCGATGACGAATTGACATCACTCAGCTTCAATCCACCAGGCTGTGAACTGCCATCGCCTTGTCCGTTGTTCTCTTGTTTGTTGTCCGCGTCTTGGCCACTGTTGACGTCTGAAGAAGACTGGCCAGAGACAGTTGGATCCGCCGCTGGGGGTTGATCCACATTTCTGTTCGCGTACCGGTCGGCGTATCGATCTCCAATGCCGCTGCTTCCGTAGATATCGCGAGTTGTATTTCCAGCGGAACTCTCAATACCTGACGCCCCGGAGGCGGCAAGCGGAATGAGGTACTCACCCGGCGGTAAGTCACCATAGTCGGCGGAATCTGGAAAAGAGCTGCGGTTTGGTGTTTGTCCGTCCGTTCTCTCAGCGGTCGTTCCTGCGGCGCCTCCGCTAAATCGAGTTGATTGATCTGTGTAGCGTGGATTGTTGGCATAGCGATCTTGCCGGAACGGATTGGAACCCATCTCCGGAACGCCCGCTGTTCCTCCGATTGCCGTACCTGAGCCCGCGTCGGATCCGGGTTGCTCTGAATTATCAGTCTCGGCAGTGCTTTGGCTCGTTGCAGAACTTGGCTCGGCTGTGCTGTCGCCGTAGAGACGGTCTTGGACGCGATTGATCAGCGAATTGTCTTTGTCAGTAGCGGGCGTTGCTCCGGCTGCTGCACTGCCGGCAATGTCGCCAGTTTGACGGTTTGCAAAGGGATCGATTGCGCTGTTTGCATATCGGTCGCCAGTTGAGCCAGATTCTTGACCGTTCCGACTCAAGTTTGACACCCCCTGACTGGCAAACGGATCGTGGGCGGCCTCAACTCGGCCGGCAGCACTCGGCTGGAATTGTCCGGAGGCGATTTCCGGTGGAGTTCCAATCCGTGGAACTGGTCCAGTCCCCACGGTGATGCGGTATCGCTTGACGCCAACCAGCTCCGGCGGGATTTCGCTGATGATGTCGTTTCCTGCCTTCAGCGATTCCAGCGCCTCGGGCTCGATCTGAATGATGTATTCAAAGCCGCCACCAGCCAGTGGTTGCCAGCCGACATCGACACCTGCGGTACTTGCCGCCAAAAGTAGAATGATCGCGTTCATCGCCGCACTCCATTGCCAGCGCGAATCCGTACCCTGCTTGCGCGGATCATCCGCGCAGATGAGGCGCGAATCTTAGCCGAGGTCGACCGTTGAGCCAAGGCGGACTGGGATGACTGGGTGGTCTGCGGTGATTTGTGCTCGCGGCCGCTTCTGGTCGCAGTGGATCACAATCGTTGCGCGCCACGTCAAGGAATGACCAGCCTCCAACACCGGAGCTTCTATAAGCAGGAAGAAGTTGTCACTTCCGTGAGCCTTGCGTCCTTACAGGGTGGTCCTGAGTGCTATCCCTGCCGGCTTCTTCACAGGTTCAAAGTTGGCCCCACATCCGGCTTTGACCAGGATCAAAACCGGTCGCCCAGCATAATCGTTAATTTGTTCCATTGGCGTGGCAGGGATCTCACGCGTTGTCAAGAAATCCAAGGTCTGTCGCAGCGAATCCCCCTCGGAAAAGACCACAATCCAGGCGGAACCGTCCTCAGATTGCAGATGTTCGACCATTGCCTGGGTCTGCGAGTCAGCCGCATTGTCGATCCTGAGTTCACGGACGGTCACGGATTCGTCTTTGCTTGCCAGATAGGCAAGCGGCTGATGGTTCCACCATTCGTCAGCATAAATTACCACAGACTGATCCACTGCGGGTTCTTCCGCGTACTTGATTAGTTCGTAGGCGGCAAACTTGGGTTCAACTTCGCCTGTTCGGAAGGCGCGGTGTGATTGCCCGCCGGTTGCCTCCATGGCCAAGAAGTAGTTGCCGAAGAAACTGAGCAACAACAGCCAACACGCGGCAGCACAGATCACCGCACCCAGTGCTCGGCGGGATTCGAAAACATTGATGCCTGCCCTGGCAATCAACAGCACAGCAGGGGCAATCAAGCACAAGGCGTAGCGCTCAAAGTGTGGTTGGATCGCTTCGGGCCCGGCGACCACATAGAAACCAAACACAGACAACAGGTAGCCGCCTGTCAACACCAGCTCAAGCTTTGGGCGTGCTTTCCACAGCCACCATCCCACGCAGAAACCCGCGAGGATCACAAGGAGCTGCCCCAAGAAATCATAGATTGACCCGTTGAAGATCGAGAGATCACCGCTGAACGCTGGCAAGCAAGTGCCTGCAATGTATCGATAGACCGTGACGCCAGAAAACAGTCGAGCATAGCCAACGCCAAAGTCCCACATCTGATCGACCGACAGCAGCCGACGAAACGTGTCTTCAGCCAAGTAAGATCCAATAACGGTTGCAATTGTGCTCACAACTACTGAGCCGGCCACAATGCCCACCAAGTTTCGCCTGACTATTGGGCGGGCAAAGAACCTGCGAAGCTCGACCTGCCAAGCGGTCAGCGCACACACCACAACCAACGGAGCCAGGAAGATGTTGGTTGGATGCACCAACACGGAGCATCCTAACGCGACGACCGAAAACAGCAGAAAACGCGTGCGGCGTCCTTGTGGATCTTGAAAGCGAGCTCGCCGCTTTCTGCGTCCGGTGATGACTTCGCTTTTTTCGATGTCGAAACCGCAGCGTGCCAGAGCTGCAGATGCATACAGCACGAAGATTGTTGCCAGCAAGGTCTGGCTCGTGTCCCAGCCAAACCGGCTGTAGGCAATGTTGATCGGCAAAACAGCCAGGATCATCGTTGAGATCAACGCTGTCCGCTCGCCAAATAGTTTCCGGCACAGCGCGACATTCGCAACCAGCGCCACCAGCCCGCTCACCACGGACGTCACTCGCAAGATGGTGAATGATGGTCCGAATAGCGAATGCAGAAACAACATCGGACCAAAGTAGAACGGATTGAGCGGATTCCCGGTGGGTGTCAGCCAAGTAGAACTCTCTCCGGAGAGCAGTTGGCTGGTCACCATTCCGTACCAGGCTTCATCTCCGTTAACGCCGGGGATCGATCCCAAATTCCACATACGAAACAGCACCGCAAGGAATCCGGCTGTGGCGATGTGCATCCACCACAACACGCGCAACCCTTCTAACTCCAGGGGGTGTTCGCTGCGCGGCGCTGTCAGTCTGTTGAGAATCGTCTGCGGCATGTGTCCGTGCGGGCGGTCTAACGCAACTGGACGGAATGATCCGGACCCGGGTGAATCCAAGACAAGGTTCGGCCGATCCAGCAAGATGCACGAAAACTCTACGGCGCTCTCGATGGCGCACAAAACCGTTTATGCGTTCATGCTCGGCTGCTGCGCGTGCTAGGCTTTCCGTAGATGACAATCGTGGCGGCTGTTTCAGTTGTGCAACTCGCTCGCAATGGCGCAATCACATCGCGTCATGCCAAAGCCATGAATTGGATCCCCCAAGCTCTTGATTTCCTGTCCGAGAACGTTGGTCCCGGCTACGTCCCAGGCGGTGCCGGGGCGACAGAACCAACCGCTCTCTCAGCACTGGCCCTGTCCGCGCATGGACGGGACTTGGACGCGGCGAATCAATTGCAAGCGCTTACGAAATGGCAAGCCCCAGATGGCAGCTTGGGCGTTACGGAGACGGAATCACAGCCACAATGGCCGACAGCGCTGGCCGTGATCGCTTGGAATGGATCGAGCGTCGATTCCACGGCGTATCGGGAAAACTCACAGCGCGCTGTGAGGTGGATGCTGCAACAACGTGGTGAGATCATTCCACCAAGGCAAGGGAACATTGGGCACGACACCACGCTCGTTGGTTGGCCATGGGTCGCGGGAACACATTCCTGGCTGGAGCCAACCGCCTACGCATTATTGGCTTTGAAATCCGCTGGGCAAAGTCAGCACCTGCGCGCTCGGGAGGCTGCCAGACTGCTGACGGATCGACTCTTGCCCGAAGGCGGCTGTAACTACGGAAACACATTTGTCCTCGGACAGCAGCTTCGCCCGCACGTACAACCAACTGGACTGGTGATGATTGCGCTGGCAGGCGAAACTACCGTCGATCCTCGCGTGCGACGTTCCCTGGATTTTTTACAGCGCGAAGCGCCGCTGCAACATAGCGCGGCATCCCTCGCCTACGCCACGCTGGGCTTGGCGGCCCATGGGCGAGCTCAAGCCAACACCAGCGCAAAGACCGACACAGTTAAAGCTCGCTCGCGAAACAATGACCAGCCGAGCTTTGCCACACAGATGAGTGATTTGGCCGAAAGGGCACTCGGTGATGGCAACGTGCAGCGGCTGGCGCTCTTGTTACTGGCTGTGGAAGGGGGCGCCGCGCCATTGATTCCAACCTTGGCCGTGGATGTGTTGCCAGATGCTACACCCTCGAATCAGGAGCAGCATGCCTGATGACGCACGATGCTTCCCAACATGATGGCGATGTTCATCGCCCGGCTTGCCCCCAGTCGTCGACTGGTGGCCAGTCCGGTGGCTGTCCGGGCAAGTTTAACCGCCGAGCGTTATTGATTGGCGGCGCCGCGGCCGCTGCTGCGGGCGTCGTGGGGTATCCCATTGCCAAGCGATTGTTGGCCGAACGCCAGTCGGTTTTCCTGGCGGCCAATCAAAGTTACTCGACCGATCTTGCAGCAACGATCGAAACCGGGCTGGTGGAAGTCGGCTTCGATTTCGCCTGGGTCCGAGGCCGGAGAGTTCTACTCAAGCCGAACATGGTCGAGCCATCACGCGATGTGCCACACATGACCACGCATCCGGCCATGATTGTCGCAGCAGCGGATGTCTTCTTGCGGCATGGCGCAAAGGTGACGATTGGAGAAGCTCCTGGACATGTGCGCGATACCGAGATGGCGCTCGCAGAATCCGGTGTTGGCGAGGCGCTCCGGAGCGAGCGGCTCGCCTTTGCGGACATGAACTATCAGGACGTGAAGCTCAGCATCAATCGCGGGCGTCACAGCGGGCTCGATCACTTCTTTTTTCCGCAGGCTGTCGCAGAAACGGACCTGGTCGTCAGCATGCCCAAGCTCAAGACGCATCACTGGGTGGGCATGACCGCCAGCATGAAGAATCTGTACGGGACGCTACCAGGCATTAAGTACGGCTGGCCCAAGAACGTGCTGCACTACAACGGGATTCCGCAAACCGTCGTTGACATCAACGCCAGTTGTGGGCGGACGATCGGTATCGTGGACGGGATCGAATGCATGGAAGGCGACGGCCCAATCATGGGGAGCCGCAAACACCTGGGACTTGTGGCTGTGGGCACAAATCTCCCGGCGCTGGACGCAACACTCGCTCGAGTCATGGGTCTTGATCCGACAAGAATCAACTACCTCCAGTTCGCCAGCGAAGGCTTAGGCCCGATCGAGGATTGGCAGATCGACCAGCGTGGCGAGCGTTGGCAGAAAGTGGCTTCTCCGTTTGAGATCCTTGACCTCGACTTCTTGCAATATCTGCGAGCGGACGGAGCCCTAGTGACGTAGTCAAGCTTCCGCCGGGCGCCCTTGCGCGAATTGGAAGACAAACTTCCAATGAAAAGCCAAGCCAATGAGGGTGGCAAAGTGCCACAAAGCATGCCCATCGACGACGCCGGGGACAAGGTCGGGCCAATTTCGCCAAGTGATGCACACAACTCCTAGCGTATATGCCAACCCGCCAATCAGCAGCGGTCGCACGAACGGAAAGCCGTAACGCTTCCAGAGGATGATGCACGAGTACGAACCACCCCAGCCCATGAGCACAAATAACGCGTCACTAGCCGTCATGAGTTCTTCTGCGTAGAGATTGCGGAGAGTGATCCCAACGGCTGCTGCGAGCCAGATGAGCGCAATCGGCACCCAACGATGGAAGCCGCGGAACAGGATCATGTGCACCGGTGTGACCGTTCCCGCAATCAACACAAAGATGCCGGCCATATCCAGTTGCCAAAACACATATCGTGCGGTCGTCTGTTCATCCTGGATATGGTAGATCGTGCTGACGGTGAGCAATGCAACCGTTGAAGCAGCCATGATTGCCAAGCTCACGGTGCGTCCGAGGCTGCCACGACCTTTGCGGATGAGGAAATAGCCAGCAACTAAAAAGAACGGAATCGCTAGCAGGTGCGACAAACTACTGACCGGCTCACGAAAACCAGGAATCGCTTCGACTTCGATCGGGAGCATGCCTTAGCAGAGAGTCGGGAAGAACTTTGGTGACGCCTTACCCCAGCCGCTGGGGCAATCTCGGATAATTGACGCGACTTGGAAAGGTGTATTTCGCTCGGTGCGGGCTTTGTTCTTGCGATATTCAGTCCCGGTTGCGCCCAGATCCGCTGAGCTTGATACCCAGATCCGTTATCGCAAATGATCTCATTGCTGGCAGAGCCGCTAACATCTTTTCCGTACGCGGAAATGCAGCAACCTCTCTGCCAGCATCAAGAGTGGCACAGCTAAACGGGAATCGTAAGTGAACCCCACGCCTTTGAATGAAAGCGCTGAGCTTGACGCGCTCCGTGGTCCCGGGTATTGGTTCGCAGCCTTTCTCCTCTGGCCCAAAATTCCGCCCGTGCGGATGTGACGTCATGCGCCTGATAGCGCCCACCTCTCGATGCCTGATCTTCGCGATGTGCTTCGCGGCGTTTCCTGCCAGCGCAGTGGCTCAGCCGGGCACGTTTCGGAACGTTCCTGCTGATTCCCCGTTTGTGACGACGCAGCCCGGCGCAACCTTGGGGACGATT
This sequence comes from Pirellulales bacterium, assembly GCA_028066245.1. Classification (GTDB taxonomy): domain Bacteria; phylum Planctomycetota; class Planctomycetia; order Pirellulales; family S012-138; genus CALJLD01. Next base: position 45,472 of record JALCBR010000007.1, on the reverse strand, counting down.
CAGCCCGCGCCCGGCAACTTTGATCCCTATGCCCAAACATATCCACAAACCCTGCCCAACAACCTTCCACCGGCTTATCCGCCGGGGAGTTTGACTCCGCCAGGTCAGGTTGGTCCGCCGGCGCCAGGCTATGGTCTGGGACCGTTGCGAGTCATCCAATCAATTGACTTTGAGTACACCAAACTGTTTGATCTTGGCGGCGATCATCTTGGGCTTGATGAGGTCATGCTCAGTGCCCGCGTTTCCAAGCCGGTTGTGTTTGAGTACGCGCCGCTTGAATTCACGCCGGGCTTTGCCGTGCAATATTGGCAAGGTCCAGAAGGCATGATGGTTGATCTGCCTTCGAGAACGTACTCGGCGTTTCTGGATGTCGGGTGGCAACCGCAAATTACGGAAAACCTGTCAGCAGAACTTGGCGTTCGACCGGGCGTATACACAGATTTTGAAGAAACAAACAGCGATAGCTTCCGCGTCAAAGGCCGTGGCTTGGGACTCTACCAATGGCGACCCGCAGTGCAAATTGTTGCCGGCGTTGTGTACCTAGACCGTTTTGATATTAAGCTGTTGCCGGCCGGTGGTTGGATTTGGACGCCCAACCCGGATACACGCTGGGAGATTCTGTTTCCTCAGCCAAAGCTCGCGCAAAGATTCACGACCATTGGCAATATCGAATGGTGGTGGTACGTCGCAGGTGAGTACGGCGGTGACGCCTGGACCATCGAGCGGACCAGCGGACTTCGTGACGCTGTTGACTACAACGACATTCGTGTGATTGGTGGCTTAGAGTTCCAGCCGGCTCCAGAGATTGGTGGTGTAAGCGGCCGAATTGAAATTGGCTATGTTTGGGACCGAGAGCTGGAATTTGTCAGCGGACCTGTATTCAAGCCGGACGATACGATCATGCTTCGTGGCGGACTAAGCTACTGATTAGCGTGCTACGCCACAGGGAGATTGAAGGATGCGTCAACCTGCAGGGAGAGCATGCGCATGGTTGGCGTTCCTCATAGCCGGCGCGATCGCGCTAAACTTTAGTCAACCGATCTTCGCCCAGGCAATGGGCGCTCCGCCGACATTTGATAGTGGCACAACCAGCGGCTTCATGGACGCCTTGAGCGCTCCCGCAGCTCAGGGGATCGATTTTTCAAACTTCAATATCGAGACATTCGATCCCAACGCGACGGCTCCCTCCTTGGCCGAAAACTCATTGATCACAAATCCCGCCGGTCAGGCACAGCGACAAGGCGTATTCCAGGCGTTCAAACAAAAAACGACCTGGTTGCCAACGGATGACTTGGGGTTTTTCGATCTTGAGTTTGAGCCGATATTCGCGTTCCCCAGTCCGATGCCCGGTTCTTACTTTGTGATCACGCCAGGTTTTGGTTGGCATTTTGTCAACGGTCCGGCCGTTCCGGACATGCCGGCGAAGTTGTTCGATCTCTATCTTGATTGGCGCTGGCCGATCGTTTTCTCTCCCGGATTTACGCTGGATACCGGAATCACACCGGGACTGTACTCAGACTTTGAAAACTCTGACGACGATGCCTTTCGTTTGGGGGCTCGCGTTGCCGGAGTCTGGCAGTATTCTCCCACATTGCAGATCGTGGCCGGCATCGCTTACTTGGATCGCGTCGATGTCGACTGGTTGCCGATTGGTGGAATCATCTACACGCCCAACCCCGATGTGTTGGTTGAGCTGATGTCACCTAAGGCTAAGATCGCCAGGCGAATCTACACAGCCAATGGTTGCGAGCAATGGGTGTACTTAGGTGGAGAGTTCGGTGGCGGAAGCTGGTCAATCCAGCGTGCCAGCGGGCGGCAAGATATTGCCAGCTATTATGACCTGCGGCTGTACACCGGTTTTGAAGGCAAGCTCCCCACCGGCACGTCCTGGTACGTGGAAACCGGCTTTGTCTTCAATCGCAATCTGGAATACCGCAGCTCAACGCCAGATTTCTCGCCAGACAGCACAGCCATGTTTCGGCTGGGATTTGTCCTCTGAACGTTTCCATTCGAAGAGTGCCGGTCTCTCTCCGGCTCAGCGCCAACGCTTCGCGCGGGGCCTTTCGCACCGCCCAAAGATGGATAGCGGACAGGTAATCCGCCATCTTCTGTACACTATTCAGAGGCGCCGCCCGGATTCGAACCGGGGAATAGCGGATTTGCAATCCGCCGCCTTACCACTTGGCTACGGCGCCAATCACGATGCTTCAAATTTGCTGTCGAAGTTAGAAACCTAAGAAAACCCCTGCCAGTGGTCAAGACTGCGGGTTGGGGTGACATTAACGGCCAGGCCATCCAAGGACATCTACCGAGCCTGGTAACACTTTGCATTCCATGGCAAGCGGAGCTCGCCGCAGCGAAGAGCCAAAAAACGCAGACGATGATACGTATCTAGGTCCATCCACAAGGACATAGTAGTGCTCTGGTCGGTTCGCCAGCTGGATGGCGTTGCCTAGCATCACGGGATGTGTCTTGCAGTTGGCCGCAACAAGGCCTGTTGGTTTTTTCGGTCGGTCGATTGAGTCTTCCTCACCCTCACCTGTCCTACAATCGGAGATTTCCGTCGCAAGCTCGAACGCAAATTCGCATCTTCCCATGCAGCGTTGACTTAACGGGGATGCGAGTGTGTTTCTAGCGGTCGAACGGGCATCGCCGGCTTCCGGATTGGAAAACTTGACTAAGGTTGCGCGGTCCCCGCACTCGATGCATATTGCGGAGATTGCGGCCCTGCGCGGTGGCCGCAGTGAATCAAAAGGTGCCGCCGAATGACGATTCAGTCGGCGGCGGCCGTATGTGAGGAAAGGATTTCCATGAGCTTGTTCGAATCGCTGGTATCGTTTCGTGATGGCAGGAAGGTTCGTTCCCTGGCTGATGACCTTGCCGATCAGCTCACACCTCGCGTGTGGGAGGATGCTGGCGTCAAGGCACGCCATCTCTCTCTGGCCGAAGCACGCGGTTACTTCCGGGCACACAGCAACCGGATTGTCCGTGCCGAGTTACGGCGGCCAAAATCGGTGAAGCAAAACAGGCTCGGTCCCTGGCAATTGCAAGCTGTTGAAAAACTCGCAGCCGAGACAGTCGTCATTCGAGTCCTTCAACAATTGATGCGGTATCGAAATCAGCATAACCAACCGCAACGACGCAAAGCTGCGTAGTGGCGACCGGCGCTCAGAACATCGCGCCGGGCGGAACTTCACAAGCCGTGGTTTGGGGGTCTGACGTGACTTCTGCAACTCGTCGAACATTACCTGACCTGCGGCGAATGGGGAGGCGGTTGAGCCTTAACGCTGGCACGATGACACGAGTCTCATCTCAACTCCACTCCCACCTGGACGAGTTGACGCGGGCGGTTGCCAAGCAAGATTGGGTTTACGCACATCGCGTGGCTTCTGCGTTGGCGCGGCTCAGCCGCGCCGCAGGAGACGGGGAAACTCAATCCGCGGCGGCTGCTGTCTGTTACAGCATTGAACGCTCTGGTGATGAGGCTCGCATCCATGCGGCTGTCCGGAGATTGTGCCTCCCGCTTGCAGCTGCCATGGAGAACGAATCCGGACCCGATGACTGTCATGCTGACAAGCATCGGGTTCCCGCTAGCAAATTGTTCAAAAAACGCCGTCAGGGCGCCTCTCAATCGAGCTAAGTGGGAGAGTGAATCCAACCCGACCCTCAGATCGTGACATTTCGTGCGGCGATTTGGACTCACTCCTGGGCATTTCACAGCCATGGAATTTGACAGGCTGCTAGCACTACATTGCCGCAGGAAGAGCTCCGCAAAGAATCCGGCGACAAATGCCGATACTTCACGGCAGTTGAATACGGGCGAATGGCCGACGAGCAACTCCCGCGACGGTTTCTGATTCTGAGCGAAGATGAGCGATCTTGGACCTCAAAGTTCGGTAGCAATTTGCGAATCGCTAAGCGGAAAGCAAAGCGAGTTCAGCCAACTGCTGGGGACAGCCTTTGGTGGACGGTGCAGTGTCGAAGAGATCAAAGTCATCACTGAGGACGACGGGTGGCGCGAGGCACTCAAAGAGACACAGCTAGTGGTCGGACTGTTGACCTCCGCCACCGGGATCGTGTTGACCATTCCGAAATCAATCGCAGGAGACGGCACAGCTTCCGACAAGAAATGGCGCACGCTCAGTGAGGACCTGCATAAGGACTTTCTTGCAGACCATTTCACTCCCAGCTCATTTCAAGTCACAGTTCCTGAAGATACGGAGTACATCAGTTCATCTTTGACTCCGGATGCAGCCTGCCTTGAGATTTCTATTCAGTTTGGCGATGCCGATCATAAGGCCTATCTGGTCTTCCCACTGGCGCATTTGATCCTCCTGTTCACGGAACCTCCGCCTGAAGAAGTACCAACTGCCGCGGACTTCGCGGGAGAAGAGGCAGTTGTCGAAGAGGAGTCGCCGGCACCAACGCCGCCGCAAGCACAAGCGGAAACCGCTGGTGGCACGTTTGGGCAGAGCGCCCCGGAATTTTCGCACAGCTTGATGCAAATTAAGCTGCCGGTCATGGTGTCGCTTGCCCGCAAGAAACTGGAAGTCAAGCGGATCTTGGATATTTCGCCGGGCAGTTTGATTCAATTCGACAAGTTCTGTGAAGACTTGCTCGATGTTGAAGCGGCCGAGCGAAAGATCGCCCTAGGCGAGGCCGTAAAAGTTGGTGACAAATTCGGCATCCGCATTACATCGTTGGTGTTGCCGCAGGAGAAGTTTGTCACCGTCAAGCAAGCCAAACATTCCTAGCAGGTGTGACCAAACGCTAACGCTTCTTCGCACGCTTGCGAGCTTTCGGCTGGGAAGCACTCGTCTTCTTGCGAATCTTCTTCTTGGTAGTTTTCGGCTTACGCTTCTTCGCAGTTGTTTTGCCTTTGTTGGGCTGAGTCTTCTTGCCGCGAGTTTTCTTCTTCGTCGCTAGGTCTTGTCCGCCTCGTGCCCTTCGCTTGGCCGGTTGAGCGGGTCGGCCTTTGATCTTGCGGACAAGTCGGAAATCAAGCTTGCGCTGTTCCAGGTCGACACGGACAACACGGACTCGAATGGCATCTCCCAACCGAAACTGATTCCTGCGGCGGCGACCGCACAGGGCATGCGCTGAACGATCGTATTGGTAGTAATCGTCTTCAAGGGAGCTGACGTGGATCAAGCCTTCCGCGGGAATCTCCGTGCCGCGTGCATAGAAACCGTACGATTCCACGCCCGTGATCACCGCATCCAGCTCGCTGCCGATCCGGTCCATGAAGTACGACAACAGCTTCGCTTTGGTGAGTTCGCGTTCGGCGGCTTCGGCTCTGCGCTCAAGTTCCGAGCAATGCTGCGCGAGGATCTCCAGGTTATCTTGCTGTGGCTTAGGTTGCTTCCCTTCGATCAACTGGGAGATCAATCGATGAACGGTCAGATCTGGATAGCGGCGAATTGGTGACGTGAAGTGACAATAGTCTTTCGCCGCCAGGGCGAAATGTCCCTCGTCTGCTGGGCTGTAAACCGCTTGGGGGAGGCTACGCAGTACCGCGTAGTGCACGGCATATTCTTCTGCTTGACCGCGCACCTCATCCACCAGCTTTTGCATCTCAAAACGATCTTGCAAATCATCGGCGGCAAGGCCCAACTCCTTGACAAACTCGGTCAACGCTTTGAGTTTCCGGGGTGATGGGGACGAGTGCGTTCGACGGAGAAACGGAATTTCTAAGTCGCTCAAGCGCTCGGCAACCGCTTCATTGGCCGCGAGCATGAACTCTTCAATGATTTGGTGACTTTCCGTTTGGACTTCAACGTGTGCCCCGGAGACACGGCCATTTGCGTCGAGATCGATCCTGACGTCCGGAAGTGAGAGTTCCAGAGAACCTCGTTGATGCCGCCGTTTGCGTAGCATCATCGCCAGTTCATGCATGCGAGCAAGCAACGCATGGACCTCTGGCGTCAGCTTCTCCCGCCAGGCGTTGGGGTCTTCAAGGTACTCATCGACTTCTTCGTAGGTGAACCGCCGCTTGCTGCGAATGGCCGTGGCAGCAAATTCAACCGCTACGCGAGCGCCGTCCGCCGTGAACTCGATAAAGGCCGTTTTGGCAAAACGAACCCGGTCCGGCTGAAGGCTCGCCAGGCCATTGGAGAGAATCTCCGGCAGCATCGGAATCACACGGTCCGGCAAATAAACACTCGTCGCTCGGTCTCGGGCCGCGATATCCATGGCCGAGTCCGGCGGCAGAAAGTGCGAGACGTCCGCAATGTGTACGCCGAGTAGCCAATGGCCGTTGTCCAGTCGTGCCAGCGAAATCGCGTCGTCAAAGTCTCTGGCGTCAATCGGATCAATCGTGACGATGGTTTCCGCCGTCAGGTCGCGCCGGTTGGAGGGCAGCTCTTCCTCATCGAAGTCTTCCGCCTGCTGGCGCGCTTCCTCCAACACGGCTTCATCAAACTCGCCTGGCAGGTGGAATTCATGAATGATTGAGAGCGTGTCCACGCCGGGCGCGCCGCGAGGGCCAAGGACCTCAATGATCACACCTTCACCCGGATGAACGGGCGACGGGAACCGCATCATCTCGAAGACGACCTTATCCTTGGGCTGGGCGTTCTTTGCGCCTGGGTCGCCCACGGCAATCGAATGCGCGAAGACGCCGCCGTCAACGTCAACATAGCCCTGTCCGGCGGATTCAGAATACACGCCAACAAACCGATTGGTGTCGCGTTCGATGATCTCAAGGATCAGCCCTTCCGGCTTCCCGCGGCGCATGTATTCCCGCTTAATCCGGACATAGACCAAGTCGCCGGTCGCTGCGTCACCGGCTTTGCTCTGATGAATAAAGATATCCAAGTCTCGACCAGCTTCCGGCGTTGCGGAAACCGGACGCACGTAACCATTGCCGTCCTGAGTGCGACGGAAGATGCCTGCGATGCGATCATCCGCGGTAGCGTCCGCGACCCGGACTTTGTGACTGGCCCCAAAGGTGAGCTTGCCTTCGCGGACGAGCTTCTTGATCGTCCGCCGTACATGCACAACATCTTCTTTGTTCAAGCCGAGAGCTTTGGCGATGCCGCGCGGTTTCTTCGGTTGATAGTTCTTGCTGTTGACGTGTCGAAGGATCTCGATCGCTAATTGTTCAAACGACTCTGGATGTTCCAACTGCATAGGAGATTGATAAAGAGTTTGGAGTGAGGCGCTGGGCCCGGAGAGGCGAGTTTCGCCAGAGCGGCATCGCTTGTTCGCGAGTGAAAAGAAGAAGCTGGCGCTCCGGCATTGCGTAGCCAGGCAGACCATCTGTTTTCGGCTGGGGACAAATCAGAGTGCCCCAGCGAGTGGCGCGAACAGCCGCTCTCCAGGACGACGCAATATTAACATATCAGGTTCGCGCCGAATGAGAGCAGCCCAACGGACGCTGTACGTCATCCCACGAAGGAGCCCAGACACCAGGCTCTCAGGCGTACGGGCGAAATTGACATTGGTCAAATGCGGCGAAGTTTCGGGCCGACATGCGGGCTGCCGAGCGCCATAGAGGGTTGATGGTTAACATGCTGCTGAACGTAACGTCGGGATTGGCGGTGATGTTTGCGGTCCCGTTGCTGGTTAATTGCTGGGCATGAAGCGTTTGCGCCACCCCCTGGAGGCGGAAAAAATTTGACCAATGACAATTTCGCCCGTACGCGTGAGAGCAGGCCGCGCGAGGGAACGCCGCGGCGATTCCGCGAAGCGATGGGAACTACCAACGAAGGCGACCGCAGAGGCCGGGTTAAATGATGTTTAGGCTCCCCGCAGTACTGAATCGACTTCTACTCCTCGACCGTGACTTTTTCCATCACGTCGCCTTGCTGAATGGAGTCAACGATGTCTTGACCGCTGATGACCTTTCCGAAAACGGAATGCTTGTTGTCCAAATGGGGCTGCGGTCCGTGCGTGATAAAGAACTGCGACCCATTGGTGTTGGGCCCGGCGTTCGCCATGGAGAGAATGCCAGCGCCGTCATGCCGGAGCTCGGGATGAAATTCATCATCGAACTTGTAGCCGGCATCTCCGGTCCCGGTGCCGTGAGGGCAGCCGGTCTGGATCATGAAGTTGCTGATAACCCGATGGAACTTCAGTCCATCATAAAAACCGTCCTTGGCAAGCTTGGTGAAGTTTGCGCACGTGTTGGGCGTTTTGTCATCAAAGAGTTGTAGCTGAATGTCACCGCGGTTGGTCTTAATGGTGGCAGTTGTCATTTTCACTCCAAACGTGCGTACGATGTCGAAAAGCTAAGCCTTGTTGCCAGCGTTCCCATGAATCCGGGCCTGAATGGCCCCGCATTTCAGCCAGCTTGTGCTGTTGTATCCAATCCCACGTGTGGCGATAGTCCTCTTCCGATTGAAAGTGGAAACTGGTGCTTTCGATATCGGCGAGAACGGGGAACGAGTGGGTGACGGTCGAATTCTCCATTCACTGCCATGTGTGATACGGCGATCAATTTCGCCGCCGTGCCTCGCCAGTCACAATCGCAGGTTGCGCAATCGGAGAGCGTTTCCGATCACGGACACAGAGCTCAAGCTCATCGCAGCCGCGGCGATCATTGGGTTTAACAAGACGCCCAAGAACGGATAGAGGATGCCAGCGGCAATCGGAACACCCGCCATGTTGTAAACAAAGGCAAAGAACAGGTTTTGGCGAACATTTCGCATCATCGCTTTGCTGAGCCGGATCGCCCTGACGGTGCCACGGAGGTCGCCTTTGAGCAGCGTGACGTCGGCGGATTCGATAGCGATATCCGTCCCCGTTCCCATGGCGATTCCCACGTCTGCCACAGCTAGTGCGGGAGCGTCATTGATTCCGTCGCCCGCCATGGCGACCACATGCCCTTGCTGCTTGAGTTCTTGGAGGCGCGTGCTTTTGTCCTCTGGCGTCATGCGGGCTTCGTAGTGGTCGATGGCCAACTCGCCAGCTATCGAGGCGGTGACTTGTTCGTTGTCTCCCGTCAGGATGCGGACAGAGAGCCCCAAATCCCGCAGTGCAGATACCGCTTGTGGCGTGGATTCCTTGATGGCGTCAGCAATCGCGATCAGTCCGATCAATTGCCCCTCACGAGCAACGCGAACGACGGTCCGGCCGCTTGCTTCCAAGTTGGCGGCGGATTGTTCTAGACCTGCCGAGTCCGTCACTTGTTCCGCGTTCATGAATCGCGACGTACCGATAAGCATCCTCGCTCCATCGACGCGTCCGCCAACGCCTGCGCCCGTGGTCGATTGAAAGTCTTCCGCTTTCGGGATTTGGAGGCCGCGTTCTTCCGCGGCGGTGAGAATCGCCACGGCCAGCGGATGTTCGCTGCCCGATTCGATCGCGGCGGCGAGTCCTAGCACGTCTTCGTCGCTGACGTTTGTTGGGCATTCAATGTGGGTGACACGGGGCTTGCCTTCGGTCAATGTGCCCGTCTTATCAACAATGACGGTACCCACGTTCTCCAACCGTTGCAGAGCTTCTGCATTCTTGATTAGCACGCCGGACTGAGCCCCGCGGCCAATTCCAACCATCACCGACATGGGAGTTGCCAAGCCCAAAGCGCAGGGACAAGCCACAATCAAGACGGAAACCGCACTGACCAAAGCGTATGCCAACCGCCCTTCTTCCGGGCCAAAGATCGACCAGGCGACAAACGAGATGATCGCCGTGGCGACAACAAGGGGCACGAAATAACCTGCGACTCGGTCGGCAATCGATTGAATGGGCGCCCGCGACCGTTGCGCCTGGGCAACCATATCGATGATCCGTGCGAGCATCGATTCTTCGCCAACACTGCCCGCCCTCAGATGAAACACACCCGTCTGATTGACGGTCCCACCGATGACTTGGTCTCCGGCACGCTTGGCCACCGGCATTGATTCGCCGGTCATCATCGACTCATCGACAGTGCTCTCTCCCGTGAGCACGTTGCCATCGACCGGGATCTGATCGCCCGGTTTGACCAGTAACTCGTCACCGCTCTGGACTTCGTCCAGGGGGACTTCGTGCTCCTGCCTGTCACGGATGACTCGCGCAGTCTGTGGCGCCAGCGCCATCAACTCTTGAATTGCTGCTCCCGTTCTTTTCCGCGCTCGCAATTCCAGTACCTGCCCCAACAACACCAGCGCCGTGATCATCGCAGCCGCCTCGAAGTAGACAGGCGTTTGGCCAGCATCCTGAAATGCAGCCGGGATGATACTGGGTGTGATGGTCGCCACCGTGCTGAAGAGAAAGGCGGACGCATTGCCCAGAGCGATCAACGTGAACATGTTGGCGTTGCCGTTGGTCGCAGCGCGATAGGCACGCTGAAAGAACGGCCAGCCAGCCCACAATACGACCGGAGCGGAAAGCAGCAGTTGCAGCCATCTGGAGAGCGCACCGTTAAGCCATTGTTCCATGGGGAGGCCGACCATCGGCCCCATGGCCAGGATCACCACCGGAAGTCCAAATGTCAGTGCGACCACCAGCCGTCGCGTCATGTCACGCAGTTCGCCGTCGTCCTCCTCGTCAGCCGTGACGTCCGTTGGTTCCAGTGCCATGCCGCATTTCGGGCACAACCCGGGAGACTCTTGCTCAATTTCCGCATGCATCGGACAGATATAGGCAATACGCTTGCGTGGTGCGGACAGATTCCGCTCCAAAGCCATGCCACATTTCGCGCATGTGCCAGGTTTGTCCTGCCCCATGCCTGGACACATCGGACAGATGTACCGTGCCGTTTCGGTCGTGCCTGCTTTCTCGGATGAAGCTGAGCCATGCTGGCAGCAAGCATGCGGCTCTTGTTGTGAACCGTCGGGGGTTGAAGGATCGGAAGAATCTTCCGGCAGGTGAATGTCCAAGACGGGTAGCGGCGAACCGGCACCTAGGCGGTGAGCATCGTCGTGTGGGACCGGATCCGGCGCGCGCACGTCGCCGTGGCAGCAGGATGGTTCTTCCGAAGCAAGATTCTGCGAGTCTCGCGGGGAGTGCTGCTGTGGTATTCGTTCGTTGGGCTGAGCCATGTGAGTATTATAGCGCTCAGCCATGGTGATCGCACCGACCGCATGAAGCAATAGGCAGGCAGCGGTGGAAAGGACACCAGACACGCGAAGTGTCTGGCGCCAAAACAATTCTTGGCAGTTGCCGTATCAGTGACCCTATCAGCGGACGGATCGGCAAACTACTTCGGGAGTTTGGCAAGATATTTTTCGGAATCGGCAAGCAAACTTTCGCGGCACGCTTCGCAACAGATAAAAACGGGTGTTTCATTCCCATCAGCCGTGGGGACCATGACTTTCACGGGAGTTCCCATCTTGCCCAGCGGACCTTCTGCCACAGGACAGATGAACTGTTTGGCCGCCAGCGCGCGGTCATCTTCAGAAAGCTCAGCCAAAGCCTCGGCGATTTCGGCTTTTTCCTCCTCGGTGAGTTCCGGCCAGGTGTTGGCCGAACTCTGCGTCGCGCCTTGTTTTTCTTCGTTCTTTTGGTTCTTGGCTGTTTGTTCGTTGGATCCCTCTCCTCCACAGCCGGGAGAAAGCACGAGTCCCAGTCCGCAGATTAGAGCAAGACAGCACACCATTCTTGACTTCATCACGTCTCCCGCTTTCTGGCAGTTTAAGCCCAACATCAGTTTGACCATTCGTTTGCAGCGATGCGAACTCTGTTCGCGAGCACATGATCTTCCTACAATTCCCTCTCCGATGACAGTCCCCGCAATTGGCAGGATCATCCCAATCGCCAGGACGAGCAGCGTGTGGATTCTTGCCGTCGCGAGGCTCCAGCTTGCGTGGCGTGCTTTCCTATTTGTCTCCAATTGCCCCATCAATTTAGACGATCGCCGAGGGCTTGTGACCCAGAATCTCCATCACCATACGTTTGACAACGGTCTGACACTGCTCGCGGAGCCGATGCGTGGCGTGGAATCGGCCGCATTTACCATTCTGATGCCTGCCGGGGCAATTTACGATCCTCAGGATCGATTTGGCTTGGCGGGATTCACTTGCGAGATGACACTTCGCGGCTGCGGTTCGCGCGACGCCCGAAAGTTCATTGATGATTTGGAAACACTGGGAGTCGAACACGGAGAAGGCGTCTCTGATTCTCATACGAGCTTTGGCGGCGCGACGCTCGCGGAGAACATTCCGGCCGCGTTGGAGATCTTCGCGGATCTGGTTCGCCGGCCTCACCTGCCTGAGGACAAGATTGAGCCCAGCCGGCAGGTGATGTTTCAGGAGCTCCGCGGGATTGAAGATGATCCTGCGCAAAAGGCAATGCAGGAATTGAAACGCCGGCATTTACCCTCGCCGTTTGGCAAGCCGGCTTCCGGAGATGTCGAGAGCGTCACCAAAATCCAGATTGATGACGTGCGGAAGTTCTACGAGAACTCCTACCGTCCCAATGGCTGCCTGATTGGATTTGCGGGCCGGATCGATTGGGATGAGACATTGAAGCTGGTGGAAAAGCTCTTCGGAGACTGGCAACCTGGGCCCGAACGCAGCGTCGTCAGTCAGTCAAGAATCGGCGGGTACGCCAATCTGCCATACGACTCCAACCAGACACAAGTCAGTCTGGCGTATCCGAGTGTGCCGTATGCTCACGAAGATTATTACCGAGCGTCAGCTTCTGTGGGCGTGCTCTCCAGTGGTATGAGCGCGCGGCTGTTCACGGAAGTTCGAGAAAAACGAGGCTTGTGTTATTCCGTCTACGCCAGTTACCACTCGCTCAAGAAGACAGGCTCCGTCTTTTGCTACGCCGGCACCAGTGCTGATCGGGCCCAAGAAACGCTGGATGTCACGATTCAAGAGCTGGAGCGATTGTCTGAAGGCATTGAAGACGACGAGCTGGACCGATTGAAGGCTCGGGTTCGCAGTGCACTGGTGATGCAGCAAGAGTCAACCTCCGCTCGCACGGCGGCAATTGTTCGTGATTGGTACTTCCTTAACCGGATCCGTTCGTTGGAGGAGATCGAGTCTCGATTGGAAGCTCTGACACGCGATGACATCAATGACTACGTTGCCAAACATCCGGCACAAGACTTTACCGTTGTCACACTCGGGCCAAGTCCTTTGGAGGTGAATCTTGGAGTTTCGGCAAGCGAAGCTTGATAACGGATTGGAAATTGTAGCGGAGTGCAATCCGGACGCGCGCGTCACGGCGCTGGGCTTCTTTGTCAAAACAGGCTCCCGTGATGAGACTCCCGAGCTGGCCGGCGTCAGCCACTTCTTGGAACACATGGCTTTCAAGGGGACCGCCAAGCGTTCCGCTGAGCAAGTGAATCGCGAGTTCGACGCGATGGGCGCTGAAAACAACGCCTTCACATCAAAAGAGACGACCGCCTATTGGGCGTCCGTGTTGCCGGACTACACGGAGCCAACAGTCGACATTCTGGCCGATATCATGCGGCCTGCGCTGCGTTCGGAAGATTTTGAGACTGAGAAGCAGGTCATCATCGAAGAAATCAAGATGTATGAGGATCAACCGCCTTTTGGCGCTGACGAGAAGTGCGAGGAATTGCATTTTGGCCAGCACCCGCTGGCGTACAACGTGTTGGGGAGTGTGAACTCCATTCAACAGCTACGCGTCGAACAGATGCGGGAGTACTTTGAGAACCGCTACAGTCCCAACAACATCACGTTGGTAGCGGCCGGGCAGGTTGATTTTGATCGACTTGTCGAAATGACAGATGCACGATGCGGCAACTGGAGTCCTTTTGAAACATCTCGCCACGTCGTCACCCCACCAAGACACCCAGGCTTCCACCGGCTGCAGAAAGAAACGTCGGCTCAGCAATACACGGTGCAGCTCTCAGATGCGCCGGGCGCAGAGAATGAAGAACGCTTTGCGGCTGACTTGGTCTCGACCATCTTGGGAGATAGTTCCGGCAGCCGGCTGTACTGGAAACTGATTGACTCTGGTGAAGCCGAACATGCTGGCCTGTACTTTGTGGAATATCAGGGAGGCGGCATCTTTTGGACGATGCTTAGCTGCGATCCAGAAAAAGCCACTGACAACCTGAGGCTCTTGCGTTCAACGTACGAAGAAGCCGAACAAGACGGCCTGACCGAGATCGAACATGCCCAAGCCAAGAGTAAGACCAAAGCCCGGCTCGTCCTGGCGGGCGAGCGCAGCCGCCGGCGGCTCTTTGCGGTCGGCAGCCATTGGATCGCCCGGGAGACGTACTTCAACGTTCGGCAGGAGTTGGATCAGGTTGACGCTGTCACGTTGGACGATATCAACCACGTGCTCCGCAAGTATCCGTTGACGCAAGCGACAACGGTCACGATAGGGCCGGTTGCTTTTAACGAGCCTGAGTAGGCAGGCCAATTCCTGACGAGCGTCGTCTTGTGGGGGTGTCGAGGCTCTACACTTTGCCAACGCTTGGCGACGACTGCGACAGTGATGGAATACACGCTGGCATTGTTGCGCGCAGCGAATGATCGCGATGCGGAGCAGGCATGCTTTACGGATCTCAAGTACCAGTCGTGCAAGCGACGAAAGCACGTAACATCCAACAGCTGAGTTACGTTTTGTTTTGCCTAACCCGTATCAGGCCGACAATTCGCACAGCCGTGAATCTCTCTAGGTCGATTGATTCAAACAGGGTACGCTTTGAAAACTTTTCACCTGGGCGATCGGTCTTGAGACGCAAAGAATGCACTCGGGACACCCTGAAGGCGTGTTCCTTTCGCGGCGGGCGATTGGTGCCGCCGGTTGAACTGTGACTTGAAATGAACGTTGGCGCGGCGTTTGCAATGAGTGAGACTTCCGTGGTGGGAGCGTTCGTGTTTAGGTCACCGACTTGGTCCCACACACGACTTGATTTGATTCTGACGCATCAGTTTGCACGGTAGCGATCTGACAGTTGACTCAGCATAAGAGAAGGCAAGAGCATGGAAGCTCGCACAGCTCAGCTGGCGTACGCGCTGGTTGTCACTTTGACGCTGACAAGTATTTGCACGGCAGCCAATTACCGGACGGCGAATTTCGTCGTCGAGGCCGCCAGCCCTCAAGTTGCCCGGCTCGTCGCGGAGTCCGCCGAAAAGTATCGCCGTGACCTGGCAATCGAATGGCTGGGAGAAGCCATGCCGGATTGGTCGCGCCCCTGTCCGATTCGCGTGGAAGTCGGCCCGCGGCTGGGCGCCGGCGGAGCGACAAGCTTTATGTTCGCTCGTGGCGAAGTCTTCGACTGGAAGATGGAGATCCAGGGGCCGATGGACCGCTTGTTGGATTCCGTCCTGCCACACGAAGTCACGCACACCATCTTTGCCACGCATTTTCGCCAGCCATTGCCACGCTGGGCTGATGAAGGCGCTTGCACGACTGTCGAACACACCAGCGAACGCAACAAGCAGCAACGGATGTTGATTCAGTTCTTGCAAACGGGGCGCGGCATCTCGTTCAGCCAAATGTTCCGCATGAAGGAATACCCCAACGATGTCCTGCCGCTCTACGCTCAAGGGCATTCGCTGGCCACGTACCTCATTGATCAAGGAGGTAAGTCTCGGTATCTGCAATTCCTCGGTGATGGTCTAGAAAGCGAAGATTGGCTGGCCGCACTGCGCAAGCATTACAACTTTCAAAGCATGCAGAACCTGCAAGATACTTGGCTGGATTGGGTCATCGCCGGAAGCCCAATGACGGGAAATCGGCGAGCCGATATTGCCGCGGCACCACAACCAGACTCTGTGGACGATATCACATATCGCGGGCAAGATCCGGGTGTTCGTTTGGCAACCGCGTCACGCGAAGTTCCGGGCTACGCTCGGGGCGAGTCAGGATCTCCCGACGAGCGGTCCTCAAACCGCACACGTCAGGCCCCTCCGCCAGCCGCAGATTGGCGTGCATCGGGTGCTCCCCGTCGCGAGGTCACTCCGCCTCGTCCCAGTAAGCTATCCGCTCCCCAGAAAGACCTCAGGAAACCGTCAGCGGAATCTCCGCCGGCAGGATCTTCGTCGTCTCAATCGACAGCCTCAGCAGGCGAGACTCGGCTATTGCTGGAATGGTCTCGCAGCCGAACATCCGAGAAGGACACTCGGCGCTCAAACGATGCTCAAGTTCCCACGCGGAGAATTCTACGTTCTCCGTGATGCGTCGTGCGACCAGCGCTTTCGGACTATTCCATTCCACAAGCGCCTTGCCCACATTGTGGCAACCCACACCCTCCCTGCGGAATTTGCTCAGGCTGGCAGACGGGAAGTGATGTGGCGACACGACCTGGCGCTGGAACGCTTAAGCGCTTTTCTACATGCGTCGTACGGCAGCTTGGGCAGGTGGGCTTTTCATCGCCAAAGATCAACTCTTCGAAGTCGGTCTCGCAGTCGCAACACGTGAATTCGAATAAGGGCATTTCTTCAACCTCTTGATGATTGTGCTGCAACGAAACTCTCAATGCGTTCACGCAACGTGCAGAGGATCTTATCGATGTTGGCGGTTTTTCCGCAGAACGTTGATCTTGCGCTGTCCGTACGAACATCTCTTGATGTAACTCGTCGGCTGCGCGCAAGTGGACAGGATTTCAATCCTTTTGTCGACGACTTCCCCGTTGTGTTTACCAGGACGGAACTTGCGCTGATTGTATCATCGCGTGCGAAAGCCTGTTAGAAACGCAGCGACATGTTTTCCACTTGTTGCAGAAATATTTTTCGCGCAGTGTGCGCGCAATTTCATCGAGTTTTCATGGTTCATTCTTTCGCCGCTTGGTTTGCGCAAGAATCTTTATCGTTCCTCCTTTTGACAGCGCTGCTAGCACGCGTAGAATCACCCCCCTGGGTGACAATCAACTGACCGCACCGCCGTCGAGGTCGAGAACTCTTAGGCGGATACTTGCGCAACGGACGAACCGAGCGAAGACTGCGGTATCTCCTTACCTCACGGCGATTTTTTGCGCACACGCTGTCTCAATGTGCGCGCTGGCCGCCAATCCGGGCGTTGGGGACACAGGAAGTGACACGCGACGAAAAGGAATTCGTGTCCGCATTGCGGACGCTCTTACGGGAGCGTGTCGGTGACAGTCGCTACGAACTTTGGTTCGCTAAGCCGACGAAGCTGACATGCTTTGGGCAAGCGCTCTGTGTCTCCGCGCCCAATCAATTCCTGCTGTCTTGGTTGCAACGGAGTTTTGAGCAGGACCTGGTGAGTTGTCTGACCGAACTCGGCAGAGGCAACAACTCCAGCCCGCGAAGACTTTCTTTCCAACTGGACTCGGAGCTGCCGCATGACGTTGAGCCTGCCACTCCGAGCACTCAGCACAAACTGACACGAAGGAAAGAAGGCCCTCAGCTCCCCAAGTCGTCTGAATCTCTGGTGCCTTCTTTATCTGCCTCAATTCTCTCGGTGTCCAAGATTAGCGCGGATGAAACAGGTGTCGCAACCTCAACTGCGGAATTGGCACCACACAGTAGGGGAATACCGCACCACAAGGAGATGAAACCCAAGGGCCAACGTCGAGTTCAGCAATCTACGGGCGATGTGAAGCCAGGCCGGACTCCGCGGTCGTTTGCTTCCTTGGAAGGTTTTGTCGTTGGCGAGTCGAACCGCACTGCTTTTGCAGCGGCGGAATTGGTTCTACAACAGCTGGGCGCGTTTTCACCATTCTTCTTGCACGGGCCATCGTCTGTTGGCAAGACCCATCTGTTGGAGGGCATCTGGTCGCAGACACGGAAGTCTGGGCGTTCGGCGGTGTTCCTGACCGCAGAACAGTTCACGTCGTATTTTGTCGCGGCCTTGAGAGGTGGCGGCATGCCCAGTTTTCGGCGCAAGTATCGGGACGTGGACGTACTGTTGATCGATGACTTGCAGTTCATCTGTGGCAAAAAGCGAACGGAAGAGGAACTGCTTTACACGATTGATTCGTTGGGACGGGAAGGTCGACAAGTTGTGCTGGCTTCGGACAAGCCGCCTGCCGAGTTGGCTGGATTAGGGCCGGAACTGCAAGCACGGCTACAGGCCGGGCTGGCTTGCCAGGTGGCGCTTCCCGATCTGCCAGAGCGAGAGGAACTCGTTCGGCGCTTTGCACAGCAGAGGTCCATGGAGTTGCCCGAAAATGTGGTGCAACTTGTCGCTAGCCGGATTGTCTCTCACGCCCGAGAACTCTCTGGAGCCGTTAATCAACTGTTTGCGGCGACCTTGAGTACCGGCGGCGAAATTGATCTAGGAGTTGCTCAGAACATTTTGGGCGAAACGCGACGCGCAGGCCCTCAGTTACAGCTCAAAGAAATCGAGAAAGCGGTCTGCCAGGAGTTTCAGCTTGAACCCAAGCAATTGCGTTCCTCCAAGAAGACTCAAAATGTGAGCCAGCCGCGAATGCTGGCCATGTGGTTGGCTCGAAAGCATACCCGAGCCGCGTTGAGCGAAATCGGTAACTATTTCGGTGGCCGCAGCCACAGCACGGTTGTTTCCGCCCAAAAGAAGGTCAATGGGTGGGTGAAGTCCCAGCAAATGCTGCATTGCAATACGGGAGACTGGACTGCGGACGAGGCCGTCCGCCGTTTGGAGTCTCGCCTGCGAGTTGGCTGAAACCTTCGGCGGGGCTAGCAATGCGATTGCGCGAGCCGCGAAGCCTGCGTTGCAGGAATGGCAAGCCGTTCCGGGTCCCGCCAGTGGGAATTTGAACCGCACCAGAGAGAGTGCGTTCTCGCCGGGCTAAGCTGGCATCCCTGCGGGGGAATCGCTGGAGACGGTCTTCAGCTTCGGCGTCCGCACGGAGTTGGAAATTACCGGATCGCCAATCACCGAGCTTTCCACGCTTTGTGGGGCGAAAAACGACGTCATCTGGTGGCGAAACTGCTCAAACTCCGTACGGATAGGTGGGTGAGCCAATGGCTTGGAACGCGACAATGAACCCCATTGTGTGCGTGCCGTTGATGACGTCGCTTCCACGAGAGAAATCCTTGAAACACCCGGCCAGAGAATCGGAATTCGCTGAAAATTAATCGCAAGCAGCGGATGGCCAACCAGCTAATCGTATCGTCGCGCGACCGACGCAAGAAGAGGAAATCTGAACACCCAGTCAAACTAGTCCGGAACTGGGGAGTTGAGTCCCAGTCAATCGTAGGGGAGTTTCCGTCGACTCATGACCGAATGGCTTCACCAGCTCTCCGCTTGGTGGATGGTTCTCCTCACCATGACATGGCACACTGTGGGGAGAATGAGGCAATGATTCCCATGGCATGCACGTCAATCCAAGATGATGAAGCTCGCTTTCAGCTCCAACGCGTATTTGCACTTTTCCTTCCATCAGGCGGCCGAGCGTATCGCTGATTTGGGATACCCAGGCATTGAGATCATGGCCGACGTACCCCACGCTTGGCCCGCCGGTTTGCTTGATGAACAGAAGCAGGCAATTCGTGAGACTTTGGAGAGCCGCAAGCTGTCAATTTCCAACGTGAATGCATTCATGATGAATGCGATCGCGGACCCGCGACAGCCCTATTGGCACCCTTCTTGGATTGAATCACCGGAATACAGGGCAATTCGCCGCGAACACACCCAACGATGCTTGCATCTGGCGGCCGATATTGGCGCCCCCCACATTACGACTGAGCCGGGGGGACCGCTGGCGGAAGGGCAGTCATGGAAGGAAGCTGCGGACATCTTTTACGAGGAATTGATGCCGTGCGTGGAAACTGCGGAGAAACTCGAAATCGGATTGCTGATCGAACCGGAGCCGGAGTTGATGATCGAACGCTTCGATCAATACCTGGAGTTCGTGAGCCGAATCGATTCGCCCGCCATTGGCTTGAATTTTGACATCGGCCACGCGTACTGCGTTGGTGAAGACCCACAAGACTGGGTTGCCAAGATGGCCAGTCACACGCGGCACTACCATCTGGAAGACATCGCCGCGACGCGCGTGCACGAGCACTTGATTCCAGGTCGGGGAGCGATCGATTTCCCTGCGACCTTGCGCGCTATCCAAGAGACCGGATACGACGGTTGGTTGACCGTGGAACTCTATCCTTACATTGAGAACCCGGATGACGCCGCGCGAGAAGCCAGGTCTTTCCTCACCACTGCTCTGGACCAAACGACGTAGAGCGAGGCCGGTGACAGGGAATTTTCAGGCTGTGACGTCGATGTTGGCGCCGGTTGTCGGGGCGATATCGGCGGTCTGGCTGTAAGATTGTTCGGCTCCAGCGTCACCAAAGGACGCCTGAAACGACGCGGAAGCACCGCCCTGTTGGGGAGCCAACATCGCTAAAGCGGCCAAGCCAAGCATTAGCTTGGCGGTCGATGAATTGTTGTTGTCGCTTTCCTCTCCAGAAAACAGCAGCGCCAGCAACAAAGCGGAAGCGAGTTCTGCGGCGCCGCCGGCTTGACCTCCGAAAGCCGACGCCTCAGCGGAGAAACCGTTTGTGCCAGGCGCGCCGGCCATTTCCATGGGAGTTTCTGCGGATGCGGGCGCCTGGGGAGCTTCCGCGCCACTGGCGGAATTCATCGCAGGTGCGGGAGGGAGCGCAGCGGAGGAAACTGGCGAGATAGCCGTCATTTCACGCCTCAGCGAGTTCGAGTGCATTCGGCGGACTTACAACAAGCAGTCCGCACTCACCGAATGCAACCCGCGAGCCAACTTCTTCCAGTGAGTTGAACGCTGGAAATTAGACACGGGGTCTAAACCCATAACGAGCCAAAGTTAACGGCGCTTCAGACTCACTGAGATGTGGTAATTCACGGTGATGCCAACCGTTGCCAATCGACACCATCCCGTTGCCAACAGGCATCATTCAAGACGGCCAATGCGTGGACGTGAGTAGTGTCACCCTGAACTTTCGTTTTGACCACCGCGTAAGCGATGGAAGATCTTTGTTCGCAAATTTGCAGTTTGCCGATCCCGACCATTGGATTGGGAGCGAAATTTGCAAACAATCGATCATTGGCCCCGCCCTGCCGGACAAACTCAAACAACCGAATTTTGGGCCCAAGAACCACGCCTTTAAGCTTACTCGCCGCCACTATGAAATCAGCCATTGTTGCCGTGTTCGCGATCGCCCTGGGATGCGGCTTTGGATATGGGTTGACCGTCTACCTACATGGAAAGGCATCGGGGTTTGATGTCCTTGCGCCGTTATCCGCAGCCGAAGTTGATCCATGGCTTGAGCCAAGCTCGGGCGATGTGCACCCCAGGCTTGTGATCGATGAGATGGCTTTTGACGCGGGCCTTGTCGTCCTAAGCGAAACAATCTCCCACAACTTCCGGATCACGAATTCCGGCCAAGCCCCTCTGCATCTCAAGGCTGATGGAATCGCGCAAAGGAGATACGAATTCAAACTGGCTAAGAACGATCTCTCACCGGGGGAATCGACAACACTACGCTTTTCGTGGGAACCTCCGGAAACAACAGGGCCCGTGCCTATGACCGGACCATTTTCTCGCATGATCACGTTGTCTTCCAATGATCCAAAGGCGAAACGCACGCTACTAAGCGTGTCGGCGATGCGCGTTCCTGGCCCAAGCGTTGCCTCGGACAAGATCGATTTGAAAAGCAATGACTCAGATGTTCAGCAGTCGTTGAGTACGCAGATCTATGCATATCACACCGACAAGTTGACCATGCCTGCCCCGATCTTCACGGAACCCGAAACATCCAGGTTCTTTGAAGTCGTTTTGAGCCCTCTCTCAGCGGAAGAATTGGCTTTGCGTCCTGAGTCAGGCCTAACGCCCAAGGCAGGATATGACGTTTCGATCACAGTCAAGCCAGGCTTGCCGATGGGAAAAGTCTCTCAAGAAATTTCCTTCCCCATGCTTGCACCGTTGTCTCCGCTCTCGGTCACAGTTGTTGGCAACATCAAATCAGACGTGTCCATGGGCGGAAGTGCTTGGAACCGGCAGTTGCAGGCCATGGCGTTTGGACGTGTGTTTGCTCGTGATGGTAGCGAAAGGGAGATGATACTCTACTTTACCGGCGAGCATCGCAACTCCATCAACCTCCAGTTTGAAAGCGCAAATCCAGGCTTTCTGGAGGTGGAGGTTGGTTCGCCTACCTCAAGCTCTGACGGTCAGGCTGTCAGCTACAAAATTACAGTTCAGGTGCCAGTCAACGCGCCTCCAGTTGAGTTCACGGGCCCGATTGCCAATGGGGAATTCGGCATGCTGAAATTCACCACGGATCATCCCCAACTCAAGACGCTCCAAGTCCCCGTCAGTATGACGGTCTATCAATGACCAGCGGAAACGGGAACCGTCAAAAACGGTTTGAGCAAACATCCCGCTGAACTTCTCAAGACGGCCAAGCGTACTCTTGGTTATCGATCAATAGTCAGCGGTGGCCCTGCCATCGAGATCAGCCTGCGTAAACATCTGTCAATTAGTGACTTGCGCAGCTGGAAAACGAACAATGCTCGGTCCGTTCCGCCGCGCCTGCATTCATGGAGATTGTTTGACGGTCCTTCAATTCGGTCGGCAAGCCGTTTTGACGCGCGAGTTCGCGAAACAGGGCCACCGGCAAAAAGCATGATTCGACAGCGTAACTCACCCGGTTCTTGCTAAGGGCGACGGAAATCAGACCAGCAGGGTGCGAATCTGGTTGGGACACATGCCGTTTCGCGATTCCCTTCGGGGAACGCAAGCAAATGTGCTCCAACCTTTTTCGTTGGCTGTAACCTGTGGTGTGGTTTGCCAATGGCAGTACGCGGCGGCCAGGAGCCGTGCGCGAGATCAACTTGATCCAAGGCTGACATTCCGGACGATCTTCCACCGGCCCCGCACGGCTTGAACGACAGCCAAGAATCGACCAGTCACGTCAAACGCGGCGAACTCTTGCCTGTCAGTAGAACCATCATTCACGGCGACAGGCTGCCCGTGACCGAGGCGGCGGACTTCAGTTTCGTCAAAAGTGAGTCGGGGCAAGTCAGCTAGCACAAAATCTACCGCGTACAATTTGTCCGGCCACGTCTTCTCTGAAAGCGTGGCGGGCTCGAAGGCGTCTTTCAATTTAAACGGGCCTACGGCCAGTCTCGTCAAACTCGACATCACTGCGCCCGTTCCCAGTGAAGCAGCCAGGTCTCGCCCCAAGGAGCGCACATACGTGCCGCTACCGCAGACGATCTCCAGTACCATTTTGGGGTATTCGAGAGTTAGCAGTGTGAGTTCGTAGATCTGCACAGTCCGTGCTTCAAGTTCAACGGGCTTACCGGAGCGTGCCAATTGGTAGGCCCGCTTGCCGCTGACTTTGAGTGCTGAGAACGCTGGCGGACGCTGCTGGATCGTTCCCTGAAAGTTCTCCGCGGCCGATGCGATCTCTGTTTGAGTTGGACGCGGCGGGTTGTCCAATTCAACAATGTCACCTTCGATGTCTTCCGTATTGCTTGTGCGTCCCAAGAGGAACTCCCCACGGTATCGTTTGACGCCTCGCTGGGCATACTCAATCAACCGCGTGGCACGGCCAATGGCGACCACCAATACCCCAGTCGCCAGCGGATCCAACGTACCGGCATGCCCTGCTTTGGCAGGACGAACGAGTCGTTGCACAACGTTCACTGCATCGCGCGATGTCCAGCCCTCTGGCTTGTTCAAGTTGAGGAAGCCGCAGACCGATTCGGACATGGGTGCACCAGCTATGAGAACTGCTACTTGAGGGCCAACATGCGCATTCGGCGATGCCGGTTGTCAACGCCGGGCTCTCGCTGAGACAGACTTCGTTGCCTTAGGTGAGTTGAATTCGCTAAACTGCAAGGACATGGAACGCTGACTCGCGAGTGACCACTTTCTTGCTACGTAGCCCGACTGGGGTGCTTATAGAGATCAGAGTCTTCCACTCCAAACAAAATTGACTGGCGTTGAATCAACCAGCGTGCCTCGGAGGGCGAAGTGAATCGAACGTTCGCGATGCTGATCACCGGAAGCACTTTGCTGACGAGCATGCCGCAGCCAGTTCACGCGCAGCAGCAAGCAACAACCGTTCAGCTTCCCACTTTCTCATCTTTCTCCGTGAGCACAACCGTGCTCGCGCCTGACAGCGGCCGTGGCTACATGGGTGGCCTGGGGCGAGCTGGCTCAGCCCGACCTAGTTTTGGTCACTCATTGGCACCGAATCGTAGCCTGGGAAGGTTCCACAATGCTGCTGGTGTCAGCGTTGCGGTTCAAATTCATCATATGCGTTGGATGGATGAGATGTTGCTGGGTCAGGGCACGATTGTCCAGCCACAGCCTGACAGGCGAGGGATGGCGGACCGGAGCGAATTCGCCCAGCAACTTGCAGGCGAATCGGACGACCGTTCGGCGGCGTCCAACTACGGTTCAATGCATGTGAATAGCATTCGCCGTGCTAGGGAGGCTAAGCAAGCGGGCCGAAACGCGGAGGCAGCGCAGTTCGTCGCCAAAGCGGAAGAAAAACGGAAGGAGGGCAAGCTTGGCCTGGCAAAATACTATCTACAACGGGCGGCCTCTCAAGCCAGCGGAGACCTGCTCAAGGAGATCAAGACGCTAATCCAAGATTACCAGCAACAAACAAAGTCGAGTGGCGGGAAGTAATTGCGATCTTGGTTGACCAGGGAGCGACCGCCAGCATGGCGGAGCAATCACTGTCGCCACCGATCAGCCGTGCTCCGTTCCAAAGTCAACAGAGCTATGGCTGGTGCGATCTGCCGGAGAATGCCGACAAGAAGGAGCGTAACTCCAGGAAAAGTTGCGGGGACAGGATTTGAACCTGCGACCTCGAGGTTATGAGCCTCGCGAGCTACCGGGCTGCTCCACCCCGCACTCGCATTTTAGCCGAATGCGCGGCGACGTCGAGGGCGGTGTTATCGGTTTTTGGAGCCTTCTTGCAGTCGGCTCGGCGGAATCCTGTCCTAGCGGCCTGTTGAAACTCCGCACATGCAAGCTGGAAAGGCGATCGAGTCTTAGCCGACGTTCGCCATCATGACACGCCCAACTTCGATCGTACGGCCGCGGTATCACTCAAGTCATCCAGCAACAAATCTGGACCGTGTTCACTCAGATCGTCGAGGTCGTTCACACCGGTAGCGACTGCCAGGACGCGCGCGCCAATTGCTCGCGCGCAGGAAATGTCTCGTGGGGTGTCACCTATGATCCAAATCTCTTCCGCCTGAATCTCCGCGCCGATGTGCTCTCGCACCGTATCAAATGCGTCCTGCGCCAACTCGTCACGAGTGAGCCGCGCATCACCAAAGGCTCCAAACGGAAAGTGCTCTGCGAGACCATGGTGGTCAAGTTTAATCTGGGCTCCTCGCGCCATGTTGCCTGTCAACAGTCCGATATGCGAACCCGTCTCTTGAAGTGCCGCCAGCAATTCCTCCACGCCCGGCAAAATCCCACCTGCCCGCAGGTGCATGGCTTGCGTAAGGAGTGACAGGTATCGCAAAACAAACCAGGCGATATTCTCTTCTGATTCTTCCAGACCGTGCAGTTCAAAGAGCATTTGAATGATTCCACGGTCTGTCCGTCCGGCCATCATGCCGGGGGGAATCTCTTCGCTTCGTTGGAACTCTTCCGCAAGCGCATTTTGCATAGCCAACCGCCCAGCACCGCCACTGGAAAGGAGTGTGCCATCGATATCGAAGAGAATGACGCTCATGGTTGGTTCGGTTTCGCCGGCAGTTTCGCGAGGAGGAGTCACGGCAAGGAGCCTCACTTCGTCATTGTGGTCAACACGGCCACTGCCACGCCAAGTACGTGTGACGGAGGACGATAGATCACAGAATAGAAGATCAGTGGCTTGGCTGGCCAGGGCGCATGGAATACCGCAGGGTGCTGTGTTCACAAGCAATCGCCCGGACAGGCGAGTCCAACTCGACTGAATAAGCTGAATAAACCGTGCGCGCTACATGGGCGATATCGCCAGCTGCTTGAGGCCATTCACGATATAGAGTACGGCGTCCAGTGGCACGTCTCGCCAATCCTTGGACTTGTGGCGGAGAATCGAGAGCTTGAGGTTCTCGAAGGCTTCCGCCATGTCCATGGGGAGTTCCGGCATATCTTCAAACGGAGCAGGTGTGGAAACGTCGCCCATCTGCGCTGCGATTTCCATCTCGGCTGCGGACGTATTCCGTTCCGCGTCAGTGTGTGACGGGGGTTCGTCACCAAAGTCAGGGCCCTCGTCAAGATTGGGGCCGATGATCTCGTTCAAGAACTCCGCCGCGGCGGTGGGAGATGTGCTTTCTCCGGTTGACGCGTCCTCGTCGTACTCTGCTGCCGGCTCCTCAGCGGCCATCTCTTCAGGCCTTCCGCCGGTGGCTTCCAGGCGTTGCTTGCGCATCGCCTGCACGGACCACTTGTTCTGCACCGCGCCCTCCAGCCACATCTCGGCATCGTTCCAATCCGTCGCCGCATTAAAGTGGCTCCAATACAAGCCGGGAAACGTCTCTCGCAACGCATGGAACCGTTCGTGAACGCGGCGAAGCCGTCCGGTGTGCTGCCCGCTGACGCCCCCAACGCGGCGGCTCCAGGCATCGTCCGAATACTCCGTGGCATTGGCGCCGGCATCGACCAACGCCTGTCGCCATTGGTGGATGATCTTGCCCTTTTCCCAGTTCGTCACGCTGATCAGGTGTGACCAACGTTGTTCAAAGGCCGAACTGGTCTCGTCCAAGCTCCCTTGTTCCACAGGGCTTGTGCTGGTTGCCTGATCTGTCGCACTCATCTCCGTCCTCCTTTGTCACAGGTCCGTCTTGAATGTCGATCTCAATCTCCGCTAGGTAGCCGATTGTCTCAGGCGGGTGATTGGCGCGGAATTTGAAAACTCGGAACGGAGAAAGAACCGCGATACAACGAACGTAGAACTGCGTTGCTGCCGGGTGAAAGCTCGCTTTGGAAGTGTGGCGACCGCAGCCGTTGCTGTGGAAAATGTGTTGGCCAAGTGTTGATGGACTGGAATCTCTGTCACCGAACCCATCTATGCTGTTGGGCGATCAAGTTTTCTCTGATCGTTGCAGAATTGAAGCGGATTGGGCTTGCTTTGTAGATTTTCACCAGGACTGGTTACACCATAGCAGCGTGCCAGCATTGGTGGTTTCCTTCGTCTTGACGCGAATTGGCGATCCGGCCTAGATTTTGGCACGCGGATCGCATGGCAACACCGCGTTGCGCCACCAACCCGCACGGCGCTGATCCAGTATCGGCCGCGCAAGGATGCGACGGCTTCCAGGGAGGGATTCCAACTGATGCTTTCCATGCCGCTTCCCGGCGTTTTTTGGACGCTCTTTGCGCTTCAGGCAGCCGGCGTGACGCTCGCGCTGGTGGTCCGTTTTGCTGAACGAACCCAGGTTCACCGTCTGCTGCAACGCTTGTTTTTCGCAATGTATCTCGCTTCGGGGAGTTGCGCCATCTGTGCGTTCTGGTGGGGCTCGACCGTTGGCATCTTTCACGGAGTCGCTTTGGCCGTGATGACAATGGCCGCGGTCTTTGATTCGCGGATCACCAAGCCCGGCGCGGAGCCCACGTGGTAGCGAGCCTCTCCTAAGAAAACGCGGGCGAGGGGAAAACCTCCTGGGGTTTGCGCTAACGGACGTCCGCGAGAAGCTGGGCACATAGCTGAAGCTTGCCTTCGCTCTCCTCCATGCTGCGATCCCTGAATCCGCGGGACTTATTGGACATTCGCGCCGCCGTAGCTCACGCTGGGCGTTAAGCGAATTATTTTCAATTGACGATTCCGTTAATTGGCCAATCACAAGGGGAGCCCATGTCGCACTGCCAAATCGTATTGCGTGCTAGGTACATGTTGACCATTGCCGTGGCAATCTGTGTGGTTAGCGCCGCATGGGCCACGGGCACGGCCGAGCGAGGTCAGCAGGAAAAGCAAGCTGCGGGGGAAAGCCCCGTCGGTCTGCGCCGTGTTGGCGAAAGAACCCCCAATCGCTCCGACAATTTCATTGACATTCTTCCCGGCACGCCTAAGCAGTCGCAACGCGAAGCCAGCCAAGCAGTGAGAAAGTTGCTGCGGCAACATATTGAATTCAATTTCAAAGATGTGCCAGTACAAAGCCTGGCCGAGTTCCTTGAGGAATCTTTGCATTGCCCGGTCATGATCGACAAACTCGAATTGCAATTGGTCGGCATTAATCCCGAAACAGCAGCGTTCACAGCGTCCTACCATAACATTCCGCTGGACCTCGCTTTACGGACTATGCTGCCGCAATTGGAAATGGGCTACTACATCGACGGAAGTCTGCTTGTTCTCACGTCACGGGAAAAGGTTGAGGTGCAGCACTATACGGAAGTCTACGAATGCGAAGGCTTACTGCGAGCCGATGCGGTGTTCCTGCGGACGATTATGCCGCCCAAGCCGGTAAAAACCACGGAGGAAAAAGCTGGTGATAGTGACGACGTGAATGGCGCAAATGATGTGTTCATCGCGCAATCGAGCGGAGGGATGTGTCAGTTTGATTTTCCCAATGAACTTCTTATTGGTCATACCTCTTCCGATGACGGTCCACAGGACCGCTTCATCGATATGATCACCTCTGTTACAGGGACCAAGGATGGCAACGGTTGGCTGGATGATGGTACGGGGAATGGAACGCTCAACATCTTTGCCGGCAAGCTGGTGGTCTCGCAGGCGGAGGAAGTGCATGAAGAAATTGCGGAACTGCTCGACTTGATGCGCGCTAGGCTCGCAAATGCGGCTTCTGATGTTCACTGAGCCGTGCAATGAGGATCTTGAACGTCACCCCAAATGACCGAGACCGCTGGTGCTTCTCGCTTGGATCACACCAACTCAGCCAGAGGGCAATCGATGATTTGTGACCGCCAGACCGTACTCTTGCTGATGCTGGGGTTGGGGACTGGCTCAACTTGCGCCCGCAGCGCACTTTCAACTTGCGCAGATACTCAAACGCTCTTGCCGAAGGAAGCGAACTCTCAAGAGAAGTCCATTCCGCGACAGAGCACGCTGACGCGGCGCGACGCACGCGATGTTGTTCGCTCCAAGCTCAGGCAGCACGTGCGATTGCACTTGGATGGCATCTCGTTGACGGAATTCCGGCAACTTCTGGAGGAGGTATTGGAATGTTCGGTGACGCTCGATCACGTCAGATTAGCCCAAGTGCGTGTCGACCCTGACACCACGTTCTTGAACGCATCATTCAATGACATTCAGATCAATGCGGCGCTGCGCAAGATACTCCCTCCTCGATTGGGCATCTACGTTGACGAAGGCCTACTTGTCATCTCGTCAATCGACAAAGCGCAAGAGCAAGTGTTCACGCGTGTTTACGAGTGCGCTGATTTACTAAGGACTGACCGGAAGCTCCTTCAGGCGCTTGAGCGGCTACAAGCACTAGGGCTAACCAAGGGATCCAATGACGACGCGACTGCCGAGACAACAGCAATCAAAGGATTCGTCTCGCAGGTTGGACCTGTCTTCCCTTTCCACGGGCCTCGTCCGTGGGTGATCTCACCAGTTCCTGCCAGGGATATGACGCCGGAAGAACGGCTGATTGACATCATCCTCAGAATGCCATCCTCCACCGGCATCGAAGGCTGGTCTGATGAAGGCACAGGTAACGGATCGCTCAAGATCTTTGCTGGAAGACTGATCATCTCACAGACGTTGGAGCGGCATGAAGAGATTGAATCTCTACTCAATTCTTTGCGCGCATCTCGGGCGGACGAGGCGCCTGGTCTCGTCCGTTCAGCGGTCCAGTGAGGGCGTTGATAACAACGGCGGCGGCAGGCAGGCTTTGGCTCAGAGCCTGGAGTAGTGGAATCTTGTCCGGCGAGCGAAGCGTTTCGCTAGGGCAGCAGGCCCGTCCGATGCATGTCGATGAACACCTTGGGTGATTTGTCCCGCCAGCTAGCACCTGGTTCAAGGACAACATACAGGTCCATCGTGCCGTCTTTAAAATCGAACTGCCACATTTGTGTGGCTTTGTCGACATCGGCAACGGCGACTGGTTCGCCGGTCATGGTTCTGAGTGTTTTCAGTCGCATGGGCCGTGGATTGAAGTGCGACTCGCTCCGCACGCAGTTGGCGCGCAGGTACTGTGAGAACCCTTCTTTCGTGCTGAAGTCTTCGGCCGTTTTTTGGGAGCAGCCAGAAATCAAGGCGCAGGTCAACGCAGCCAGCGCCAGATAGAACTGAAAACGATGACGAAGCATGCCGCTACCAGGCTCCCATGTCTTTAAAGAAGTTGCGTTGATAGCCAATGAACCCGCCTACCCGTTTGCGGTAGCCATCGCAGCGTTGCGGATGCTGTGCGGCAAGGTTTTCTAACTCTTGGGGATCACGGTCGATATCGAAGAGTTGCTCGAATCCAGAGTTGACGTAGTACATGTATTTGAATTTACCATCCCGTAGGCCGACAACGGACCTGCCGCCTAGCGAGAAGAAATAGGCGCGGTTATCCGCTCCCTGCCGAAAGAGATTCTTGCCTTGCCAGAGCGGTGAGGGATCGACGTCTAACAAGGATGCCAAGGTTGGCGGAACGTCAATCTGTTGACGAACGGACGCATTCCGCCGTGGCATGTGCTTCAGGCTGGGGTGCAACATCACCAGTGGCACTTGCATGTTTGGCTGATAACAGCCGAAACCGTGGATCCATTGCCCATGCTGACCAAAGGCCTCTCCATGGTCAGACGTTACGACGACAAGCGTCGATTCATCTAAGCCACGATCCTTGAGTTCCTGCAACACCCAGCCAATTTTGGCATCCGCTTCGCGAATGGCGTTCAAGTATCGATCAAGTTCGCCATTTTTTTTGCGAACATCAAATGAGTATTTGCCGTCGCTGGAGTACGGGTGGTGGGTCTCAATGGTAAAGGCAAACAGGAAGAATGGATCATCGCCGCCGTTTTCCATCCAATCCAATGCGGCTTCATACATTACGGTATCTGATTTACCCCAACTGTTGACGTAAGGGCCAGGCAGCGTGGTGGCGTCAATCAACTCGACGCGCTCGTCACGACCAAAGAACTGGTCGCGGTACTTCCAGCTCCAATAGCCGCTGTGCAGAAACGCCGCTCGATACCCATTATCGGCAAGCTGTTCGGCAATCGTGGGGACCGGAAGGTCGGTCCTGTCGCGGACGATGAGATTCCAGTCGCTGCGCGGATAAACGCTCGTTGTTAACGAGACCAGGCTTTTGCAACTGTAGGGAACTTGGATATAGAAGTTCTCAAAAATGACACCATTCTCCGCAGCGGCGGCGGCAAGGTTGGGCATGGTCTCGTGCTTGGAGCCATACAGGTTGAGGTACTCTGCCCCAACGGACTCCATCACAATCATCAAGACGTTCTTGGGACGCTGCACTCCAGCAGGTAACTCGATTGCCAGATGCTCGCTGCCTTGGAAATCGCTCACGTCGATCTCACCGAAATCATCGAGCGACAGGAGCTCCTCATCACGAGCCAACGACTTCAGATATGAGAGCAGCAACGTGGACTGCGGATTATCTGAAATCCTCAGTTCCCATCGATTGGGATCCGTCCATTGGTCATTGATGTAGGCCTTGCAAACGCCGGCATAGGCCGTGACGAGCACCATGCCAGCGCCCATCGTCTTCCAAGTCAGGGCGGGTAACAGTTTCATACGCGCCAGGTATCTGCCGACAAGCGGAACAATCAGCAATCCTCCGCAAATCACACAGAACAAGATGACCATCCGATGGGTGAGGTAGCGCTCAAACGACGACAGCATTATCCCCGGCTCGCCCATGAAGGAGAGCATGCGGATCGTGATCATCTCCGTCGTCTTCATGAACACGCGAAACGCCAGCACCGTATACAAGCCTGCAATTTCAAACAGCAGGACCGTTGCGATTCTCCAGGGCCAGGCCGTCCATTTACTGCGAATGGCCCAACGACCGATTGCGCCCACGGTGAACGTCAAAGCAAAGACGAAGAAGATGTCTCCGGCAAAAACGATTGCCAGGCGCAAGCAATAACGAACGAACTCGCCAAATGTGGAAACTTCATACGGCAGCAGGAGAAACTTGGCCGTGACTAAAATGACAGCCAGGCCAGCGGCCAAGCTGACGAGCATTGCACGGTCATGCTTCCAGACGTGTTCGTGAGTCCCTGTCGCCGGTCCCGACTCGCCGATTTGACGCACGTCTTTCGACGTGCGCACCAGCCTGCCGATGGCAAAGACTCGGCGAAAAATGGAAGACCGTGCGTCCATGCGCGCTCCGCATTTGGCAAAACGATGTCTTTTGCTTGAAAGGCAAGCAAAACCTAGAATCCTTCCGATCGTTTCTTGGGCGGGGCGACAGTATCACGGTGCGGCAATATCGCGTCAATACGAACGGAGCCGCGACCGCCAACATGCAAACACGCCTTCCTACTCAAAACCAGACGTGGTAGTCATTTGACGCACCGCATCAATGGACGGGTGGTAGAAGTGCCAGCGTTGATAGCAAGCCCTGTGAGGATCGGCGACGTGGCCTGCAATTGCAAGAAGCTCAGCTAGTTATTGCGGACAGTAACCGCTGCTGTGATTGCCTCTGACTCGTTCGGCGACGGCGATTCAGCTTCTCGCTGGGAGAGTTGCAGTTCGGTAATCAGCACCTCTTCGATCGCCTTGATCCCCAATGTGTGATTAATTTGCCCCAGCAGGCGCCTTTTGAGTTCGACGAGCAGTGGATCGGCAAACTCGCTATCTCTCGATTGGCGAATGAGTTCTTCAATCTCTTGGCGTAATTTCCGCTCGCGCAACGTAATGAGCTTTCGGGCTCGCTCCTCAACTGTCGGGATCAGAATCACGTGCAACTCGAAATCAGCGCTCGAAACTAGCGCTGCTTCTGCAATAGAGCCGTCCGAAGTGTATGCGACGTAATGAAATTCCCCCAACGCGACTTCGCGAGAATGGTCTGTCGGCAGCGTTGAGTAGTACCAGTAGAGAGCGCTGTGGATGACAAATGAAGAAACGGCCAACGAGAGCATCACGCGCGGCCGTAAGCAACGGTCGACAAGTGATTTGCCGAACTGCGCGATCCGTTGTTTCAGCCCTGTTTTTGCGGGGGCTTCTGTTGTTTCCGGTTCTTCTTTGTTCTCGGCCATGTGCTCAACCTTAGGCGTTTCGGTCCGCACGGCGTCTACTGCGACGACACCTTAAGGCTAGCATCTGAAATTCACTGGAAACCGAGAGAAAGCCGGCGGTGATGGGGGTTAGACGATCTGCGCATAAAAAAGGGACCTCAAGCGCGCCAAATACACTTGGCAGGGGAATATGGCCAGGGGCAGTGAACCACAAACCCGAACAGCTCGCTTGAGGCCCCGCGGGCCAGTCAATTGACTCGGAAGAAAGCAGCAATCGGGCCAAACACGTCAAACTGGATCAGTTTTTCATCGAATTGACTCAAACTGTTTATTTCAAGGTGCTTATGTCACATGCCCTTGTTGTCTCATTTCGAGAAATTTTGTCGGGAAGCGTGTCGGACGCTGTGAGCTTCACGCTTCTGTCGTGAATTGGTACACCAGTGAATCCGACCTGAAATTTGTCTCAGTTTGAGACTTAAGAGGGGTTCTCACTCTGCCGGGCCGTTGTGGCGTTGAGAATTCGGCCGGGTGTCGCCTAGGATCCTTATGGCAAATCTTGAAGAACGCCGACACGTCGTGATTGCCGTAAACCCTTTCGCTGGAGCGGTTTCGCAATCGGGCGATATCTCCGACCTCCAGGCGCTGCTCAAAGCTGCTGGGTTGTTTCCAGAGGTGATGACTGACCTCAAGGAAATCTCAGCTCGTGCTATCGAACTCCACTGCACGGACAAACTGAGGGCGCTTGTCGGAGTTGGAGGTGACGGAACGATGGCGGAGTTGCTGAACAGGACGCCTCCGCGACTTCCCTTGGCGATGTTGCCTCGGGGAACCGAGAACCTGATGGGTAAGTTTTTGGGGCAAAATAAAGCGACCGCCGAGAAAGTCGCAGAAACTCTCATTCATGGTCGTTCGGTGTGCCTGGACGTCGCTCGGATTACCGTGACGAGGGGGCCCGCGAGCAACGGCTCATCCCGGGGGCATGATCACGCGGACATGAGCGCACGAACCTCGCGTCTCTTTTTCTTGATGGCAGGCTTCGGCTTTGATGCGGACGTGGTGAGACGTCTTCAGCTGGCGCGCTCGGGGCATATCCGGCATTGGAGCTATCTGAAACCGATCGTCCAGTCGCTCCGTAGTTATCAATATCCGGAGATGCAGATCTCGTGTTTGGATGCGAGCGGGGTAGAGCAGACGCGCGTTGCTGCTCGTTGGTTCTTCATCTTCAATTGCCCTGCGTACGGCGGTGGGCTCAAGATTTCGCCGCAGGCTGATTGTCGCGATGGTTTGCTGGACTACTGCACGTTCCGTGGCGGGTCTGCCGCGAAAGGCATCAAATACCTTACAATGGTGCTCACAGGGCTGCACCATCGCTCTGCTGATGTCACTTCTGGCAAGGCGGCGCAATTTCGCGTTGAGACAGATGGCGAAGTGCCGATCCAGATCGACGGCGACCCCTTCGGGTTCGCGCCGGCAGAAATTGAGTGTTGTCCACAACGAATGACGATCCTGGCGCCACGCGACTTTCACTTTGCCACGTCATGAATTCATCAACGAAGATGAACCCGATCCAGTCGAACTCTCAATCCAGCGCTCCAGACCGCAGGTTGGCGCGGATTGCTGACATTGAGTGCGGGTCGGCCAGAAAACTCATGCTCATTGCCGGGCCATGCGTGATGGAATCTCGCGATCTCACGCTGGAGATCGCTCATCGCCTGCAAGAGATTTCAGCTCAAGAGAACCTGCCGCTGGTGTTCAAAGCTTCTTTCGACAAAGCCAACCGGACGAGCGTGCAGTCCTTTCGCGGCGTAGGCATCCGAGATGGCTTGCAGATCCTGGGAGATGTGAAGCAGACGTTGGACATACCGGTAACCACGGATATCCACCTTCCGGAGCAAGCTGCCCCTGTGGCGGAAGTTTGCGATCTCTTGCAAATCCCGGCTTTTCTCGCCCGACAAACCGATTTGCTGATGGCTGCCGCTGAAACGGGACGCGCGGTCAACGTCAAGAAGCCCCAGTTCGCTGCGCCTTGGGATATGCGGAACGTGGTCGATAAGCTCAAAATGGGGGAGTGCGCGAATGTTCTGTTGTGCGAACGGGGAACGTCTTTCGGCTATGGACGATTGATCAATGACATGCGTGCGATTCCACAAATGCAGGAGCTTGGTGTCCCGGTTGTGTTTGATGCGACGCATAGCGTTCAAGAGCCGGGGGGGCTGGGAACATCAACAGGCGGTCATCGTGAGATGGTTGAGCCGTTGGCTCGCGCCGCAGTCGCCGCCGGTGCAGATGCCCTGTTCTTTGAAACCCACCCGGCCCCGGACAATTCGCCAAGTGATGGGCCAAACATGGTCCCACTTGATCAATTCGGTGCACTCGTCCGTCGGATAAGAGTCATTCGTGAAGCTGTGGAGAGTTTAGATGTCATCGATTGAACACCGTTCGATCATGGAGACTGTCAAATCGCGTTTCTGGCGTCATCCTTGGTTGTACTCCGCGGTGGCTATCGCGCTTGTTTTCCTGATCCTTTGGGCCAGTAGCCTGAGGTCTTCAAAGTCGGGCGCAGTCCCCGTGCTCAGCGCGGCTGAGCAGCAAGGCAGGATCTTCCAGTTTGTTGTCGATACGCTCAACGAAGCGGAAGACTCGCGAGTCACCGATGTTGCTGTGACGATTTCTGAAAGGCTCAATCAGTGGGTTCGCCATCTCGATGACAAGCAACCTTGGCGGGAAGACCCATTCATTTCTGAATTCTTCAACGCCAATCTCACTCCCCAGCAGCGTCAGATGGCGGGCATGCCTGATTTCGCCTTGATGGAGTTTAATCCTGCTGATGGATTCGCGATCCAGGAATCGTTGTGGCTTAGCCAAGTCGCTCATTTGATCGAACATCAGGCGCGGCTTCACCCGGCTCAAGACAGCGATCCAAAACTTGCACAGGTTCAGAGACTCCTGGATTGGACGGTACGCAACATCGCTTTGGAAGCTGAGGATGACTCTGTTCCCTATTTCCCCTGGCAAATCCTGTTGCACGGTCGCGGGCGAGTCATTGATCGCGCGTGGATTTTTACGCTGCTTTGCCGGCAAGCAGGCTTTGACGCCGTCATGCTGGGCTATAAGACGAATGGAGCCAGTGCAACAGGCGCCAACGAAGCGGAGACCAGCGTCGTAAAGCCTTGGATTCCAGCCGTCTTGATCAATGACAAGCTCTACTTGTTTGACCATGAATATGGAATGCCGGTTTTCAACGCCGACGGAAGCATCGCCACACTGAAAGATGTCATTGCCGATGAAAGCCCGCTGAGGGCATTCGACTTACCTGGGCGACCATATCCCGTCGGTGCTGTTGAATTGCAATCCGCTGTGGCGATGATTGAAGCTTCGCCTCACTTCTTGACGCGGCGGATGTTTGTCTTGGAGAACCATCTGGTTGGGAGGCTCAGATCTGGTTCAGCGGACAACCCGGGCCGCAGTTCATCGCAAACAGAGGTGAAAGGCAAGTCTCATTCGGTTGTCCTGTTCACGAAGCCGATTGAGATTGCAGAAGCACTCCAGCAGGTTCCAAACATCACAGCGGTCATGCCATGGGGAATGTTCTCTACACGCCAGTTTCAACAAGCTCAAGCGTTGCGAGTACGGCGGGATGATCCCGCCAGCGTGCAAAGAAAGACTCAGCAGTTGATCGCCCGAGCAGGCAGCGAGATGGCTCCCTTCTTCTTGCCTGAACAGCATGTGACACAGTCTGTGGAAGGGATCATCAACCTGCAAGCACAAGAGGCGATGCTCAACGTCAATCAAGACATGTCGCCTGAGCAAATCGAAGAGTATAAGCGGCGGCTCGAAGAACAAAGACGGGCCAAGGTTGAAACGTTGTTGGACGTGCTCCTGAGGGCACGATTGAGGTACTTTGAAGGAAACTTGGGCGGTGACCGGTCCGCAAGTTGGTTTTATCAGAAGGCCAGGCCATCCGCAGATCAACTGAGCGAAATGCAGGCAGCGTTTGACCAGCGAGCCGAAGAGCTCAAGGCCATCCTCGCCAATGCTGGCGAGTCAAATGAGAATCGGCAGCGTGCTGATATGGAACTCCAGTACAACGATCAGATCGTTCCTGGAAAAAGGAAGTCTCGCGAGTTAGCCACGTACTGGTTGGGATTGCTCCATTTTCAGAAGAGCAGTTTCCAGGAGGCCGTTGTCTATTTCAGTGAGCGATTCCTTGATCGGCAGGAATTCGCCCAGTCACTCTTCGCGCCAATGGCGAGGTACAACTTGGGGCGTTCAATGGAGGAGTTTGCCAATCAAAAGGAGCGAGAACTTTCGGAAACGCCTACTGAAGATACGGTGGCACAGCAGGACGAGATCAATTCTCTCCGAGAGCGAGCACTCGCGTTGTACGAGAACGAAACCAGTCCGCTCTATGTCCCTCAAGCTCGGGCCAGGGCTGCCTGGTTCCGTCAGCGACACAAACAATAAACAACAGAGGCGTAAGGAGATTCGCTCACACCTGTCCCGGATGAAACACTATGAAGGCGTTTCAGTGAAGCTCGGTTCCCTGCGCCGCGCAATCCATGCAGATGGCCAGCTTTTTGGGGGCATGTCACCAGAGGAGAACCATTGGCGACTCTTTGTCATCTGAAGCTCGTGCCTTAGAATACGATTGGTTTGGGCCATCTTTACTCGTGGGCAATTCCACCATCCAGACGTATTGTCAATCGCAGTCTACGGTTGATCATCAGTTCGCAGACCCGTTAAGGAGAGATGTCGATGTCCGATCCGCTGCCACTCAAGGAAATCCACCACGTTGAAATTCTTGTCGGCAATGCCAAACAAGCGGCTTACTACTACCGCAAAGCTTTTGGCTTTTCGCAGGTTGCCTACGCCGGTCCAGAGACGGGCGTAAAAGACCAGGCATCTTACATCATGAAGCAAGGCCGGATCAGGCTGGCGGTGACAACGCCGATGTTCCCCACCGATGACATGGCCGAGCACTTGAGAAAGCACGGAGACGGCGTGCTGGACATCGCTTTCTTGGTGGACGACGTCGACGCCTGCTACCAAACCGCGGTTGAGCGCGGAGCTGAGTCCGCCAAGGAACCGTATGACATGGCCGATGGCAACGGCCGCGTCCGCCGCGCCAAGATTCGCGCCTATGGCGATACGTTGCACTCCTTCGTTTCTTTGGCTGACTATAACGGGTTATTCCTGCCGGGATACCAAGAGCGGCGGAAGCCCGCGCCAAACGCTGGATTGAACATGATTGACCACATCGTGGGCAACGTAGAAGACGGCAAGATGAATGACTGGGGAACCTACTACAACAAAGTGTTGGGTTTTCATCAGTTCATGAGCTTTGACGACAAGGATATTAATACCGAGTTCTCCGCCTTGCGCAGCAAGGTCATGGCCGACGCGACGGGCAAGATCAAATTCCCGATCAATGAACCGGCTGAAGGCAAACGTAAGAGCCAGATTGCCGAGTACATCGACTACAACGTCGGTGCTGGCGTGCAACACATCGCTTTGACAACCAGCGATATCATTCACACCGTGACCATCCTCAAAGATAATGGTGTGGAGTTCCTTCGGGTGCCGGATTCCTACTATGACGTTGTCTGGGACCGGGTGGGCGATATCACAGAAGATCACCAAGCGCTGAGAGATCTTGGCATCCTGATCGACCGCGATGACAAAGGTTATTTGCTCCAACTGTTCACCAAGCCGGTTGAGGACCGCCCGACGCTGTTCTATGAGATCATTCAGCGTCGCGGTTCAGATTCCTTCGGCAAAGGCAACTTCAAAAGCTTGTTTGAAGCTATTGAGCGCGAGCAGGAAGCACGCGGCAACTTGTAGAGTTTCCGGCACATGCCGAACAGGTTTTGCTGCCGCCAAGTTCCCTGGCTTTCTTAGCTCGCGGATGACGGTACACTTGCGCCGAGAGGGTAAATCTTCTTCGGAGGGGCATGTCACCGGGCGACAGGTCAACTGCCTTGCCTGATCGTGTCGACTGCAAAAACGGAACGTCTTCCCATGTCGCAGTCTCAGGAATCCTGGCTGGTCGTGGGCGCCGGGCTTGCCGGCGCGCTGGCCGCCATCTATCTCGCCCGTAGCGGTCGCAAAGTTCTGTTGTATGAGAAGCGATCCGATCCGCGCGGCACAACGATGGAAGGCGGAAGGTCGATCAATCTCGCGCTCTCGACGAGAGGTTTAGCGGCGCTCGAAGGCGTAGGACTTGCGGAGAAAACTCTGGAAGCTGGCGTCCCTATGCAAGGGCGGATGATTCACGATGAACAAGGCGATACGTCCTTTCAACCCTACGGCAAGGATGAAAGCCAGGTTATCCACTCAATCTCTCGGGGAGGACTGAACCTCACGCTGCTGGAAGCTCTGAGCACAGAACCCAATGTCGAGCTGTTCTTTGATCAACGCTGTATCAATGTTGATCTTGAGGAACCTGCTGCGGAATTTGAACACGCTAAGACATCCGAGCGGACTCGTGTTTCGCCCGATGTCGTGCTGGGCGCGGACGGAGCATTCAGCGCCGTGCGAGCGCGGATGCAAATTGAAGATCGTTTCAGCTATCGCCAAGAGTACCTGGAGTACGGCTACAAAGAGCTAAACATTCCGCCAACGGAGGACGGAGGGTTCGCGCTGGAAAAAAATGCGCTCCACATTTGGCCGCGCCGGAACTACATGATGATCGCGCTTCCCAACGCGGGTGGCTCGTACACGTGTACGTGCTTTTGGCCGTTTGCGGGACGTCACGGGTTCGACCAACTCACCACGTCTGCGGACGTGCGATCATTTTTCAAAGCACATTTCTATAGTGCCGCTGCCTTAATGCCGGACCTGGAGCAGGATTTCTTTAACAACCCAACTTCATCCTTGGTGACCATCCGTTGCGCCCCCTGGTACAAGTCAGACAAAGTGCTGCTCTTGGGTGACGCCGCGCATGCGGTCGTTCCGTTCTACGGGCAAGGGATGAACGCGGCCTTCGAGGATTGTTTAGACCTGGACCAATGCCTGAGGTTGCACCCTGGTGACCGGCTGTCCGCGTTCGCGGAGTTCTACCGCCGCCGGAAACGACATGCCGACGCGCTGGCAAGACTGGCCGTGGACAATTTCATTGAAATGCGTGATCACGTGGGCTCACCCACATTTGTCTGGAAGAAGCGATTGGAAATTGTGGTGCAGAAACTGCTGCCTTGGTACCGTTCGCTGTATTCCATGGTTTCGTTCTCACGCATCGGCTACGCGGATGCAATTGCCATTCACGAGCGGCAAAAACGCACAGTCAAGCGTACGTTGTGGGCGTTGGGCATAGCCGCCATCGCGTTTACAGTCTGGCGGATCTCTCGTCAGTAGCCGGACCCTACTCGACTGGATGGGGTATTCAATTCTTCGCAATGCGCAGCGGTACTGGCAGGCGTTGCGAAAGAGCCCAGCGTAAAGTGTTCCTGGCACGCCGTCAGAGGTACGCCAGTGCTTCAGCCTGACGAAACCGGGTGCTTGATGCTGATGTAGTCCGGGACGCTGTGCCCGCCGGTTGAGCAGTCCTCGCACGCGTCCGGCGAATGTACCTGGCGAGGTTCAAACTGGTAGGATTTTCCGGACTGAAGCTCGCCAGTCGTCAGAAAGTGCCGCGCGGATGCACATCCGGTACAACACACAGCGGCAACTACAGCCAGCGCGATGGCAATCTTGGCACTCATGAGATTCACTGCCTGGTCGTCTTCCCCCTCGACCATATGCTCCTTGCTTATCGGCAAGAATGAAGCCGCTCGCCTGTCAATTGACTGGAAATGGTCAGCACACTTGCCACTGCGCGCAACGCAGTCGTCGCGAGCAAAATCAATGCACGCGTTGTCCCGGAACAGCGCCGTCATCGGGACTAAGCACAAAGACCTCCTTGCCGCCGCCTCCGGAGGCCAGGACCATCCCCTCGCTAACGCCGAACCTCATCTTTCGCGGCTTGAGATTTGCGCAGCAGATCACCAACCGGCCAACCAAATCTTCCGGTTTGTAGGCGGCCTTGATGCCGGCGAAGACATTCCGTTGCACGTCACCGCCCAAGGAGAGTTTTAACCGCAATAGTTTGTCTGCCTCCGGCACGGCTTCAGCCTCGATCACGCGGGCGACGCGCATATCAACTTTGACAAAGTCATCAATGGTGCATTCTTCGGCCAACGGCTCTTTCTCCAAAGCCTCCGGTCCATCGTTGAATTCACTCTCGGCTGGCTCCTCGATTTTGCTTTCTTCAATCATGGCGTGAACCTGTTTCTCCTCGATGCGTTTCATCATGTGCTGGAAACGGCCGACGCGAACACTCATCAGCGGCGTCTGGGCTTCGCTCCACGTGGTAATCGGTGTGTTGAGTAACTCCGCAGTCTGCGAGGCCAACTTGGGCAACACAGGTGCCAGATAGATCACAATCTGCCGAAACAAGTTGAGCGCAACCGTGCAAACATCGCGCAACTCTTCTTGGCGAGCTTCATCCTTGCGAAGCTTCCACGGTTCGCGATCTTCCACGTACTTGTTGGCGGAATCTGCTAAAGCCATGATCTTTCGCATGGCCGCGTTGTAGTCACAATTTTCATAAGCTGCCGCGATACTCTCTCCCGCTTCCGCTCCTGCCTGAAATAAACCGCCGTCATCCGGATACGAAACGGAAAGCGTGTCATCAGCGAGGAACTTCGCGCTCCGGCTGGCCAGGTTGACAACTTTGCCTACCAGGTCGGAATTGACCTTGGTGATGAACTCGCCGAGGTTGAGATCTAGGTCTTCCAGCCGTGGTCCGAGCTTGCTGGCGTAGTAGTATCGCAGGTAGGCTGGATCGAGGTGGCGGAGATACGTCTCGGCCATGACGAAGGTGCCCTTGCTCTTGGACATCTTCTCTCCGCCAACATTCACAAAGCCGTGGATGTGAACCTTGGTCGGCAGGTTGAGTCCTGCTGTTTTGAGCATGGCTGGCCAAAACAGTGTGTGAAAGTACGTGATGTCTTTCCCTAGGAAGTGGTGAATCTCCGTCTCCGGGTTTTTCCACCAGGCATCAATCTCTTCGCCATGCCGGTCACACCATTGCCGCGTGCTGGCGATGTATCCAATGGGGGCATCAAACCAGACGTACCAAAAGTGTTCGTTGTTGGTCGCCGGAATCTCAAATCCAAAATAGGGTGCGGGGCGACTCACGTCCCAATCGCGCAATTCTTCCCCCAGGAAATGGCCTTTGAGATAGTTGGCCACTTCCGTCTGCAGGTGATTGCCGGACTGTGTCCACTCATCCAAAAATCCGTGCAAGCGTTCAACGTTGACAAAGAAGTGCTCCGCCGAGCCGAGCTTGGGTGGCTTTCCACTGACGGTACTGATGGGATCGATCACGTCAGTCGCACGGTAGGTATGCCCGCACTTGTCACAGTTGTCGCCGTATTGATCGGGCGCCTCACACTTTGGGCACTTCCCTTTGATAAATCGATCCGGCAGTGATTCACCGGTCACCACGTCATAAAACTGTTCGACAACGCGCTGGCTGACCAGGTCCGCGTCCTTGAGCGCTTGCCAGACCTGTCCGCAATATTCGCGGTTCTCTGGACTGTGAGTGCTGCCGTAGTTGTCGAACTCAATCTGAAATCCGGCGAAGTCGCGTTGATGGGCTTCGCTCATCGCCGCGATGAACTCTTCTTCCGTGCAGTCTTTGGCGCGGGCGCTTTTGGTGATGGCCGTTCCGTGCGTGTCATCCGCACACACGAAGATGGCGTTATGCCCCCGCAGCTTTTGAAATCGCGACCAGATATCCGTCTGGATATACTCCAGCAGATGTCCAATGTGAATGGGCCCATTGGCGTACGGCAGCGCCGCAGTGATGAGGATCCGTCTCTGGGTCATGAAGCTGTCTTTTCAAGTGGCATCGAAGTCGCACAAGATTCAAAATCAGACACGCGAGCGGAACGGCTGATGGCAATGATCGACATCTAGGGCGGAAATGCCGCAAAAGACGCGGAAGCTCGTGGTCAAACCTTACTTGTGCGGACGCAATTGTATCGAAACCGCGCGTCTGCGCGGAGGCGGTGTGTTTCTTGATCCCAGCGCCGTGCTTTTGACTCATCCGCCGAAGCATACTCGAATGTTCGGCTCCAAGGATGCCGCCCCCAAACCACCAGGAACCTTGACCAGGAGGCTTCTTTGACATCCCAAGGAGCACTTTCAAGGGAGACAATGCCCCGCCTG
This sequence comes from Pirellulales bacterium, assembly GCA_028066245.1. GTDB lineage: Bacteria > Planctomycetota > Planctomycetia > Pirellulales > S012-138 > CALJLD01. The sequence continues at coordinate 2,388 of JALCBR010000007.1, read as the reverse complement.
GTAAGTTCGCGTGCTGTCGCCTTCACCTGTTTCTATGCTCGCTACTTACCCGGATCTTCCACTGATTGCAGGAGAAACCGGATGGCCGCTTGGAACTCCTTGAAGCTGGCGATGGAGTCATCAATGCAGAACCAGAGCACCTTGCCTTGCGAATCCAGGACATAGAGCCGCGGCGCAGGGCCTGTCGCAATCTGGGCATAGAGCGATCGATCCCCATCGTGCAGGGCTTGAAAGCCCTTTTCAACCGGAGAGAGCCCAGCCAGTTTGTTGGTTGCCGTTCGGCCATCTTCCCCGATATCAACAACGGTCAGGTTGATGCCGGTATGCTTGCCGGCAGTCTCGTTCACGACGTCACTTAGCAGTTGGACGGAACGATCATCATCCGGATCCCACACGAGTAGAATCGTTGCCAGATTGCCGTAAGTATCTGCCAAAGCAAGTTGCTGTCCGCCGTGATTTGTCAGCGTAGCATTGGGGAACTGGTCTCCTTGCTTGACCAAGCAGGTTGCCGCATCACGTTCCGCCAGTTGGACCTTCACAATTTCTGCAGGAGGCAGAGTCTCCGCCATGATCGGTGGCGTCTTACTGGCTGTATCGATGCCAGTGTTTTCTGCGCTGTCACTCGCAGTTGGTTGCTGGGAGTCACGTGCGGGCTCGCCGCCACCTGGTGCCGCCGGAGTGTTAGAACTGGTTGTATCGTCCTCACAACCACATGTGATCACGACGATTGCCGAAAGCAACGCTGCAACTGAACAATGAAATGGACTGGTGTGTTTTGCTTTGAACATGGCTCCCCTGCCGGATCAAAGATCATCCCGAGCTGGACCGAAGACCCATATTCTAAGATTTGTCGCATGCTGCTGTAAGGTATTACGGAATCAGATCATTCCAACTGGCTGGCAAAGAGCAAAGAAAATCCCCTTCCACCTGTTTAGGAGGAAGGGGATTGCGTCGTGAGCGTTGTCTCGTCAGGCAGGCGAGTTGGGCCAGCACGCTGGATTCGCCTGCGAGGGCGTTCCAGCGGTTAATGATATCGCCTGTCTTTGTCGTTTTCCTGATGCGTGTTCAAACACCGGAATCCACGGCCATATGCATCCGTGAAGGCAGCGACGCCTCTTAGGTTTCCGTCGGAACGAGTTCCCGATCAATCACTTGCAGCAGCTTGGAAATGCAGAGCTTGTTCATGCTCGTGCGCTTCTCGTGAGCTTCAGTCCGCAGCGATTCGTGCAGGCTCTTGGGAAGCCGGACGGTGATCACTCGTGTCGGTTCAAAAGTCGCGGAGGGCTTGTTGCCCGTGGCTTCGCGAAGCTTGGCCAGCATGACCTGGATTTCTTCGTACTCAGGCGAAGCCTCAAAGGCATCCATCTGCTCAGGCGTACGGTACGTCTGGCGAATGGCACCGTTAACGCCCAAGATCTCGCGATAGAACGTGATCCAATCGGCTTTTTGGCTGAAGAGCTGCTGAGCGGCCTTCTGGATATCAGCCGGTTGCATGGGCGCGGGAGGCGCCGGAACAGGTGCAGGAGCCGAGCTAGCGAACGTTGTCGCGGACGCGCCCTGCGAAGACGATGAATACGAGCTGAAAGATTGTTCGTGCATCAAACTCCCTCCTTGAAGGTCGTGTCAAACGTCCTGTTTGGCCACCGAAGGTGCGTGTTATGGCCCATATCCCACATTGAAGTCAAGACCAGCAAGCAGGCGGTGCCATCGAAGAAATCGCTCCCCAAATCTCGATGCAGTCAAGGATTACGCTCCTCTGCTAGCAGATCGGCCGACATGCGGCCACATTCCCAGGCAAGAATCTGCTAGGTTTTGATGGCCCTCCGTCACCTTATGCAGACAGAATGGTGGCCCAATGTTGAGAGCCAATGAAAGAAAACTATTGGCAGCGGAGAATGGGAGGCAATCAGGCGTTTTCCCCAGTTACGCGTCTCACCAATCTATGTGGAGTTGCATCTGTTGCTCTCGAAGAACCGCGTTGCCTGGTCGGACGTATCGCAGATTCAGATCGATTGCGGAACTCGTCAGAACGTCATCGTGGTTCGAGACGGCGCGCCCCCGCCGGATCCAAGTCATCTGCGACAGACGCTGGGATGTCATATGGTCATCTCCCCGGTCCCCGTTTTAGGCTGCAATGCAGAGTCGCTAGCAGAGTTCCTGCGTGATTGCCACAAGATGTTTTCTCAATCGTCTGGAGAGCCCGGCCGGTTGTCGGTCCACTAGCCCAACGGACGCGGTCAAGTCATCCCGCGATGGGAATCCACACGCCCTGCTCTCAGGCGTACGGGCGAAACTGACATTGGTCAAATTTGAGGGGTGTTTCGCGCCGCCAGGCGCGCTGCCGAGCGCCATAGGAGGTTGACGGTTAACAGGCTACTGAACGTAACG